>NZ_CP146369.1:758214-1078928 GCF_037055245.1 Brevundimonas olei
AAGCTCGGGCGGGTTCTGCTGAGCCAGGGCGGGCGCGGCGCCCAGGGCCAGGCTGAGCGCCAGCACGGAACAGGCGGCGCGGCGACGAGACGACATAAGAAAACTCCCCCTACAGATCGATGACCTTAACCGTGGAGCCGAGGCGAAGGAAGCGGCGCCGCGCCGTCATTTCTTCCGCTTTGCGCGCCGTATTTCGACAGGGATTAGGCGGTTCGCCGTCCGGGATAGCGAAGGTCGTTGACAGCCTCATACAGTATGTCGCATACACTGTGTGCCACACACTATGTGGCGGCAGGTGAGGCGGCGCCGTGGATCGGGAACTGTTCGAGACGATGCGGCTGGAGCTGCGGCGCGGGACGCTGGTCCTGGCGGTGCTCGCCTGCCTGCGGACCGAACGCTACGGCTACACCCTGCGTCAGGCGCTGGCGGCGGACGGGCTGGAGATGGAGGAATCCACCCTCTACCCCCTGCTGCGGCGGCTGGAGGGGCAGGGGCTGCTGACCAGCGAATGGCGCGAGGAGGAGAAGCGCAAGAAGCGCTTCTACGTCCTGTCGCCGGGGGGCGAGGCCATGCTGGCCGCCCTGACCGAGGAATGGCGCGGCATCAACGCCTCGCTGGAACGAATTCTCTAAAAGGGACGGGAGAGGGCGCGATGGACATCATCGAACGCTATCTGGAGGCCGTGGCGGCGCAGCTGCCGACCGAGGACCGCGAGGACATCGTCGCCGAGCTGCGCGACCTGATCCTGAGCCGCGTCGAGGCGCGCGAGGAGGAGCTGGGCCGGGCGCTGAGCGACGAGGAGAAGGAGGCGATCCTGCACGAGATCGGCCACCCGCTGATCGTCGCCGCCCGCTACCGCAAGGGGCCGGACAGCCTGATCGGGCCGGAGCTGTTTCCCTATTGGCTGTTCGGGGCCAAGGCTGGGCTGATCGTCATTGCGGCGGTGCAGGCGCTGGGGCTGCTGATCAGCGTGCTGGGCGCGCCGGCCGATTTCGGGCGGGCGATCAGCCAGGCCTTCCACGGCTTCTTCTCCGGAGGGCTGACCCTGCTGGGGGCGCTGACGCTGGCCGGGGCGATCATGGAGCATTACGACATCAAGCCGAAGTGGCTGACGAGGTGGCGGGTGCGCGACCTGTCGGCCTTCGGCCTGGCCGATCCGGCCAAGTGGGGGGCGTCCCTGTCGGGATCCGAGAAGGCCAAGGCTGAATGGCTGCCGAAGGGCGCGCGCGTCTGGGGCGTGACGGCGAACGACAAGCCGGGGCTGGAGGCGCTGGCCTCCCTGATCGTCGGCGGCGTCTTCGTGATGTGGTGGATCGGCGTGATCCGCTTTCCGGGCCTGGGCGAGTTCTCCTTGAGAAGCGGCGCGGTGGGGATCGAGGCGGCGCCGGTGTGGGCGGCCGTCTACGGCCCCATCCTGGCCTTGGCCGTCGGCGGCATGGCGGTGGACGCGGTCAGCCTGATCCGAGGACGCGAGGGGCGGCTGACCTGGCTGCTGAAGATCCCGCTGGCGGGCGCGGCGCTCTGGGTGCTGTGGCGGCTGGTTGATGCGGGCTGGTGGCTCACCCTGACCCAGGGCGCGGCGAGCGCTCGCGTCGAGGGCGGGACGACGAACATCAGCCTGGACGCCTTGCGCGCGGTGAACGATGCGGGCCGCGATCTGAATGGGACGGCCCTGACCCTGGGTACGGTGCTGACCTGGGTGTTCGCGGTGATGGCGATCAGCTTCGTCGTCAATATCGCGACCTATGTCTGGCGGCTCGCGACGACGCGCGAGGGGTGATTTTCCAGGCCGCGGTGCCGTCATGTCCGAAAACCGCGAGACACGGCGGAGCGGCGGGCGCATGTTGCAGGCATGGAAAACGCCCGCGACATGCTGGATCAGGAGGCCTGTTACCGGGCCGTCCTGACGCGCGACCCGCGCTTCGACGGGCGCTTCTTCACCTGTGTGAAGTCTACCGGGATCTATTGCCGCCCGGTCTGCCCGGCGCGGACGCCCAAGCGCGAGAACATGCGCTTCGTCATCAGCGCGGCGGCGGCCGAGGAGGCGGGCTTTCGGGCTTGCCTGCGCTGTCGGCCCGAGACGGCGCCCGACATGGGCGCGTGGCGCGGCACCTCCAACACCGTCAGTCGGGCGCTGAACCTGATCGAGGCGGGGGCGCTCGATGAGGGCGACGTCGACGCCCTGGCCGCGCGGCTGGGGGTGGGCGAGCGGCACCTGCGCCGCCTGTTCCGCCAGCACCTGGGCGCAGCCCCGGTCAGCGTGGCCCAGACGCGCCGCGTCCTTCTGGCCAAGGCCCTGATCCACCAGACCGACCTGCCGATGGCCGAGGTGGCCATGGCCTCCGGATTCGGCAGCGTGCGCCGCTTCAATGAGACGTTTCAGGCCCTTTATGGACGGCCGCCGTCGGCGCTGCGGGCGCGGGCCGAGCGGCCGTGGGACGCCAGGTCGAATGAAGGGGTGCGGCTGAACCTGCCCTATCGCCCGCCCTATGAGGTCGAGGCCATGCTGGCCGCCCTGAAGGCGGGCGGAGAGACGGTTGAAAGAGGCGTCTGGCGCCGCGTCCTGACCCCGGCGACGGACGGGGCGACGGGCGAGGTTTCGGCCCGGTTCGAGGCGGGCGACCGGCTGGCGGTGACGGCGGCGCTGGACGATCTGAAGGTCTTGCCGGGGGTGCTGGCGCGGGTGCGGCGGCTGTTCGACCTGTCGGCGGACCCCGAGGCGATCCGGCGCGACCTGGCGGCTGACCCTGTGCTGGCGCCGCTGGTCGAGGCGCGGTCGGGGCTGCGCCTGCCGGGCGTCTGGAGCGATGAGGCGGCCGACATGGCCAGCGACCGGCTGGAAGACGAGCGGCTGGCGGGGCGGGCCGAGCGGTGGCGGCCCTGGCGGGCCTATGGCGTGCTGCACCTGCGCGAGGCGGGGATCGACGGCATGACGATCATGGAGAACGACGATGAAAAAGACGCAGCCTGAAGCCTTCACCCTGGACCGCATCGCCACGCCGGTGGGCGAGGTGCTGCTGGTCACCGATGCGGACGGCGCCGTGCGCGCCTTCGACTTCGCCGACTATGAGGCCCGGATGATGAAGCTGCTGGCCCGTCACTACGGCGAGGCGCGGCTGACGCCGGGGCGGGCGCCGCAGGCGGTGCGGAACGCCGTCGCTGCCTATTTCGACGGCGATCTGACGGCGCTGGACGGGCTCGCGGTGAAGACCGGCGGCACGGACTTCCAGCGCGCGGTCTGGGCGGCGCTGCGGACCATTCCGGCGGGACGGACCTGGAGCTACGGCCAACTGGCCCAGGCCATCGGCAAGCCCGCCGCCGTGCGGGCCGTGGGGCTGGCCAACGGCGCCAATCCGATCGGCGTCATCGTGCCCTGCCACCGGGTCGTCGGGGCCAATGGAACCCTGACCGGCTATGCGGGCGGGCTGGAGCGCAAGCGCTGGCTGCTGGCGCACGAAGCGTCGCAGGACAGCCCCGATGATGGAACGGGACAGGGGGCGTTTGCGCTGGACTGACAGCGCCCTCCCTTTCGGCGCTCATTTCTGGAGTCTGATGATGAACCTGCCCAACGGGGCCCTGGTCGCCGTCGCCGACGGCGAGAAGCTGAGCCTGTTCCGCAACACCGGCCACAACCTCGACATCCAGCTCAAGCCGATGGCGACGCCCGAGATCCCCGAACGCCTGTCCGGCGCGCCGGGCCGCCGCTCCAGCGACGCCAACCCCGACAACGACACCCAGGCCGAGGACGGCTTCGCCATGGGCGTGGCCGAGGCGCTGAACCACATGGCCCTGACCAACAAGATCGAGGCCCTGGCCGTCGTCGCCGCGCCCAAGACCCTGGGCCAGCTGCGCAAGCATTGGCACAAGACGCTGGAGGAGCGTCTGGTCGGCGAGATTCCCAAGGCCCTGGCCGGCCGGCCGGCCGAAGAGATCGCCGAGGCGATCAGCCGGGCGTAGCCGTTCAGGCCGCGCCGTCCAGAAACAGGCGGCAGGCCGGGTTGTCGGTCTCGTCTGCGTAGGGGTAGCCCAGTTCGTCCAGCGCCTTCGTCAGGGCCGCCGCCTGGTCCGGCGGGACGCTGACCCCCGCCAGCACCCGGCCCGCGTCGTCGCCGTGGTTGCGGTAGTGGAACAGGGTCAGGGCCCAGGCGGGCTGCAGGCTGTTGAGGAAGCGCAGGAAGGCGCCCGGCCGCTCGGGGAATTCGAAGCGCAGCAGACGCTCGTGCGGCAGGCCGATGGTGCGTCCGCCGACCATGTGGCGCACATGCAGCTTGGCGGTCTCATTGTCGCTCATGTCCACGACGGAATAGCCGCCGGCGGTCAGGTGTCTGAGCAGGCTTTCGCGCTCGGCGGCGCCGTCGCGCAGGGCTACGCCGACGAAGATCTGGGCCGTGCCGTCGCCGGACCAGCGGTAGTTGAATTCCGTGATCGAACGGCCGTCCAGGCTCTGCAGGAAGCGGTGGTAGTCCTCGCGCCGGTCGGGCATGGAGACGGCGAACAGGGCCTCGGCGCCCTCGCCGATCTCGGCCCGCTCGGCGACGTGGCGCAGGCGGTCGAAATTGACGTTGGCGCCCGAGTTGATCGCCACCAGCGTCCCCGATCCGGGGTTGCGCGCGGCCCAGGCCTTGAGCCCGGCCAGGGCGACGGCGCCCGACGGCTCGGCCACGGCGCGCACGTCGTCGAAGATGTCCTTCACGGCGGCGCAGATGGCGTCGGTGTCGACCAGCACGATCTCGTCCAGCAGATCGCGGCACAGGCGGAAGGTCTCGTCGCCTGCGCGGCGCACGGCCACCCCGTCGGCGAACAGGCCGACCTGATCCAGATCGACGACGCGCCCGGCCTCGATGGCGCTCTTCATCGTCGGCGCCTCGGCCGGCTCGACGCCGATGAGGCGCGTTTCGGGCCGCAGGAAGCGGACGATGGCCGCCACGCCCGCCGCCAGCCCGCCGCCGCCGATGGGGATGAAGACGGCGTCGATCGGATCGGGGTGCTGGCGCAGGATCTCCAGCCCGACCGTGCCCTGGCCGGCGATGACGTCGGGGTCGTCGAAAGGGTGGACGAAGGCGGCGCCGGTCTGCGTCTCCAGCGCGCGGGCGTGGGCGTAGGCGTCGTCGAAGCTTTCGCCGTGCAGCACGACCTGGCCGCCCAGACCCTGGACCGCCGCCACCTTGATGCCGGGCGTGGTGGTCGGCATGACGATGGTCGCCGCCGCGCCGCGTTTGGCCGCCGCCAGCGCCACCCCTTGCGCGTGATTGCCCGCCGAGGCGCAGATGACGCCGCGCGCCAGTTCGGCCTCGCTCAGGGCCGCGATCCGGTTGTAGGCGCCGCGGATCTTGAACGAGAAGACCGGCTGCAGATCCTCGCGCTTCAGCAGGGCCGGGCGGGCGATGCGGGCCGACAGCCGCTTCAGCGGATCGAGCGGAGTCTCCTCGGCCACGTCATAGACGCGGGCGGTCAGGATGCGGCGGACGGTGTCTTGCACGATGATCTCGGTCAGGCGGCGCAGGGGAGGATGAAGCGTGTCCCGGTCTAGGCGATGCCGCGGCGCATGAGAATGAAAATTGCGCGCCTGTCCTTCTCCCCTTGCGGGAGAAGGTGGCGACCGAAGGTCGTCGGATGAGGGGTTTCGCAACCTTGAGCACTGGGCTTTAGCTTAATGGAAGGCGCAAAGAGACCCCTCATCCGTCTCGCTGCGCGAGCCACCTTCTCCCGCAAGGGGAGAAGGATGCGCGTCGTTGATTTCCCTTGCGCCGGGTGCGGAAGAGCCTACATTGTTTCTGCTTATGCTAAGTTTGAGCATAAGTCGGGGCCGCGCAGACGGCCGATAGGGAGTAGGGACGATGGCGGACGGCGCTTTCGGTCTGTCGAAGGAACTGGCGGAAGAAACCGCCCCGGTGTGGGAGAAGGTCAAGGACCACGTCACCCCGCTGGAATGGCCCGAACAGGCCCGGCTGATCAGCGAGATCAACCGGCTGAAACGCGAGCGCGACGCGGTCATCCTGGCCCACAACTATATGACGCCCGAGATCTTTCACGGCGTGGGCGACTATGTCGGCGACAGCCTGGGGCTGGCCAAGGAGGCCGCCAAGTCCAAGGCCAGGGTGATCGTTCAGGCGGGCGTTCACTTCATGGCCGAGACGTCCAAGATCCTGTCGCCGGACAAGACGGTGCTGATCCCCGACCTGCGCGCGGGATGCTCGCTGGCGTCCTCGATCACGGGGGCGGACGTGCGGCTGATCAAGGAGCGGCATCCGGGCCTGCCGGTCGTCACCTATGTGAACACCACGGCCGATGTGAAGGCCGAGACGGACATCTGCTGCACCAGCGCCAACGCCGTTCAGGTCGTCGAATGGGCGGCGAAGGAATGGGGCGTCGACAAGGTCATCCTGATCCCCGACGAATATCTGGCGCGCAACGTGGCGGCCCAGACGACGGTGGGCATCATCGCCTGGGCGGGCCACTGCGAGGTGCACAAGCGCTTCACCACGCAGGACATCGCCGACATGCGCGACGCCTGGCCGGACGCCGAGGTTCTGGCCCACCCCGAATGCCCTGAAGAGATTTTGCGCGCCGCCGACTTCGCCGGTTCGACCGCCGCCATGACCGAATATGTCGAGCAGCGTCGGCCCAAGCGGGTGGTGCTGATCACCGAATGCTCGATGGCCTCGAACATCAAGGGCGACGTGCCCGAGGTGGAGTTCGTCGGCCCGTGCAACCTGTGCCCGCACATGAAGCGCATTACGCTGGAGAACATCCGCGACTGCCTGCTGCACATGCAGTTCGAGGTGACGGTGCCGGACGAGATGCTGGAGAAGGCGGCTCTGGCGGTGCAGCGGATGATCGACCTGCCGCCGCCGTCGAAGCCGGCGCGCTATGACCTGGTCAAGGCGCGGCATCATGTCGATGTGGAGCTGATCTGATGGCCCTGTCCGCAATCCTTCTCCCCTCGGGGGAGAAGGTGGGGCGCGCAGCGCCTCGGATGAGGGGGCGGTCGGATACGGGCGAGACGGCGAGGGTGTGGCTGGCGTCCCCCTCATCCGTCCGGCTCCGCCGTCCACCTTCTCCCCCGAGGGGAGAAGGATGAGCGTCGAGGGGCCTTGGGGGTCTCGCGACGGGTCGAAGTCTGCGCCTGAGCGCGAGGCGACCCGCTACAGCGCGCGCCATGAAGCACCGCAGGAGGACAAGGGGCAGCACCCGGTCTGGGCGGTGGTCTCGACCCTGCTGATGGCGGGTTTCCTGTGGTTCCTGACCGGCAGCTGGGTCGTGGCGGGGGCGGTGCTGTTCGGCCTGTTCGTGCACGAGTACGGCCATGTGCTGGCGATGAACCGGGTCGGCATGGGGCCGGCGCGCATCTACATCATCCCCTTCCTGGGCGGGCTGGCGAAGGGCCAGCGCGAGCCGAAGAGCGAGTGGCACGGGGTGCTGGTGTCGCTGGCGGGACCAGCGTTCGGCCTGCTGGCCATGATCCCCTTCGTGGCCGTGGGCCTGGCGCTGAAGGCGCCGGAGTGGCTGATGGGCGCCTTCTTCATCGCCATGATCAATCTGCTGAACCTGCTGCCTGCGCCGCCGCTGGACGGCTCCAAGGCGCTGGGGCCGGTGCTGACGCGGGTGCATCCGCGGCTGGAGCAGGTCGCCCTGCTGGTCGTCGGCGGTCTGGCCGTGTGGTGGGGACTGTCGACGGGGCGGCTGATCCTCGCCGTCTTTCTGGGCCTGGCGGTGTTCGGCCATCTGAAGCGCGGCGTCTGGCGCGCGGCGTGGGGGCGGCTGAGCTGGCCCGAGGCGGGGCGCAGCCTGGCCCTCTACCTGCTGACGGCCGTGGTCTGCGCGGCGGCGGCGATCGCCGCCCTGCTGCCGCTGACGGGCGGAGCGGTCGAGCCGGCCTTCGAGATGGGGCTGCGGTTCTTCGGCGTGGGGGCCCGTTAGGGCGATGGCGCGCATCCGACATGACGGGCCTCTGATCATCGGCGGCGGGCTGGCGGGCCTGTCGGCGGCGCTGGAGGCGGCCGAGGCGCTGGGGTCGGACGGCAAGGTGCTGGTGGTCACGCCCGAGCCCTTGCTGAACGCCTGCTCTTCGGCGTGGGCGCAAGGCGGGATGGCGGCGGCCCTGTCACCGCAGGACAGCGCGGCCCTGCACGCCAAGGATACCGAAGGCGCGGGCGCCGGTCTGGTCGAGGCCGAGGCGGCGCGCGCCCTGACGACGCGGGGGCGTGAGACGGTCGAGTGGCTGGCCGGGCTGGGCGCGCCCTTCGACCGCGATAACGACGGCGGCTTTTCCGTCAGTCTGGAGGCGGCGCACAGTCTGCCGCGCGTGGCGCGGGTGGGCGGCGACGGCGCGGGCCGGGCCATATTGTCGGCCGTGGTCGCCGCCGCGCGGGCCACGAAGGCCATTGAGATCTGGGAAGACGGCCGGCTGCGCGGCCTGATCCGCGACGTGGACGGTCGGGTGTGCGGCGCGGTGATCGAACGCCGAGGCGGCCGCTTGGACGAAGTGTTCGCCCCCGCCGTGGTGCTGGCCACCGGGGGGATCGGCGGCCTGTTCGAGGCGACGACCAATCCATCGGCCCTGCGCGGCGAGGGGCTGGCGCTGGCCTGGCAGGCCGGGGCCGAGGTGCTGGACCCCGAGTTCGTGCAGTTCCATCCGACGGCCATCGATGTGGGACTGGACCCGGCGCCGCTGGCGACCGAGGCCCTGCGCGGCGAGGGGGCGCGGCTGGTCGATGGCGGCGGCGCCTTCCTGCTGGGCGATCATCCTGACGCCGATCTGGCGCCGCGGGACATCGTGGCGCGGGCGGTGCACGCGGCGCGGGTCGAGGGGCGCGGCGCCTTTCTCGATGCGACGAAGGCGGTGGGCGAGGCCTTTCCGCATGAGTTTCCGGCCGTCTTCGCCGCCTGCATGAGGGCGGGGCTGGACCCGCGCGTCAGTCCCATTCCGGTGGCGGCGGCGGCCCACTATCACATGGGCGGCATCGTCGCCGACGACGAGGGGCGTACGACCGTCCCCGGCCTGTTCGCCATCGGCGAGTGCGCGGCGACGGGGGTGCATGGGGCCAACCGGCTGGCGTCCAACTCCCTGCTGGAGGCGGGCGCCTTCGGGCGGCGCGCGGGCCGGGCGGCGGCGGCCGAGGTCCAGCTTGAGCGGCGGCCGCTGGCGGCGGCGCGGGCGATGACGGATCTGCCGCCCGAGGCGCTGGCGACCTTGCGCGCGGCCATGACGCGCCATGCGGGCGTGGTGCGGGACGAGGCGGGGCTGACGGCGCTGCTGGCCCTGATCGACGACCTGGCGAAGGCGCATCCGACGGCGGCGTGCCTGACGGCGGCGCGGCTGGTCGCCGAGGGGGCGCTGAACCGGCGCGAGAGCCGGGGCGGCCACTATCGCCGCGACTTCCCCGACAGCCTGCCGACGGCCGAGCACACCCGGATGCGCGCAGCGACGGCGCCTGCACGCGACGAAGAGGCCGAGGCGGCGACGCTCGCCGCCCTGGCGGCCGTGATCTGAATGATGAAGGACGTTTCCGTGACCCGAACCCTGCCGGACCTGCTGATCGAGCCCGTGGTGCGCATGGCGCTGGCCGAGGATCTGGGGCGTACGGGCGATGTGACGGCGCAGGCCTGCATCCCCGAGGACGCCCGCTTCAGCGCCGTCTTCTGCGCGCGTCAGGCCGGGGTGATGGCAGGCGGTGCGGTGGTGCGGATCGCGGTCCACGCGCTGGACCCCCAGGCGACGGTGACGGTGAAGGTCGCCGACGGCGAGGCGTTCGAGGCCGGAGCCGTGCTGATCGCGGTCGAGGCCAACGCCCGCGCCCTGCTGTCGGCCGAGCGGACGGCGCTGAACCTGCTGGGCCGGATGTGCGGGATCGCGACCCTGACGCGGACCTATGTGCAGGCGGTCGAGGGGACGAAGGCGCGCATCGCCGACACCCGCAAGACCACGCCGGGGCTACGGGCGCTGGAGAAGCACGCGGTCGCCTGCGGCGGGGGGCTGAACCATCGCTTTGGGCTGGATGACGCCATCCTGATCAAGGACAACCACGTCGCCGTCTGCGGCGGGGCGGGCGAGGCGGTGCGCCGCGCCAGGGCCTTCGCCCCCCACCTGATGAAGGTCGAGGTCGAAGTCGACGGCCTGGATCAACTGGACGAGGTGCTGCCCGAGCGGCCGGACGTCGTCATGCTGGACAACTTCAGCCTGGACGACATGACCGAGGCGGTGCGGCGGGTGCGGGACAGCGCCTTCGGATCGGTGGTGCTGGAGGCGTCGGGCGGGGTGAACCTGACCACGGTCGCAGGCATCGCCGCGACGGGCGTGGACGTCATCTCCGTGGGCGCCCTGACCCATTCGGTCATGCAACTGGATATCGGCCTGGACGCCGGCTGAGCGGACGCGGACCGGGGTTTTTCGGGGAACGGGCCCGGCAGGGGGCCGTTTTCAGAAGGCGGGAGGGCGCGACCTCGAAGGAGAGACGCCATGACCAGGGCCCCACAGCCGCCCAGGGAGCAACGCAGTTTCGCCGACCGCGGCGCCCAGCTGATGGATGAGGCGGCCGCCGTGGATCGGCGCGACCGGGCGGACGGCGTGCAGTCCGGCCAGTCGGGCGATGCGGACGTCAACCTGAGCCAGCAGGGGCGTTACGGCAATCTGCAGCAGAATCTGACGACCCACCGCAAGACGCATCCCTAGACCAGGATCGATCAGGCTTCGGCGTTGATCGTGACGGTCGCGGCGGCGGGCTTGGGCGAGGCCGGAGGCGTCGCTACCGGGGCGGGCGCAGCGGCGGCGCGCGGCGCGGCGGCCGGACGCTCTTCCGTCTTGCCCGACGCCAGGGCTTCGCGCGCCAGGACGGCGGTGTAGGCCACGGCGCCCGAGGCGTTGCGGGCGGCCTCGACCGGATCGAGGCTGGCCTGGACCAGACGCGGGGCGTTCTCGGCCGGACCCGACGGGCGCGGGTTGTAGGCGAAGGCCTGGCTGGCGCCCGAGCGGCCGCCGAAGCGGTAGAACAGGTGATCGCCGACCTGGTTCACCCGCACCAGATTGTTGCGCCACGACGGCGAAACGGCGGTGGTGTGGAAGTGGGTGGCGTTGCCGACGGCGGCGAACACCTGGCCGGACAGGGCCTTGGCCGCCACGTCGCGGGCGCGGTTCCAGGCGGCGCGGTTGACGGCGCCGCGCATAGCGCCGTTGCAGGTGAAGCTGAACTGGCAGCCCGAACCGCGGTTGGCGCCCTGATAGACGACGCTGCAGACGGTCTTGGGGAAGGCGGGGTGGCGGGCGCGGTTCAGCACCACCTGGGCCACGGCCTTCATGCCGTCGCGGCCTTCGCCGCGGGCTTCATAATAAACGGCCTGGGTCAGGCAATCGAGGTCGCGCGACTGGTCCAGGGCGCCGTCGAGGCGGAAGGGGCGAGCGGCGGAAACCCTGGTCGCGCCGGGGCCTTGCAGGCTGGCGCGGCGCAGGCCGTCCTGGCCCTGAAGCTGCTCCAGGCGGGCGGTCAGCAGTTCGGCCTGGCGGTCGCGCTGGGCCGAGCCGGCGACGGAATAGGGGTCATGGCGATGGGCGATGGTCAGGGCGCTGGCGTCCAGGCCGCCGGCCGCTTCGGCCAGGGCTTCCTGGGTGTAGCCGCCGGCGCCGGCGCCCTGCAGGCGCTCGGCCTGGGCGCGCACGGTCGAGGCCTGGGCGGCCAGGCCGCCCAGATAGGCCCCTCCGACAGCGAGGCCGACGACGCCGCCGAACGCCGCCGCTGCCGTCGTGGGGCGCAGGCGGAATGAGCGGGCGGCGTGCATCAGCGCACGCGTCTGCGAGGAGAGAGACAAAGGCGTAGTCCTGTACAACAGGGCGAGGATGCCGCCCCCGTAGATCCCGAACCCAGGCGACAAGGACGCGTCGCGCTTAAGCGGGTCGGGCGAACGCCGACTGAACGCCGACCCTCGAAGGCGGGCCTTTATCCATCCGATCATGGCCTCAATGTGACTGATTCGCTAGAATTGTAATTTCTTCAGCATAAGAAAAACGCCTATCAGTCATTATTCCGCGTCGTTTTAATCGTGACGAAATTGCGCCTTAGACATTCTTGCGAAGACTGTATTGGTATGTTGATCGAAGATTGGGCGTGGAGCGGTCGGGAGATGAATAAGCTATTGGCCGGGGGTCGACATCTTGGTTGTCAGAGTCACGCCATAGATGGGAACCTGCGGTCGATTCTCGCGTTCCAAGCTGAGCTATTTCAAGGAGTTGCCCCATGACCCGCACCGCTTCCCGCCTGGCCGTACTGGCGCTGGCCGGCGCCGGAGCCCTGGCCCTGTCGGCCTGCGGCCACAGCATTGAACAGAAGGCGGCCACCGGCGCCGTCGCCGGGGCCGTGGTGGCCGGTCCGGTCGGGGCTGCCGTCGGGGGCGCCGCAGGCGCGGCGGTCGGCCACGCCCAAAAGCCTCACTGATTCCAGCCGCACTGAAGGCTGACGCGGCCGCCTAGCGCGGCTGCATTGTGCGTCCGGGCGGCCTCTCCGCCCCCTAAATCCAATGAAATTGGGCCGTGGAGCTTGATTTCGGCGCGAAATTCGGCTTTGGCCTCCCGCCGGGCCGAGCGCGTCGAGATGCGCCTCCCGGCCCGATCCAAGGCCGTCGCCTCGGCGATCGGCCCCTTTCGCCGTCTCCATTCCCTATCAAGGACACCCGCCTCTCAGCATGCGCGACCTCAAGAACACCGGCTTCAACGACCGCCTGTCCGCCCAGAAAGACGCCAAACAAGCCCTCCTGGCCCGGTTCAAGCCGAAGCCGACGGTTCAGGATCCCGAGTTCGAGAAACTGGCCGAAAAGCGCGCCGCCGAGAAGGAGGCCGTCCGCCAGCAGCACGAACTGGCCAAGGCCGAAGTGCGCCGCGAGAAGGCCGAGAAGGAAGCCGCCCGCCTGGCCGCCGAAATGGCCGCCCAGGAAGAGGTGGACGCCGCCAAGCGCGCCGCCCGCAAGGAGCGCAAGCAACTGACCAAGGAAGAGCAGAAGGCCGCGCGCGACGCCCGCTACGCCGCCCGCAAGGCGCGCCAGCGTTAAAGGGCTGCGCCCTTCTCCCCCTGCGGGAGAAGGTGGCGGCCGCAGGCCGACGGATGAGGGGGCTCTCCGAAGTCTGACGAGGGGCGAAGCCAGCCTCGAGCAACCCCTCATCCGACCTCACCCGGACTGAATCCGGGATCGGCCGCCTTCTCCCGCAGGGGGAGGAGGGTTTGCGTTGCAACATCCCTGCGGCTTCGACGTTACAGGGGCGAAGATTCCTGCGGCGGGGCGCCGCCGACCCCTTGGATCGCGGGCCGGACGACCTAACTGCAAGGCTGATCTTCACACCGCACTGCAAACGGGAGCCGTCATGAACGCCATCGACACCGGTCTTAAGCCCAAGGAGCGCGCCGACGTCGCGCGCGAACTGTCCAAGGCCCTGGCCGACAGCTACGCCCTCTATCTGAAGACGCACGGCTACCACTGGAACGTGCGCGGGCCGGAGTTCTTCAGCCTGCACAACCTGCTGGAAGAGCAGTATCGCGAGATCTGGGCCGCCCTGGACGAAATCGCCGAGCGCATCCGCGCCCTGGGCGAACTGGCGCCGCAGAGCGCCTCGGCCTTCGCCAACCTGACCTCGATCAAGGACGGCGATCCCGAGAAGGATTCCTCCGAGATGCTCAAGGAGCTGATCAAGGACCACGGCGTGGTCATCGCCACCGCCCGCGCGGCCCTGGACGCCGCCGACGAGGTCGGCGACGAGGCGTCGGTCGACCTGATGACCGTGCGTCTGGCGGCGCACGAAAAGGCCGCCTGGATGCTGCGTTCCAGCCTGGGCGAGCGTTAAGCGGGAAGAGGACCGCCGTTTCGCCTCACGGAACGGTAATCTTCGCGTCTGAAAAGCGCCGGATTGGGCGGTCATGCAGATCGTCGATTTCCGGCGCCGTCAGGCGTCGCTATACGGACGTCGCATGAACCTCGGCCGCCTCACGCCGCTGAAGACGACCGGACGCCGGGCTGTGGCAGCGGCGCCTGCCGCCATGGCCGTGACCCTGGCGGCGATGGGCGTGGCCATGTCGGCCAGTTCGACCCCGCGCCCCGACATCGACCGCACCGCCGAAGCAGTGGCCCGCGCCACCGGCGGCGACCTGGGCCCGAACGGTCTGGCGGCGGTGACGGCGCGGATGGATGCGGGGCAGCTCGCCGTCGCACGGCGGCATGATCCGGCCCTGGGCCTGCCCGAACTGTATGGGCTGACCCCCGGCTGGGAGAGCCTGACCCTGGGCGGCAAGCCCAGCCTGGATCAGGGCGTGGCGGGCGTTGCGGCCCAACAGTTGAACGCCGCCATGCCCAACGCCTTCGGCGCGCTTCAGCCCGCACGGCCCTTCGTCTTCCGTCCGGCGGACGAGGCGTCGCGTCGACGCGCCCTGCGCTGCCTGACCCAGGCCGTCTATTACGAGGCGGCGCTGGAGCCGACCGAGGGGCAGGAGGGCGTGGCCCAGGTCGTGCTGAACCGGGTGCGCGATCCCAACTATCCCTCCAGCGTCTGCGGCGTCGTCTATCAGGGCGCAGAGCGGACCACGGGCTGTCAGTTCAGCTTCACCTGCGACGGCTCCCTGGCGCGCGGGCCGGTGCGCTGGGCCTGGGATCGGGCCGAGCGGGTCGCGGCGCGCGCCCTGAACGGCCATGTGTCCGAGCGCGTGGGCACGGCCACCCACTACCACGCCGACTACGTCCACCCCTGGTGGTCGCCGACCCTGGCCAAGATCACCCAGGTCGGGGCGCACATCTTCTATCGCTGGAAGGGCGCGGCCGGAGAGACGGCGGCCTTCGTCAACGCATACGCGGGCCGCGAGCCGTCGATCGACGAGGCCCGCTTCGCCCAGTCTCGCGTCCTGCTGGCCACGGCCGCCGACAGCGTGGAAGAGGCGCTGGACGGGGCCAGGTCGGGCGAACTGCGCACGGTCGAGATCGACGGCCAGACCCGCGTCGTCGGCATCGCCAGCCTGGGCGGTCGCCGCCAGGCCGGCAAGGAGGAGATCGCCGCCATCAACGAGCGCCTCAAGGCCTTCGAGGCCGGCGCCGTCCCCAGCGTGACCGTGACCGCCCCGCCGCCCGCCGGCGTCACGCCCATGGCCGTCGAAGAGGTCGGCAAGCCGCAGGGGTGAGGGTGCGGGCGATCGCCCTATTCAGCCCGCTTCCGGCCATACTATCGTCGCTTCGAGCTTCACCATATGTGGGGAGCCCGCGCTGGAGGGCGTGCGGGGCTGTTGTTCGGAAGGGGAAGTCATGGCGTTGCGTATCGGGGGCGGGCGGCTCGGCCTGGCCATGGGGCTGGTCCTGTTTTCGGCGGAGGCCGCCCTGGCGCAGGCGCGACTGGACGCTGCCCCGGCCGCGACAGTCTTCGGCCAGGCCCAGGCCTTGTGCGACGCGGACGGCGGTCGGGCATGGGGCGTGTCGCTGTGCGGGCCGATTCTGATCGCCGATCCGGCGACGCGCGACTTCATCGCCAATGCGGACGGCGTCGATGCGCCCCTGGAGCGGGAAGGCGCGCTCTTCACAGGGCGACTGCCGGACGCCGTGCCCATCGCCAATACGGCGGTGCGCTGGAACGGTCGGGTCTGGACCATGCTGATGGCGCCGCTGCCGGAGGATGAGACGGCGCGGTCCATCCTGCTGATGCACGAGGCCTGGCATCGCATCCAGGACCAGATCGGTCTGAAGGCGATCCACGCGGACCAGCCTCAACTGGAGACCGAGGCGGGTCGGCTGTCCCTGCGTCTGGAGTTGCGGGCCCTGTCGGCGGCGCTCGCGGCGGTCGAGCCGGCGGAGCGCCGTCGGGCGGTCGAGGACGCGCTGGCCTTTCGGGCCTGGCGACATGCCCGGTTCCCGGAGGCGCAGGCCGCCGAGGACGCCATGGAGCGGAACGAGGGCGTCGCCGAATACACCGGCCGCCTGTTGTCGCGCGATGATCAGATGACATCCCGCCTCGCCGCCCACCTGGCGAGGGGCGACAGGGTGCGCGCGTACGCTCGATCCTTCGCCTATTACACCGGCCCCGCCTATGGCGTCCTTCTGGATGAGGCTGCGCCGGGCTGGAAGACGGACTGGGATCGCCGCGAGGGACTGGGGCGGATGCTGGGGCGCGCGCTGGAGCTGCAGGTCGCCGCCGATGACGAGGCCTTCGCGGAACGGGGAGCGCGATACGAGGCGGCGCAGATCGAGGCCGAGGAATCGGCAAGGGCGCGCGAACAGGCGGCGCGCGTCACCGCCCTGAGGGCCGGACTGGTGGACGGCCCCGTCCTGGTCGCGCCCGTATCCGGCGCCAGCTTCAGCTTTGATCCCAATCAGGTGACCCCTCTGCCGCCGGAAGGATCGGTCTATGGCGTCATTCGCGCAGCGACAGACTGGGGCGTGCTGGAGGTCGAGAAGGGCGGCGCCCTTCTGTCGAGCGATTGGTCGCGCCTGTCCGTGGCCCTTGCCGAAGCGAGCGCCACGCAGGACGGCATGACGGGGGACGGCTGGACCCTGACGCTGAAGCCGGAGTGGATGGCGACGCCGGGACCGCGCGAGGGAGATTGGACGATCAGGCGGCGGCCCTGATCGCGAACCGCCGCCCTTCGAGGCGGGAAGGATCGGCCGCCGGGGCGGCCGAGGTTCACCAGGCTCCGATCTTCTCGGCTTCCTTGTGGCTGATGGGGTGGTGGGCGGCCTTGTGGTCTTCTTCGGCCAGGAAGCGGGCGGCTTCGAGGGCGGCCATGCAGCCCATGCCCGCGGCGGTCACGGCCTGACGATAGACGTCGTCGGTGACGTCGCCGGCGGCCCAGACGCCCTCGATGGCGGTCGCCGCCGTGCCCGGCCGGACCCGCAGATAGCCGCCGGAGTTGGTCTCCAGCTGGCCCTTGAACAGTTCGGACGAGGGGGCGTGGCCGATGGCGATGAAGACGCCGTCGGCGGGGATTTCGCTGATCTCGCCGGTCTTGACGTTCTTCAGGCGCATGCCGGTGACGTTGCGGGCCACGCCGTCGACCACGCCGACCACTTCCTCGACGGCCACGTCCCAGACGACCTTGATCTTGGGATGGGCGAACAGGCGGTCCTGCAGGATCTTCTCGGCGCGGAACTCGTCGCGGCGGTGAACGACGGTGACGGTCTCGGCGAAGTTGGTCAGGAACAGGGCTTCCTCGACGGCGGTGTTGCCGCCGCCGACGACCACCACCTGCTTGCCGCGATAGAAAAAGCCGTCGCAGGTGGCGCAGGCCGAGACGCCGAAGCCCTGATATTCGGACTCGGAGTCCAGCCCCAGCCACTTGGCCTGGGCGCCGGTGGAGATGATGACGGTTTCGGCCAGGATTTCAGAGCCCGAGTCCAGCGTCAGGTGGAAGGGGCGCTGCGACAGGTCGGCCTTGACCACGATGTCGTGGATGACCTCGGTCCCGACATGCTCGGCCTGGGCCTGCATCTGCTGCATCAGCCAGGGGCCCTGAATGGTCTCGGCGAAGCCGGGATAGTTCTCGACGTCCGTGGTGATGGTCAGCTGGCCGCCGGGCTGAAGCCCGGCGATGATCACCGGGTTCAGCGAGGCGCGGGCGGCGTAGATGGCGGCGGTCCAGCCGGCGGGGCCGGAACCGATGATGGCGACACGGACAGTACGAGCTTGGGTCATGGCGCCTATTTAGGCGCTGATTCCCTCAAGCGCGATGCCGATGCGACATTCACAGGCCGGATTCAGGCGTGAGCCGGTTGTTTGGCGTCGGCGGCGCGGGCCGCCCTCAGCTGCTCCAGGGTGTCCGCGACGTCGGACAGGAAGACCTGACGACGCTCCGCCGCCTCGGCGGGGTCCGCGCCATGACGCATGACGCGGCCGTTGAACAGGGCGGCCTCTTCGCGGATGCGGGCCACCAGGGCGGTCAGATGGCCCTTGCCCTTGCGCTGGTCCATGACCTGGGCGTGATTGTCGGCGTCGCGAACGCGCCGGGCCAGGGCTTCATCGACATCCTGTCCCATCTCGGCGCGGCCAGCCATCTGGCTGAAGTCATGGGCGTAGAGGCGGATGAAATTTTCCACGATCAATTAGAACGTCCTTTCCGTGACTGAGCTTCGGCCAAGGCGCAGCCGACCGCCAGCGATGCCGCCGTCGATTCATGGGCTGGGTTTTGCCTTGATCCCGACATATGGGGACGGCGAGGGCCTTTCGCCACCTTGGCCGCTGGGAGGGGCCGCTGGGGAGCGGCCGGGGGCCTCAGCGCTTCGGCATGGCCGCCAGCACGGCGCGGGCGGCGCGCTCGGTTTCGTTCAGCGGTTCATAGGCCCAGGGCGTCAGCGTCCCGTCGAAGGGGCGAGCGGCGCCGCGGGCTTGAAGGTCGGCGTGCAGGCGGGCGAACTTGCCCGGCGCCTTCCTGGCGATCATGGGCAGGATATGGACGGGCTTGCCGGTCGAGGCGGCCTCGGCGGCCATGTTGGCGCTGTCCTCGGTGACGAGGATGTGGTCGGCGCCGTCCAGCATGGCGAACAGGGGGTTGTCGCCCGTACCGTCCCAGATCCAGCCGGGCAGGGCCGACAGGCGTTCGGTCATCGCCGCCTTGGCCGCCTGCGGCGTGCGGCGTGAATAGGTCAGCAGCAGGGCGCCGTTCGCGGCGGTCACGGCCTCGGCGATGCGGCCGGCCAGATCGGCGGCGTGGGCGGGCGGCAGGTCGAAGGCGGCGGACGCTCCCCCGACCATCACCGCCACGCGCGGATGGGGCAGGGGGGCGATGCGCGCGGCGAAGGCGGGCGCCGCCTCGGCCAGCCTTTCGCGCGTGATGCGGTGCGGGCTGCCGGTGATCGACAGGACGTTGGGGCCGCCGAGGGCGTCATGGGCGGGGGCGACGATCAGGTCGTAGCGGTCGTTGCGCCAGCGCGGGTCCTGGGTCTGGACGACGAAGGTCTTGCCGCCGCTCCAGTCGCGCACGCGCGCCGACAGGGGCAGGCTGGCGCGGCCCGTGGCGATCCACAGGTCAGGCCATTCGGCGACGCCGCGCGGATCGAACGACCCCGGCGCCAGCATGGCGGGGGTCTTTAGGCCCGAGGGCCAGCGGTCGAAGGCGGGACGCCAGCGGACGGTCTGGACCGTGATCTCGGCCGGGGTCAGGCGGGCGACGGCCTCGGCCAGGCCCAGGGCCTGGTTCTGGATGCCGGTGCGGCCGTCGGACACGACCCAGATGGAAAGAGGGCGCGCGGCCATGCCGCGCGCCCTGCCTTCAGCCTCGATGTCGGCGGAGGTTACTTCCACTCGACCTTGAGGATCTCATAGGCCTTCACGCCGCCGGGCGTGTTGACCTCGACCACGTCGCCGACCTCCTTGGAGATCAGGGCGCGGGCGATCGGCGAGGCGATGGAGATCTTGCCCAGCTTCACGTCGGCCTCGTGTTCGCCGACGATCTGATAGACGCCTTCCTCCTCGGTGTCCTCGTCCACGAAGGTGACGGTGGCGCCGAACTTGACCTGGTCGCCGGACAGTTTGGACACGTCGATCACCTGGGCGCGGGACAGCTTGTCCTCGATCTCGGCGATCGAGCCTTCGATCCAGCCCTGGCGCTCCTTGGCGGCGTGATATTCGGCGTTTTCAGACAGATCGCCATGCTCGCGGGCTTCCGCGATGGCGGCGATCACGCTGGGTCGTTCCACCGACTTCAATTGCTTGAGTTGATCGTCGAGGGCGCGATACCCCTCGGCCGTCATCGGCACTTTTTCCATTGTGTCGTGAGTTTCTTGCTACGCCCGAAGACAGGTGAGAGACGTTCCGGTACCGCTGCGGCCACGGGGGCGTTGCGTGACCGGCCCAAGAAGGTAGGGCGCCCGACGCCCAAACTCAAGATGGCCGACCGGCGCCATTCGGCGTGGCGGAAGCGCGCAGCCCCGATTCAGCCCCTGTTCACGGCCTTGTGGTCGGAGCGGGCGGGACGGAGGGCCGGCGATCCCGGCTGAAGGCGCGCCGCAGCGCCGTCCAGGCGATGAACCCCAGGGCCGCCACGGCCAGGAGCATGAAGACGCCGGACACGACCGCGACGCCCGCGGCGATGAAGGCGATGACGAGACAGACGGCCGCGAACAGGGCCGCGATGACCTGGAGAACAGACAGACGCATGAAAGTGTTAACGCCGCCGGGCAGGCTGGGTTTCCTCGGTTGGCTTCCGGACTTCAGCGCCGCCGCCCGCTCCAGCGACGGCGCCGATGGGGCGGCCGGTACGCCGTGCGGGCGCCGCGCGGGACATCATGGACCGGGGCGCGGCGGCTCTTCCACAATCGCCAGGCCAGGGTCGCCAGGGCGATCTTGCCCGCATGGCGCGCGGCCAGGCTGCGGCCCCGACGCGACAGCAGCAGGCCGCCCAGCAGGGCGGAAAGGCGAGGCAGAGGCATGGACGGCGTCTCCTACGGATGCGGAACCTGCGGGAGCAACGGCCGGGACGCCGCCGGGTTCAGCGTCCCGGCCTCGCCTTATCGTCTCATTCCGCGCGTTTGGGCATCAGGGCCTCGGCGGCCAGGACCGAGCCTTCCACGCCCAGGGTGACGGCGGGCTCGGGCGTGATGCGGAACAGGCCCGAGTGGTGGCCGGGGGCGTCGTCCACCTGATCGGGCGGCGTGCCGCCGACGCGGAAATAGACGCCCTTCACGCCCAGCTCGGGGGTGACGAACTCGGCGAAGTCCTCGGCCCCCATGCCGGTGCGCGGATTGTCGATCAGCACCCCTTCGCCCAGGGCGGCGGTCAGGGCCTCGCGGACGCGCGCGGCGGTCTCGGCGTCGTTGATGGTGGGCGGGGTGTTCTCCAGCGGCGAGCGCACGACGGTCGGCAGCTTATCCTCGGGCACGCCCAGGGCGCGGGCGGTGTTGGCCGAGATGCGGTCGATGCCGTCCAGCAGCTTGGCGCGGACCTCGGGGCTGTCGGCGCGGACGGTCAACTGCATGTCCACCCGGTCGGAGATGATGTTGTGCTTGATGCCGCCCTTGATGGCGCCGACCGTGACCACGGCGCCCTCCAGCGGGCTGGTCTCGCGGCTGCGCAGGGACTGCAGGCCCACCACGATGTGCGAGGCGACCAGGATGGGATCGACCCCCAGGTGCGGCGAGGCGCCGTGGGTGGCGACGCCGTGCACGGCGATGTCCACGCTGTCCGAGCTGGATGAGGTGATGCCCAGCGGTACGCCGATCCGTCCCGTCGGGGTGTCGGCCGAGACGTGAAAGGCCAGGGCGTAGTCCGGCTTGGGGAAGCGGGAGTAAAGGCCGTCCTGCACCATGGCGCGGGCGCCGAAAATGCGCTCCTCGGCCGGTTGGGCGACCAGGACCAGGGTGCCCGACCAGTTGGCCTTGCGCGCCTGCATCTGACGCGCCGTGCCGACCAGGGCGGTGATGTGCACGTCGTGGCCGCAGGCGTGCATGACGGGCTTTTCGACGCCGTCGGTGTCGACCTGGCGGGCGGTGGAGGCGTTGGCCAGGCCCGAGGTCTCCTCGACCGGCAGGCCGTCCATGTCGGCGCGGATCATGACCGTGGGCCCGGCGCCGTTGCGCAGGACGGCGACCACGCCGGTTCCGCCGACGCCGGTGGTGACGTCATAGCCCAGGGCGCGCAGCTCCTGCGCCATGCGCGCCGAGGTCTCGACTTCGAGGCCCGACAGTTCCGGGTTGCGGTGGAAGTGGTCGAACAGGGCGCCGAGGTTGGCGTCGTAATCAGCCTTGACCGCCGCCTTCAGCCCCGCGTCCTGGGCGATGGCGGGCGCGGCTCCGGCCGCCAGCACGGCGGCCAGGATGGCGGTGAGCGTGGTCTTCTTCATGATGTGTCCCCTCCGGTGTCGGGAGCGACCTTAGCCGCTGGAGGGGAGGGGGCAACCGGGGAAGGGCATTGATTTATCCGCCGTCATCCTCGGGCTTGACCCGAGGATCCAGCGTTGGGGCGCGCCCTTCCTTGCCGGCGTAGTGCAGACGGACGGCTGGATTCTCGGGTCAAGCCCGAGGATGACGGCGACTATATAGGGATGACGGCGACTATAGGGTGATGGCGGCGCCTAGGCGGGCACGAAAAAGCCCCCCGCCGATCGCTCGGCGGGGGCTTTCTGGTTCAGGTCGGGGCCTGATCTCAGTTGTAGGACTGGATCGGGCGGACATCCATCTCGCCGTGGCGGACGGCGGCGATGCCTTGCGCGGCGGCCAGGGAGCCGGACGCCGTGGTGTAGTAGGGGATCTTCATCATCAGCGCCGTGCGGCGGATCGAGAAGCTGTCGGCCAGGGCCTGCTTGCCGTCCGTGGTGTTGAAGACCAGCTGGACCTCGCCGTTCTTCATGGCGTCGACGATGTTCGGACGGCCTTCCAGCACCTTCTTGACCAGACCGACCTCAAGGCCCTGTTCGGTCAGGTAGGTGTGGGTGCCGCCGGTGGCGATGACGGCGAAGCCTTGCGCCAGCAGGGTCTTCACCGCCTCGACGATGAAGGGCTTGTCGGCGTCGCGCACCGAGACGAAGGCCGTGCCCTCGGTCGGCAGGATGGTGCCGCCACCGGTCTGGGACTTGGCGAAGGCGCGGGCGAAGGCGGGGGCCAGATCGGCCTCGCCCTCACGTTTCCAGTCCAGGCCCATGACCTCGCCGGTCGAGCGCATTTCCGGGCCCAGGATGGTGTCGACCCCGGCGAAGCGCGCGAACGGGAAGACGGCTTCCTTGACCGCGATGTGGTCCAGTTGCTTGTCGATCAGGCCGAAGGAGGACAGCGGCACACCGGCCATGACCTTGGCGGCGATGGCGGCGACCGGCTGGCCGATGGTCTTGGCGACGAAGGGCGCCGTGCGGCTGGCGCGCGGGTTCACTTCCAGCACGAAGATGCGCGGGTTTTCGCTGTGCGGCTCTTCGATGGCGAACTGCACGTTCATCAGGCCGCGCACCTTCAGGGCCTTGGCCATGGCGGTGGTCTGGCGCTTCAACTCGGCCACCGTTTCGGGGCGCAGGGAGAAGGGCGGCATGGAGCAGGCGCTGTCGCCCGAGTGGACGCCGGCTTCCTCGATATGCTCCAGAACGCCGGCGACGAAGACGGTCTCGTCGTCGCACAGGGCGTCGACGTCCACCTCGGTGGCGCGGTTCAGATAGTGGTCGATCAGGACGGGATCGTCGCCCGAGACGCGCATGGCCTCGCCGACGTAGCGGTCCAGACCCTCGCGGTCGTGGACGATCATCATGCCGCGGCCGCCCAGCACATAGGACGGGCGCAGGACGACCGGATAGCCGACCTCCTCGGCCTTGACGGCGGCTTCCTCGGCCGAGCGGGCCAGGGCGTTGGGCGGCTGTTGCAGGCCGATGGCCTGAAGCATCTGCTGGAAGCGTTCGCGGTCTTCGGCCAGGTCGATGCTGTCGACGCTGGTGCCCAGGATCGGCACGCCGTCTTCCTGAAGCGCATGGGCCAGCTTCAGCGGGGTCTGGCCGCCGAACTGGACGACGACGCCCAGCAGCTCGCCCTTGGAGCGTTCGACGTCGATCAGCTCCAGCACGTCTTCGGCCGTCAGCGGCTCGAAATACAGGCGGTCGGAGGTGTCGTAGTCGGTCGAGACGGTCTCGGGGTTACAGTTGACCATGATGCTCTCGACGCCGATGTCGTCGAAGGCGAAGGCCGCGTGGCAGCAGCAGTAGTCGAACTCGATCCCCTGACCGATGCGGTTCGGACCGCCGCCCAGGATGACGGCCTTCTTGCGGTCCGACACCTCGGCCTCGCAGGCCGGAACCTGACCCAGCGCGCCGGTCTCATAGGTCGAATACATATAGGCGGTGGCGGATGCGAACTCGGCGGCGCAGGTGTCGATGCGCTTGAACACCGGGCGCACATCCAGCGCGCGGCGGGCCTTGCGGACCTCGCCCTCGGTCTTGCCGGTCAGGGCGCCCAGACGGGCGTCGGAGAAGCCCTTGGCCTTCAGCTTGCGGAAGTCGGTCGCGTCCGTGGGCAGGCCCTGTACGCGGACGTGGCCTTCGGTGCGGATCAGGTCGGCGATCTGGCGCAGGAACCACGGCTCATAGGCGCAGGCGGCCTGCACTTCTTCCACGGTCAGGCCGTGGCGGAAGGCCTGGGCGATGACGCGGATGCGGTCCGGCGTCGGCAGGCCAAGGGCGCGGATGACGGCGGCCTTGATCGCGGCGTCGTCTTCGGCGCCGGTCACGCCGTCGATCTCGATGTCGTCGAAACCGTTCAGGCCCGTTTCCAGCCCGCGCAGGGCCTTCTGCATGGATTCCTGGAAGGTGCGGCCGATGGCCATGACCTCGCCGACCGACTTCATCGCCGTGGTCAGCGACGGCTCGGAGCCCGGATATTTCTCGAAGGCGAAGCGCGGGATCTTGGTGACCACGTAATCAATGGCCGGCTCGAAGCTGGCCGGGGTGACCATGGTGATGTCGTTCTTCAGCTCGTCCAGCGTATAGCCGACGGCCAGCTTGGCGGCGATCTTGGCGATCGGGAAGCCGGTGGCCTTGGACGCCAGCGCCGAGGAGCGCGACACGCGCGGGTTCATCTCGATGACGACCAGACGGCCGTCCTTGGGGTTGACCGCGAACTGGACGTTCGAGCCGCCCGTCTCCACCCCGATCTCGCGCAGCACGGCGATCGAGGCCGCGCGCATCATCTGGTATTCCTTGTCCGTCAGGGTCATGGCCGGGGCGACGGTGATGCTGTCGCCGGTGTGGACTCCCATCGGGTCGATGTTCTCGATCGAGCAGATGATGATGCAGTTGTCCGCATGATCGCGGACGACCTCCATCTCATATTCCTTCCAGCCCAGCACCGACTCCTCGATCAGCACTTCGGTGGTCGGCGACAGGTCCAGGCCGCGCTCCACGATCTCGTGGAATTCCTCGACGTTGTAGGCGATGCCGCCGCCGGTGCCGGCGAGCGTGAACGACGGGCGGATGATGGCGGGCAGGCCCACGAAGGCCAGGGCCTCGTCGGCTTCCTCGATGTGGTGGATGGCGCGCGAGCGGGGCGATTCCAGGCCCAGCTTGTCCATCGCGTCGCGGAACTTCTGACGGTCCTCGGCCTTGTCGATGACCTCGGCCTTGGCGCCGATCATCTCGACGCCGTGACGGGCCAGGGCGCCCGAGGCGTTCAGGGCCAGGGCGGTGTTCAGCGCCGTCTGGCCGCCCATGGTGGGCAGCAGGGCGTCCGGCTTCTCCTTGGCGATGATCTTCTCGACCATCTCGGGCGTGATCGGCTCGATATAGGTGGCGTCGGCCACCTCCGGGTCGGTCATGATGGTGGCGGGGTTCGAGTTGACCAGGATGACCCGGTAGCCCTCGGCCTTCAGCGCCTTGCAGGCCTGAACGCCGGAATAGTCGAACTCGCACGCCTGGCCGATGACGATCGGACCGGCGCCGATGATCAGGATGGACTTGATGTCTGTGCGCTTGGGCATCGGCGTCTACTCAGTTCGTCATGACCGCGCACTCCCAGCCGTCGTAGTCGAGCTGGAAGGCCGCGGCCCAGGTTTGCATCATGGCCGACACAGGCGAAAACGACGCCTCGTCGACCGGCATGGTGGTCTCCAGGACGGTCATGTCGCCCTGGCCCCGCGTCAGGAAGCCCGCACGGCGGGCCACCTCGCACAGGTCGCCGTGCGCCTCTTCCTCGCCGTAGAAGTAGAACAGCGTATGGCGCGGGGTGATCCCGCTGTCGCCCTGCTCTGCGAGCGCGGCGCGCACCATGGCGTCCTTTTCTTCATGGCTGGTCAGGGCGGCGGTCTCCACGCGCGCAGACGGACGGGCGCGAGCGCGCTCGCGGCCGATCCGTTCAGGTTGTCGGTTAAGCGGCCCGTTTAGAGAGGGAGGGGCCGGGGGGCAAGGGCCAGAATGGGGCGGACGCGATTTCTTGGGGGCGGGGTCTTATGCGTCCCGGTTCTCGTCGATCGCAGCGATCCAGTCAGGCAGTTCGCCGATGCGGCTGAGGCTGACGTAGCGGGCGTTGCCTTCCGGCGCGTCGGCCAGTTCGTGGGCCCAGGTGATGTGGTAGGGGATGTGCGCCGCCCAGGCCCCGGCCTCGATGGCGGGCAGGACGTCGGATTTCATGGAATTGCCGGCCATCACCGCCTCGGCCGCGCCCGAGCCGTGGCGGGCGAAGACGCGGTCATAGGTCGAGCGGTCCTTCTCCGACACGATCTCGACGGCGGCGAACAGCTCGCCCAGCCCCGAGGCCGCCAGCTTTCGCTCCTGGTCCATCAGGTCGCCCTTGGTCACCAGAACCAGACGGTAGTTTTCGGCCAGTTCAGCCAGGGTTTCGTCGACGCCGGGCAGGGTCTCGACCGGGTGGACCAGCATCTCGCGCCCGGCGGCCAGGATCTCGCGCACGATGTGAGGCGGGGCCGAACCGTCGCACAGCTCCATCGCCGTCTCCAGCATCGACAGGGTGAAGCCCTTCACGCCGTAGCCGTAGAGCCGCAGGTTGCGCCGCTCGACCTGGGCCAGGCGGTCCATCATCACCGGCTCTTCGGCATGGTCGGCCAGCAGTTCGGCGAACCGCTTCTGGCTCAGGCGGAAGATGGTCTCATTGTGCCAGAGGGTGTCGTCGGCATCGAGGCCGACCGTGGTGACGGGCATGGGCGAACTCCAGAACTTCGGCGGGGCTTTAGCACGCCTGCGCCGACCACTCATCCCGGTGAAGGCGCAGGGTGAATCTTGAGGGCGACGGCTGCGACATTTCGGTCTATGCGGCGAGCATGAGCCAAGTCGACATCCTGCCTGAACCCTCGCACCGCATCGGCTGGGGCCTGGCCGCCCTGGTGGTGGCGGGCAATATGATCGGATCGGGCGTCTATCTGTTGCCGGCGACGCTGGCGCCGACGGGCAGCTCCAGCATCATCGGCTGGATCGTCTGCGGCATCGGGGCGGTGACCCTGGCGCTGGTGTTCGGCGGTCTGGGGCGGATGCAGCCGGAGGCCGACGGCCTGTCGGACTTCGCCCGGCGCGGTCTGGGACGGTTTCTGGGCTATCAGACGGGGCTGGCCTATTGGGCCGCCTGCCTGACCGGCAACGTCGCCGTGGCGGTGGCGGGAACCGGCTATCTGGCCTTCTTCTTTCCGGCGCTGAAGGAGCCGATGTGGGGGGCGCTCAGCAATCTGGCGCTGATCTGGCTGACGACGGCGGCCTATGCGGCGGGGTCGAAGACGGCGGCGCGGTTCGGGGCGATCACCCTGGTGTTGGGGCTGATCCCGATCGGCCTGGCCATCATCGCCGGCGTCGTCGCCTTCAGCGGCGAGACCTTCGTCGCCTCGTGGAGCCCGGCGGGCGAGCCGCTGATGAAGACGGTTCCGGCGTCATTGGCCGTCATCTTCTGGGCCTTCCTGGGGGTTGAGAGCGCCGCCGCCCTGTCCAGCCAGGTGAAGAACCCGGCGACCGACGTGGGCCGCGCCTCGCTGGGCGGGGTTCTGCTGGCCTTCGTCGTCTATGTGGCGGCCAGCGTGGCGGTGTTCGGCGTCATTCCGGCCGACGTCCTGGCCCATTCGACCAGCCCCTACGCCGATCTGGTGGCGCGGGTGATGGGGGCCTCGGTGGCCGGTCTGGTGGCGGCCTGCGCCGTCATCAAGGCGACCGGCACCATCGCGGGCTGGACCATGATGGGCGGCGAGACGGCCCGCGCCTCGGCTGAAGCCGGATGGCTGCCGCGCTGGTTCGGCGGGGCGCAGAAGGGCAGGACGCCCCTGTCCAATCCCCTGATCAACGGCGTCATCATGAGCGTTCTGGTGATCGCCAGCACCCAGCCGAGGTTGGGAGAACAATTCAGCAAGCTGATCGGCGTGACCTCGGTGCTGACTCTGTGCCTGTACGCCCTGTGCTCGGTGACGCTGTGGAAGCTGACGACCAAGCCGGGCTGGCGTCTGCTGGCCGTCGGCGGGGCCGTGTTCTCGGCCTTTGCGGTCGCGGCGGCGGCGGGCGGCTACATCTGGCCCAGCGTCGGCTTCTTCGCCGTGACCAGCCTGGCCTGGCTGTGGGTTCGCAAGCGACAGGGACGTGCGCAGGGGGCATAGTCGAAGGCCTGTGTTGACACGCCCCCTTCATCTCTTTAGCGACGCCGCCGTTTGTCCGCCCGTATTCACTGCTAGGAGCCCTGCGCCATGACGACTCACATCCTGTCCGGCGCCACCGGCGTCCTCGTGCTCGCAGATGGAACGGTCCTGTCGGGGATCGGCGTCGGCGCGACCGGCTCGGCCGTCGGCGAGGTGGTCTTCAACACCGCCATGACCGGCTATCAGGAAATCCTGACCGACCCTTCGTACATGAGCCAGATCCTGGCCTTCACCTTCCCGCACATCGGCAATGTCGGCGTGAACCTGGAAGACGTCGAGCAGATCGGCGAGGCGCCCGAGCGCGCCGCCCGCGGCGTCATCCTGCGCGACGTGCCGACCGAACCGGCCAACTGGCGCGCCACCGGCGATCTGGACGGCTGGATGACGTCGCGCGGCGTCATCGGCCTGGCGGGCGTCGACACCCGCGCCCTGACCCAGCTGATCCGCGAGAAGGGCGCCCCGCACGCCGTCATCGCCCATGACCCCGACGGCAAGTTCGACCTGGAGGCCCTGACGGCCCAGGCGCGCGACTGGAAGGGCCTGGTCGGTCTGGACCTGGCCAAGGACGCCTCGACCACCCAGGCCTTCGAATGGACCGAGGGCGCCTGGGAATGGCCGACCGGCTACGCCCAGCCCGAGGCCGGCGACAAGTCGGTGGTGGTCGTCGACTATGGCGTCAAGCGCAACATCCTGCGCGCCCTGGCCTCGACCGGGGTGAAGATCACCGTGGTGCCCGCCTCGACCAAGGCGGAGGACATCCTGGCGCGCAATCCCGACGGCGTGGTGCTGTCGAACGGACCGGGCGATCCGGCCGCGACCGGCGAATACGCCGTGCCGGAGATCAAGAAGCTGCTGGACAGCGGCAAGCCGCTGATGGGCATCTGCCTGGGCCACCAGATGCTGGCCATCGCCCTGGGCGCCAAGACGCTGAAGATGGAGCAGGGCCACCACGGCGCCAACCATCCGGTCAAGGACCTGACCACGGGCAAGGTCGAGATCGTGTCGATGAACCACGAGTTCTCGGTCGACGGCGCCAGCCTGCCCGAGGCGGTGGTTGAAACGCATGTGTCGCTTTTCGATGGTACGAATTGCGGCATTGCGCTGAAGGACCGTCCGGTGTTCAGCGTTCAGCATCACCCGGAGGCC
This sequence comes from Brevundimonas olei, assembly GCF_037055245.1. GTDB lineage: Bacteria > Pseudomonadota > Alphaproteobacteria > Caulobacterales > Caulobacteraceae > Brevundimonas > Brevundimonas olei. The sequence goes on from NZ_CP146369.1 coordinate 787,388, forward strand.
TCGTCGGGCCCGACCGACAGCCTCTATCTGTTCAAGCGTTTCGTGGATTCCATGAGGGCGTAAATGGCTTCACCGGCGGCGAAGTCGGCCTACCTGGGCTGGGTCGCCGCCGCGATCGCGGGCGAGAGGGGGGCCTCTCCGACCTTTGCGGCGGGCGAGCATGATCTGATCCTGGGCTACGCCACCGGCTATGAAGCCGCCGATGTGGCGGTCTTCGTGCGCTCCCTGCGCGCCGTCTACGCCGGGCCCGTCGTGCTGGTGACGGACCAGGAGCCGGAATTGCTGGCCTTCCTGGCGACGCATGGGGTGGAGTCGGCGCCGCCGCGGTCTCTGTGCAACGGGGTATGGCGGCCGCATCCGGTGATGCAGCGGTTCGCCGCCTTCGACGCCTTGATGAGCGAGCGGCCCTGGGCGCGCAGCGTCCTGCTGACGGACGTGCGTGACGTGGTCTTTCAGGCGCCGCCGTTCGACCCGCCGCCCCAGAAGCCCGAGTTCTTCGTCGAATATGACGGCGGGCTGAAGGGCCATGCCTTCAACATGAAGTACCTGCGCGGCGTCGGCGGCGAGGACGTGGCGCGCGCCCTGGCGGACAAGCCGTGCGTCTGCGTCGGCACCGTCATGGGGCCGCGCGCGTGCATGATCCGCTTCTGCCGCACCCTGCTGATGCTGGCGGCCATTCCACGCTCAGAGATCGGCGGGGCCTTCGGGGCGGACCAGGCGGCCTGCAACATCGCCCTGCATCTGGGCCTGGTCGAGGGCGAGGCGGCGGCCAACTACGGCAGGATCGCCACCGTCGGCCTGACGCCGGGCGAGGCCCTGTCGTTGGCGGACGGGCGGATCGTGAACCCGGACGGCGGGATCAGTCCGATCGTGCACCAGTACGACCGCCACCCGGCCCTGATGGCCGCCATGCACGAACGCTGGGGCCAGGGGTTCGAGGCGCGCGAACGACGGCGAGGCAAGAGCCTGTCCGAGCGCGGGCGCAAGCTGAAGGAATCCCTGGCGCGGCGCCTGCCCGAATTGCGCTGAGCCTTCACTGCGCTGACCTGCTCAGGGCAGGGGCGCGGCCTGGGCGCGACGGAGTTGGGCCGCCTTGCCGACGGCGACGGCGGCCGCGTGCAGCCAGTAGTCGGCGTCTTCGCGGCGGTTCTCCTGACGCCGCCGCCAGCCGCGTCGCCGCCTCAGAGCGGCGTTGGCCAGCAGGCGGGCGTGAAGCGCGCGCGGCTTGAGCAGGGGGACAGCAGGAGAGCCGGGGACGGCGACGGCGTCGGGGCCTTGGGGCTCCACCGCCGGGCGGGCGATGGCGATGAACATGAGAAAACCCATCTGCGGACGGCGTCGGTCACGGTCTGCGGCGGCGCTGTCGGGAACGGCCTCTGTTTCTCAGAGACGCGAGAAGAATCCACAGGCGCTGTGGACAGTTCTGCTGTTATACGAAAAATATTGTTCGTAATCAGATGGTTGTGGCCGCAATGCGGTCGATATGGTTAATGAATTCCTAATCGACCGGCGGGGCGATGACCACCGTGGGCGGCGTCTGCGCTCCGTGACGGCGGCGGCTCTGGCGCGGCTCGGACGGATCGACGCGCCGCTCGAAGGCGCGGCCGGCCAGGGCTTCGGCCTCGCCGGTCTGGAAGAGGGCGGTCATATGGGCCTGGGTGAAGTCCAGGGTGTTGGCCTCGGCGTGGTCGGGGATGGCGGCCACCGAAAGCGTCAGATCATAGCGCCGGGCGAACTGGGTGATGGCGGTCAGGTCCGAGCGTTGCAGGGCCTTCATCATGGTGTCGAAGCTGCGGGCGGCGATGCTGATGGCCGAGATGCGCGAGACCTCGAAGCGCGGGTCCCACTTGCCGTTGACCACGATCCAGATGCGGGCGTCGCCCAGGGGGCGGGCGTTCGGGGCCTCCAGCAGCAGGGCCTGGGGCACGACCAGGAAGCTGGACACCGTGCCGCCGTCGACATGCAGTTCCTGGATGCGGCGGCCTTCGTATTCGACGTCCAGAAGGACAGGCGGGAAGGCGCCGGGGATGCTGGCCGAGGCGATCAACACATTGACGAACAGCAGGCGCGAGGCCGCGTCGTCGCGCTGGGCGATGGCGCCCATGTCCCAGACGACCTGGGTCTGGGTGTCCAGACTGGTGGTCGAGACGTAGAGGCGGCGGCCCTTGCGGTGCTCCTCGGCGATGGCCGCCAGCAGCTCGGGCGAGATGTTGTTCAGCACCAGATTGGTCAGGGGCTCGGGCTTGAACACGCCCGGCAGCGTCAGGGCCAGCAGGCCGCGCGACTTCAGCAGGTCGTCGGTCTGGCCGCTGGTATAGGCATGCTCCAGCGCCGGGTCGAAACGCGGGCCGGCGAAGACGAAGGGGGCGATCAGGGCGCCGGTGGAGACGCCGGTCACCACCTCGAACTGGGGCCGGTCGCCGGCCTGGCTCCAGCCGACCATGACGCCCGCGCCATAGGCGCCGTTGGCCCCGCCGCCGGACAGGGCCAGGATGTCGAACGTGCCGTCCGCCGTGGCGTTCTGGGCGTTGACCGTCTCGCGCACGAAGCGGTCGCGGGCCTCGGGGGTCAGGAAGTCATAACGCCAGGGCGGGCTGGCGGCGGCCAGGTCGGCGGCGTCGAAGACGGGGCGCGGAATCGTCTGGCAGGCGCCGAGCGCCAGCAGGGCGACGGGCAGCAGCATCAGGACGAGAAGACGAAGGCGGCGCATGGTCGCTGGGCTCCGGCGAGGCTGAGGATGTTAAAGCCCACTCGGACGACGGAAGGAAGTCGGCGTTGTCCCCGGACTTATCCCCAGCGGCGTATTTGGACGGGCGCCGTCCCGGCGGGGGGAGGGGCGGGGCTGGCTTTCGCCCGCCATCGGACGGCATAGGTTAGGCGTGCGATTTGACGAACGGTTCATCGAGGAGCTGAAGGCCCGCCTTCGGCCGTCCGACATCATCGGGCGGACGGTGAAGCTCAAGCGTCAGGGCCGCGAGTTCGTCGGCCTGAGCCCCTTCTCGAAGGAGAAGTCGCCCAGCTTCTTCGTCAACGACGACAAGGGCTTCTTTCACGACTTCAGCTCCGGCAAGCACGGCGACGTCATCACCTTCCTGCAGGAGACGGAGCGGCTCAGCTTCGTCGAGGCGGTCAGCCGCCTGGCCGGCGAGGCGGGGATGCAGCTTCCCGCCGAGGACCCCCAGGCCGCCGAACGCGAGCAGAAGCGTCAGGGGCTGGCCGACTGGATGGACCTGGCCCAGAAGTGGTTCGCCGCCAATCTGCGCCGCAATGTCGGCAAGGCGGCGCGCGACTATCTGGAGAAGCGCGGTCTGCCGGAGGACCAGTGGGAGCGCTTCGGCCTCGGCTATGCGCCCAACGACCGCGAGGGGCTGAAGCAGGCGCTGGTCCAGCGCGGGGCGCGGCCGGGCGATCTGGTCGAGGCCGGGCTGCTGATCGCGCCCGAGAGCGGGGGGCAGCCCTACGACCGCTTCCGCGACCGGCTGATGTTCCCGATCCTGGACGCGCGCGGGCGCATCGTCAGCTTCGGCGGCCGGGCGATGAACCCGGACGACCGGGCCAAGTATCTGAACGGGCCGGAGACCTCGCTGTTTCACAAGGGGGCGACCCTTTACGGCCTGCCCGAGGCGCGCCGCATCCTGGGGGCCGAGAGCCGGGGCGAGCAGGGGATCATCGTCGTCGAAGGCTATATGGACGTCATCGCCTGCCACCGGGCCGGGCTGCCTGCGGTCGCGCCGATGGGCACGGCCCTGACCGAGGAGCAGATGGCGGTGCTGTGGCGCGTCTCGTCCGAGCCGGTGCTGAGTTTCGACGGGGACGCGGCGGGCCTGCGCGCCGCCTATCGTTCGATCGAGCGGGCGCTGCCGCTGCTGAAGCCGGGCAAGTCGTTCCGCTTCGCCCTGCTGGAGGGAGGGCAGGACCCCGACGACATCCTGCGGGACAAGGGGGCGCCGGCCTTGCGTCAGGTCATGGCGGCGACGCGGCCCTTCGCCGAGGTGCTGTTCCGCCGCGAGGTCGAGGCCGAGCCGCTGGACACGCCCGAGCGCAAGGCGGGGCTGAAGGGGCGGCTGCGCCAGGCGGCCAATGCGGTGCAGGACAAGGATCTGGCCGAACAGTACCGCCGCGACCTGTTCGACCGGTTCGACGCCCTGTTCCCGCGCCAGCCGCAGAGGCCGCAACAGCCGGGCGGTCGGCCGGGGCCGGGCGGGCGCTGGCGCGGGCCGCCGCCGCTGCAGGGGCAGACGATCGAGGGCGCCCAGGCCATGCAGGCCTTGTTCCGATCGGTCGAGCCGATCGCCGCCGCCCTGGCGCACGGGGCGCTGGACGACCCGGAGCGGCTGGACGACCACATGGAGGCGGTGGCGCGCTACGGTTTCGGCGATCCGGCCCTGGACGGGCTGGCGCAGGAGATGGTGCGGCTGCGTTTCTCGGGCCGAACCCTTGACTCCGCCGCCCTGCGCCGCCATCTGGCCCAATCGGGTCATGACGCCATGTTGCGCGAGGTCGAGAAGGCGGCGGCGAAGTCCGGCGCGCCATTCCTGGCTACAGACAAGCCCCTCGGCGAGGCGAGGACCCGGTGGTCGCAGGCGTTCGACGCTCTGACCCGCGCAGCGGCGTTGGACGAGGCGCTCGCGTCGGCGAAGTCGGAGGCTCACAAGGCTTTCGATAACTCGGCTTTCGCTCTGGTGAAGGCCGAGCGCGATGCTTTGCGGCGGGCCATCAAGACCGGAACGATTTGGGAAGACTCGACTTCTTCGTAACCATCGAAGTCGTCGGGCGTTGTATTTTCGCCGCAGGGGACTGATCACCCCCCGCCGGCCGTGGAGACAGACTGAATGAGCGCGCAGACCGAGACGCAGGACGCCGAAACCAACACCGACGGGCCCCTGCTCGATCTCACCGACGCCGGGGTGAAGAAATTCATCCGCCAGGCCAAGACGCGCGGCTATGTGACGATGGAGGAACTGAACAAGGTCCTGCCGTCCGAGGAAGTCACGCCGGACCAGATCGAAGACATCCTGGCCATGCTGTCGGAGATGGGCGTCAACGTCGTCGAAGCCGAAGAGGACGCCGCCGAGGCGACCGGCACCGACGTGGCCGCCGCCGCCGAGACCTCGGTCGCCGAGACGCCCGCCAAGTCCGCCTATGACCGCACCGACGACCCCGTGCGGATGTATCTGCGCGAAATGGGCACGGTCGAGCTGCTGAGCCGCGAGGGCGAGATCGCCATCGCCAAGCGCATCGAGGCCGGCCGCGACGCCATGATCTCGGGCCTGTGCGAAAGCGCCCTGACGTTCGAGGCCATCATGGTGTGGCGCGACGAACTGGCCAACAACCGCATTCTGCTGCGCGAAGTGATCGATCTGGACGCCACCTACGGCATCCTGAACCCCTCGTCCCTGCCGCATAACCAGCCCGCCCCGGCCCAGCCGACCGGCGAGCCGGACGGCGACGGCGAGGAGGACGACGACGAGGACTTCGACGACGGCGGCGCCATGTCGATCTCGGCGCTGGAAGCCGAGCTGCGCGACGGCGTCATGGAGGTGCTGGACGCGATCGCCTCGGACTTCGGCGAGTTCCGCAAGCTGCAGGACAAGCTGGTCGAGGCGCGCCTGAAGGGCGAGGTCCTGACCGCCAAGGACCAGAAGACCTATGAGACCCTGTCGACGGCGATCTCGGATCGCCTGAAGACGATGAAGCTGAACAACGCCCGGATCGAGGCGCTGGTCGACCAGTTGTACGCCATCAACAAGCGTCTGATCGGTCAGGAAGGCCGGCTGCTGCGCCTGGCCGACGGCTACGGCATCTCACGGCCTGAGTTCCTCAAGGCCTATTTCGGCTCGGAGATGGACCCGACCTGGGCCGAACGCGTCAAGGAGATGGGCGTCCGCTGGACCAAGTTCAGCGAGAACGAGGCGACCCAGATCGCCGACATCCGCGCCCACATCGCCGCCGTCGCCACCGAGGCCGGCGTGCCGATCGACGACTATCGCCGCATCGTCCAGATGGTGCAGAAGGGCGAGCGCGAGGCCCGTCAGGCCAAGAAGGAAATGGTCGAGGCCAACCTGCGCCTGGTCATCTCCATCGCCAAGAAATACACCAACCGCGGCCTGCAGTTCCTGGACCTGATCCAGGAGGGCAACATCGGCCTGATGAAGGCGGTCGACAAGTTCGAATACCGCCGCGGCTACAAGTTCTCGACATACGCCACCTGGTGGATCCGCCAGGCGATCACCCGCTCGATCGCCGACCAGGCCCGCACCATCCGCATCCCGGTGCACATGATCGAGACGATCAACAAGATCGTCCGCACCCAGCGCCAGATGCTGCACGAGATCGGCCGCGAGGCGACCCCGGAAGAGCTGGCCGAACGCCTGGCTATGCCGCTGGAGAAGGTCCGCAAGGTGCTGAAGATCGCCAAGGAGCCGATCAGCCTGGAGACCCCCATCGGCGACGAGGAAGACAGCCACCTGGGCGACTTCATTGAAGACAAGAACGCCGTCCTGCCGATCGACGCCGCCATCCAGAGCAATCTTCGTGAAACAACGACGCGAGTGCTCGCGTCGTTGACCCCGCGCGAGGAGCGCGTGCTGCGGATGCGTTTCGGCATCGGCATGAACACCGACCACACCCTGGAAGAGGTCGGCCAGCAGTTCTCGGTCACGCGCGAACGCATCCGTCAGATCGAGGCCAAGGCCCTGCGCAAGCTGAAGCATCCGTCGCGGTCGCGGAAGCTGCGGAGCTTCCTGGACAGCTGATCGATCTGATCGTCCGAAGATTTGCGCCGGCGAGGTTTCGATCTCGCCGGCGTTTTTCGTTCTGGGGCGCTGCGTCTGGGGCGCTGCGACGGGACTTCAGGGGATGATCAGCGAGGCGTCCGTCTTCACACGGTCCAGGGCGATCAGGGAGCGGAAGCGGTTGATGCTGTCGTTCTCTTCGAACAGCCGCTTCGTCAGCGCCTCATAGGCCGCCATGTCGGTGGTGACGACGATCAGGATGAAGCTGGTGCCGCCGGTGACATAGTAGCACTGCTGCACCTCGGGTTCGGCCAGGAAGCGGGCCTTGGCGTTCTGGACCGTCTCGGCCCGCTCGTTCTGCAGATAGACTTTGACGATGGAGGTGATGGTCAGGGGGATCGACTTCGGGTCCACCAGGGCGACGTTGCGGCGGATGACGCCGCTGGCCTCCATGGCCGCGATCCGTCGTTGAACGGCGGCGGCGGACAGATTGACGGCTTCGGCGATGGCGCGTTGCGGCGTCCGCGCGTCGCGCTGGACGATGCGCAGGATCGCGCGATCAAAGCTGTCCAGCGAGCGTTGTGGAGAAGCGGGTCGTGCGGCCATCAGCGGTCTTTTTTGCGCGAGTTTTTGTTGCGTTTGGGCCTGTGATCGAGAGGAAACGCCCCGTCCGCCCCTTGGTATAGCTCGCCGCCAAGCCAAGCGGGAACTGGAAATGACGGCGCAAATCATCGGGCGGGGTCAAAACAACCGGACGGCGCTCGGCGTCGCCTGCGGCATCGGCGCGGGCGCGCTGTGGGGGCTGGTCTTCCTGGCGCCCGAGTTGGCGCGGGACTTCAATCCCCTGCAACTGACGGTGGGACGCTACCTCGCCTATGGCCTGATCGCCTGGGCGTTGCTGGCGCCGCGGTGGAAGGCGGTGACGGCGCGGATCGGACGGCGCGACTGGCTGAACCTGTTCTGGCTCGCCCTTACCGGCAACACCCTCTACTACATCCTGCTGTCAGGCGCCGTGCAGACGGGCGGCATCGCCATGACCTCCCTGGTCATCGGCTTCCTGCCGGTGGCGGTGACCATCATCGGCAGCCGCGACCACGGCGCGGCGCCGCTGAAGCAACTGCATCTGCCCTTGCTGCTCTGCATCGCCGGGGCGGTCTGCATCGGCTGGCAGGCCCTGGCGGCGCCGGCCGAGACCTCGCCCATGACGCGATTTATCGGCTTCGCCTGCGCGGTCGGCGCTCTGGCCTCATGGACCTTCTTCGCGGTTCAGAACGCGCGGCGACTTCGCCAACTGGAGGCGGTGTCCGCCCACGACTGGAATCTGCTGACCGGCGTCGTCACCGGGGCGCAAAGCCTGTTGCTTCTGCCGGTCGCCCTGTTGACCGCTTCGGGCGCGCAGCATGAGGCGGCGGACTGGATGCGGCTGGCGGGGGTCTCGGTCGGCGTGGCCGTGCTGGCCTCGATCGTCGGCAACAACCTGTGGAACCGGATGAGCCGGCTGCTGCCACTGACCCTGGTCGGCCAGATGATCCTGTTCGAGACCCTGTTCGCCCTGATCTACGGCTTCGGCTGGGAGCGGCGCCTGCCGACGGCGATGGAGGCGCTGGCCTTCGTTCTGGTGGCGCTCAGCGTCGCTGCCTGCCTGCGCGCCCACAAGGCGAAACCGGGCGTCGCGCATGGCGGCGCATAGGCGCAGACGCCGGGGCTGGTGCGCGACCGACCCCGGCGGTTTGTCAGCTGCGCTCGTCGAAGATGGTCTCGAAGCCGCCCCACATCATGCGCTTGCCGTCGAAGGGCATGTCCATGTTCGCCATGGCGGGGTCGTCCTGCATCTTGGCCCAGGCGTCGTCGGCGGTCTTCTTGTCGGGCCAGATCAGCCAGGAGAAGACGACGACCTCGCCGTCCTCCAGCTTCACCGCCATGGGGAAGCTGGTGACCTTTCCGTCGGGCACGTCGACGCCCCAGGTCTCGACATGGGCCAGGGCGCCGTAGCCCTTGAACAGCGGCCAGGCGACGCGGGCGGACTCGACGTAGCGGTCCTTGTTCTCGGCCTTCACGGGGGTCAGGAAGCCTGTGACGTAGCTCATCGTGGTTCTCCTTTGATGGACCCCTTTCGCTCGCCGCGGGGCGGCTCGCTGTTTGAGGGGCAGGGGCGGATGGTCGGGGCGGGCGGGGTCGGCGTCTTGGTCGAAAGCGACAGGTCGGACGGCTTAGCCTTGCGGCCTACCCGATCCTGTCAGCAGCGGCCTCGATGGCGGCGATGTCGATCTTGTGCATCGTCATCATGGCCTCGAAGGCGGCCTTGGCGCGGGCGGGGTTGGGGTCGTCGTAGAAGGCCATCAGGCGGCGCGGGGTGATCTGCCAGTTCACGCCCCAGCGGTCCTTGCACCAGCCGCAGGCGCTTTCGGCCCCGCCGTTACCGACGATGGCGTCCCACAGGCGGTCGGTCTCGGCCTGGTCGTCGGTCATGATCATGAACGACACGGCCTCGGTCTGGGGGAAGATCGGGCCGCCGTTCAGCCCGACGTAGCGCTGTCCGGCGAGGGTGAACTCGACCACCAGTTCGGACCCGGCCGGGCTGGACGGATTGTCGGCGGGGCTGGCGACGACGCGGTCGATGCGGCTGTCGGGCAGGCCGAGCGAGACGTAGAACTCGGCCGCCTTCTTCGCCTGGCCGAGGTCGTACCAGATACAGGGAATGATCTTGTCGCTCATGACGCGCTCTCCTGCGGGGTGAGGTTCTCGGCGACCTGGGCCAGCTGGTCGGCGGCGGCGCCCCAGCCGAGCTCGAAGCCCATGTCGCGGTGGGCCAGCATGGCCTTCTCGTCCCAGTGGCGGGCGCGGGCGGTGTAGCGCGTGCCGTCGCCCTCGGGCTCGAAGGTGTCGATGCGGACGAAGTTCATGTCGCCCGCCTGCGGGACCCAGCCCTCGACGAGGGCGCTGGTGGTGACCAGGCGGCGCTCCGGCTCCACCTCCAGCACCGCGCCGCGATACTCATGCCGCTCGCCCTCGGGCGACTGCATGACTATGTCGGCGCGGCCGCCGGGGCGCAGGTCGTAGTCGACCGAGACCGTCGTCCACGGCCGGGGGGTGAACCATTCGGTCCCGTGTCGGGTCCAGGCTCGCCACACCGTCTCGGGCGGGGCCTTGATGAAGCGGCTGACGCTGAGTTCGTAGAGGTCGCTCATGACTCAGCCCCCGCCGACCTGAGAGGCGAAGGCTTCCGGCCCCTGGGCGGCGGCTTCCGGGTCCATCCACATGATCTCCCAGATGTGGCCGTCGGGGTCGGCGTAGCTGCGGCCGTACATGAAGCCGTAGTCCTGTTTGGCGCTGGGGTCGGCCTGGCCGCCGGCCTCGGTCGCACGATCAACCACGGCGTCGACGCCTTCCTTGCTGTCCTCCGACACGCAGATCAGCACCTGGGCCGTCTTGTGGGCGTCGGGGATGGCGCGGTCGGTGAAGGTGGCCCACTTCTCATGCGTCAGCAGCATGGCGTGGATGGTGTCGGAAAAGACCATGCAGGCCGCCGTCTCATCCGAGAACATCGGGTTCTTCTTCGCCCCCACCGCCTCATAGAAGGCGGCGGAGCGCGCCAGGTCGGCGACCGGCAGGTTGATGAAGATCAGCTTGGGCATCGGCGGTGGTCCTCCCTTGCGCGGCCCTCCCTCCCTGGACGGCCTGCTCTATGATGTTGGTCGTTCTGCGCCTTGATGTTATGTTAGTCAACTATGAAGTTAGAAAAAGTAACTGTTAAGTCCGAATCCCGATCCCGGCGCTATCACGACGCCTGCGGCGCGGCGCACGGGCTGGACCTGGTGGGCGAGCGTTGGGCCTTGCTGGTCATCAGAGAACTCATGATGGGGCCGCGCCGTTTCAGCGACCTGCGAAAAGACCTGTGCGGCCTGTCGGCCAATGTGCTGACTCAACGCCTGGAGGGGCTGGAGGCTTCGGGCGTCGTCCGCCGCCGCAAGCTGCCGCCGCCCGCCTCGGTCCAGGTCTATGAGTTGACCGACTGGGGCTATGAGATCGAGCCGGTCTTCATGGTGCTGGGCCGCTGGGCCGCGCGCTCGCCCCAGCACGACCCGACGCTGCCGATCAGCGCCGTCTCCATCATGCTGTCGTTCAAGACCATGTTCGATCCCGCGCGGACCGGGGGCGTCGCCATGCGGCTGGGCTTCGCCGTGGAAGAGGACCGGATGGTCGTCAGCGTGGCCGACGGCGTCATCGACGCCATGCGCGGCGAGGTCGAGGCCTGCGACGTGGTGGTGCGCGCCCCGGCCCAGGCGGTCGCGGCCGCCGTTTACGGCAAGGTCCCGCTGGAGGCGCTGGAAGGCGAGGGGGCCATGATGATCGAGGGCGATCGGGCGGTGTTCGAGCGGTTCGTCGACTTCTTCCACCTGCCTGAGAAGGCGGGCTGATCGTTTCTTCACCCCCCTCATCCCTGCGGAGGCGGGGGCCAGCACGCACTGAACGGTGGTCGATTTGTGCGATTCGGCCCCACCGCGGCCCTTATTCGTGTATAGGGAGCGCCTTCCCCGACGCCCGGCAGGCTGCGACGCCTCGCCGGGCGCGGCCGTTTAACGGTCGCCTCATCTGAATTTCCAGGCCCTTCATGCCCTTTCCCGCGATCCATCCCGCGCTTGACCGCGCCTTGCTGAACAAGGGCTATCTTGAGCCCACGCCGGTCCAGGCGGCCGTGCTGGAAGGCCATGGCGAGGCGGATCTGCTGGTCTCGGCCCAGACCGGATCGGGCAAGACGGTGGCCTTCGGCCTGGCGGCGGCGCCGACCCTGCTGGGCGAGGCGGAGCAGTTTGGTCAGCCGGACACGCCGCTGATGCTGGCCATCGCCCCGACGCGCGAGCTGGCGCTGCAGGTCGCGGCCGAGCTGCAATGGCTCTACGCCGAGGCGGGGGCCAAGATCGTCACCTGCGTCGGCGGCATGGACGCCCGCAAGGAGGCGCGCGCGCTGAACTTCGGCGCCCACGTCGTGGTCGGCACGCCGGGCCGTCTGAAGGACCACATCGATCGCGGGGCGCTGGACCTGTCGGCCGCGCGCGTCGTCGTGCTGGATGAAGCCGACGAGATGCTGGACATGGGCTTCCGCGAGGATCTGGAATACATCCTCGACCAGGCGCCGGAAGAGCGCCGCACCCTGCTGTTCTCGGCCACCATCGCCCGCGACATCGCGATCATGGCCAAGCGCTATCAGAAGGATGCGGTGCGCATCGACACCGTCGACCGCAGCCAGCCGCACAACGACATCGAATACCGCGCCCTGCGCATCGCCCCGAACGAGATCGAGCGCGCCGTGGTCAACGTGCTGCGCTATTTCGAGGCGCCGGGGGTGCTGGTCTTCTGCTCGACGCGGGATTCGGTGCGTCATCTGCAGGCTTCGCTGGTCGAGCGCGGCTTCGCCTCGGTGGCCCTGTCGGGCGAGATGGGCCAGCGCGAGCGCAATGAGGCGCTGCAGGCCCTGCGCGATCGCCGCGCCCGCGTCTGCGTCGCCACCGACGTGGCCGCGCGCGGTCTGGACCTGCCCGATCTGGGGCTGGTGATCCACGCCGAACTGCCGATCAACAAGGCGACCATGCTGCACCGCTCGGGCCGTACCGGGCGGGCGGGCAAGAAGGGGATATCGGTCCTGCTGGTCCCGCACAGCCGTCGCCGCAAGGCCGAGATGCTGCTGGGCTCGGCCGGGGTCGAGGCCGTCTGGTCGGGCGCTCCGACCGCCGACGAAATCCGCGCTCAGGACGAACAGCGCCTGCTGGCCGCGCCGGTCTTCGCCGAGGAAGGCGCGGACGAGGATGCCGGTCTGGTCGAAAAGCTGGTCAAGGAGCGCACGCCGGACGATCTGGCTCGCGCCCTGCTGGTGCTGCTGCGCAAGAACCTGCCGGCGCCGGAAGACCTGACCGATCCGGGCGAAGGCCCGCAGCGCAAGCCGCGCAAGGATCGCGATGCGGCGGGCGGCGACGCCTACGCCCCCGCGCCGTGGCCGGGCGACCGACTGCAGCCGGACGAGGTCAGCTGGTTCCGTCTGGACATCGGCCGCAACCGCAACGCCGATCCCAAATGGCTGATCCCGCTGATCTGCCGCATCGGCGGCATCACCAAGCAGCAGATCGGCTCGATCCGCACCTTCCCCGAAGAGACCCGCTTCGAGGTCGCCCTGACCCACGCCGACGCCTTCCGTGCGGCGGCGGCCCAGAGCAAGGAAGAGGCGAGGATCACCCCGTCCGAGGCGCCGACGCCCGGTTCGATGAAGGGCGCCCGCAACCGCAAGTTCGAGAAGGACGGCGAGGCTCGCCCCTACGCCAAGAAGCCTTTCCGTCGCGACGAGGACGGTCAGGCCCGCCCGCCGTTCAAGAAGAAGCCGTGGAGCCCTGAGGGCGACGCAGGCCGCAGCGCGGATGGCGAGCGTCCCTTCAAGAAGAAGCCCTATGCGCCCCGCACCGATGCGGCGCCGGGCGAGGGCGGCTTCAACAAGAAGCCGGGCTTCAAGGACAAGGGCGACAAGAAGCCCTTCACGCCCAAGGCGGGCTTCAAGGGCAAGCCCGACTTCAAGGCTGGCGGCAAGCCGTTCGCCAAGGGGCCGAAGGGCAAGCGGGCTTAACCATCCGCTCATCCCCGCGGAGGCGGAGACCCAGCAAGAGCCACGCGCTCATCGTTCAGAGCGGCTATCCGCGCGCTTTCGGCCACAGCACTGGGTCCCCGCCTCCGCGGGGATGAGCGGTGCGGCCGGGGCGAGCGACTTGTCCCCGGCGCGATCCGGGGGCAGGCTGGGGTCATGAGCATCGAGCAACCCCAAGGGCGGTACGCCTCGTTCGAGGCCTTCTACCCCTATTATATCCATGAGCATTCCAACCGGACGTGCCGCCGCATCCATGTGGTCGGGACGGGACTGGTGATCGCGGCCTTTCTGGCGTTTTGCTTCACCCTGAACCCCTGGTGGCTGCTGGCCATGCCTGTGGTCGGCTACGGCTTCGCCTGGGTGGGGCATTTCTTCTTCGAGAAGAACCGGCCCGCGACGTTCAAATATCCGCTGTGGAGTCTGATGGGCGACTTCCGCCTGTTTTTCGAGACGGTCAGCGGCAAGCGGAAGTTCTGAAGGCGGGCTGAGGCCCAAAGAAAAAGGGCGGCCGGTTCGATCCGGCCGCCCTTTTTGTCGTCAGGCTGAAAGCCTCAGTTCGAGGCCGTCTCCCACGCCGGGGGGCAGCCGTCGAAATCGCCCGCGTCGGCGATGGTCAGCGTCTTCATGTTCAGGCTCATGGCCGGGCGCATCGAGGCGCGGCCGTGGCCGGTGTAGAGGTCGATCTTGGCGCCCTTGATCGCGCCGCCGGTGTCCGAGGCGTACCAGTAGCCGTCGTGGACCGTGCCGTCGGCCATGCGCAGGCCGACCGTCTCGCGGATGAACAGCTTGGTGCGGCGCGGGATGACGCGCGGGTCGACCGCGACCGTGCGCATCGGAATCGGGCGGCAGCCCAGGGAATCGTTGCCGGTCGCCCCGCCGCCGCCGGCGTGATAGAGGCGGGCCGAGGCGCGCCAGTCGGGATCGCCGGCCATCAGCTCAAGCTGTTCGGCCGACAGGTCCGCCGTTTCGGCGGAATCGATGGAACCGGGGGCCGTCGCGGCGGCTTCTACGATGGCGGCGTCGCGGGCGACGGCCGTTTCGTAAGGGACAGGCTCTCCGGCCCCGGAGAAGGCCATGGTCCACAGCATGGCAAGCGCGGCGGCCGTGCTCAACATCGATCAAACTCGTGGAAGCACCGGTCCCAACACGCGCCGGCGGCGAGTTTCTGACGGCCAATTACGGCGCAATTGCGGCAAATGAGATCAGTCGCTGTATCGGTAATGGATGAGGCGCGAATGGGGCCAGTCTATCGCCGGTCTGTGTCGGGTCGGGTAGACTATATATATAAAATATTCGACCTATTTCGTTTCTATACTTCTGCGCTTGCCTTGGTCGTTAATGACTTGATCGTCGGCGCTAACACTTTATTGGCAAGAAAAGCTGACGAACTAGCCAAGATAACGGATGCGTGATCGGCGTTCCTCCGGGCGAGGGCGGCGGGTGGAGGCGCGCGCGGGAATGCGATAAGCGGTCGTTTCTCCTTCTGAAATTTCCGACGGCGCCGTCTCATGAACCGACAAGTCAAACGCCTGATGATTTCCGCCGCGGCCCTGGTGCTGGTCGCGGCGCCCGCCGTCCAAGTAGAGGCCTGGGGCAGTTCGGGCCACCGGGTGATCGGCGTGGCGGCGATGCGCCACCTGCCGGGCGATCTGCCCGCCTTCCTGCGCACGGCCGGGGCCGCCGCCGACGTCGGCGAATATTCGCGCGAGCCCGATCGCTGGAAGGGCGCGGGCCAGCCGCATGATCGCGAGCGCGACACCGCCCACTTCGTCGACATGGACGATGAGGGCCGGGTGATGGATGCGCGGGGCATGACCATGGCCGACCTGCCGCGCCTGAAGTCGGAATACGACGCCGCCCTGATCCGCGCGGGTCTGGACGTGGATAAGGCGGGATACCTGCCCTACGCCATCATGGACGCCTGGCAGAATCTGGAGCGGGACTTCGCCTATTGGCGCGTGCTGACCGCCGCCGAGGCGCGCGAGCCGGACCTGGCCAAGCAGGCCTGGTATCGCGCCGACCGCGAACGCCGCGAGCAGTTGATCCTGCGCGACATCGGGGTGCTGAGCCACTTCGTCGGCGATGCGTCCCAGCCGCACCACACGACCATCCACTTCAACGGCTGGGCGGGCGAGACCAACCCCGAGGGCTTCACCAAGTCGCGCCGCACCCACGGCGATTTCGAGGGCGCCTTCACCAGCCGGACCCTGCGTCTGGAGGCGGTGGAGGCGGCCATGACGCCCCCGAACGTCGAGGGCTTCGACCTGCGCGCCCGCACGGCCTCGCACCTGAATGCGACGCTGGCGACGGTCATTCCTTTCTATCGGATGGAGAAGGCGGGCGCGTTCAAGGACGCGGACCCGCGCGGCGCCGTCTTCGTCAACGAGCGGCTGGCGGCCGGGGCCTCGGAGCTGCGCGACTTCGTGTCGGCCGCGTGGCGCGTGTCGGCGAACAGCAGCATTGGCTGGCCGGCGGTCAAGGTCGCCGAGGTCGAGGCGGGCCGCGTCGACCCGTGGACCTCCATGGTCGGCGAGGACTGACCTGTTCCTTCTCCCCTTGCGGGAGAAGGTGGGCCCGAAGGGCTCGGATGAGGGGTTTCTCTGGCCGGGGCCAAAGCCGCGTGATTAGAAAGGTCGCGAGACCCCTCATCCGTCAGCCCTCGGGACAAGCCCGAGGACTGCCACCTTCTCCCGCAAGGGGAGAAGGATTAAAGACCGCCCATGACTGAACTCACGCCTCCCGTCGTCGTCCTCGACAAGTCGCAGATGGCCGACAACATCGGCGCGGTCGCCCGCGTCATGGCCAATTTCGGCCTGTCGGAGCTGCGGCTGGTCAGCCCGCGCGACGGCTGGCCTCAGGACCGCGCCTGGGCCACGGCGTCGGGCGCCGACTGGGTGCTGGACGGGGTCAAGGTGTTCGACAGCGTGGCCGAGGCCATCGCCGACCTGCACACCGTCTTCGCCACCACCGCCCGTCCGCGCGAGACGCGCCAGCCGGTGCGCACCCCGCGTGAGAGCGCGCGCATCCTGTATGACGACACGGCCTCGGGCCTGAAGACCGGCCTGCTGTTCGGCGGCGAGCGGGCGGGGCTGGAGACGACCGATATCGCCCTGTGCGCCGGGATCACCACCATTCCGATCGACCCCAGGCACCACTCGCTGAACCTGGCCCAGGCGGTGGCGATCAACGCCTATGAGTGGCGCGCCCTGATCCTGGACGCCCCGCCGCCGCGCTTCCGCGAGGGCGAGCCGCCCGCGTCGAACGACCTGCTGCTCGGCATGTATGAGCATCTGGAGGCGGAGTTGGACAACGGCGGCTTCTTCTATCCGCCCGAGAAGAAGCGCTCGATGAGCCAGAACCTGCGCGTCATGCTGGGCCGCGCCGCCTTCACTGAACAGGAGGTCGCCACCATGCGCGGCGCCATCCACGCCCTTTCGAAGGGGCGCGGCCGGGTGCTGGCCAAGCTGGCGGCCGAGCGGGCTGAGGCGGCGAAGAAGGGGGAGTAAGGGGCGATCCCGTGCTCGTTTGCGCCGCCGTTTGCCGTCATCCTCGGGCTTGACCCGAGGATCGGGTTGTCCGCCAGCGTGACGCCAGCAAGGACGAGCGCGCCGCTACGCTCGATCCTCGGGTCAAGCCCGAGGATGACGGCGGTGGGGAGCGGAATGACGGAAGGAGCCGCATGAAACTCGCCCTCGTCTATCCTCTCGCCGCGCTCGCCGAGATCGGCGGCTGTTTCGCCTTCTGGGCCTGGCTGAAGCTGGATCGCTCGCCGTGGTGGCTGGCGCCGGGCGTGCTCAGTCTGATCGCCTTCGCGTGGCTGCTGACCATGGTTCCGGCCGAGACGGCGGGGCGGGCGTTCGCGGCCTATGGCGGGGTCTATATCGTGGCGTCGCTGGCGTGGATGGCGCTGGTCGAGAAGACGACGCCGGACCGCTGGGACGTTATCGGCGGCGCAGTCTGCCTGATCGGAGCCGCCATCATCCTGTTCGGGCCGAGGGCCTAGAGCGGGCCGAAGAAGGCGGGCACGGTCTCGCTGGCGGGGCCGTAGACGCCCTCGTCGAACAGGCCCGCGCCCTGCGTCGGTTCCAGATTGATCTCCACCGTCCGCGCCCCGGCCATGCGCGCCAGCTGGACGAAGCCCGCCGCCGGATAGACCGCGCCCGAGGTGCCGATGGAGACGAACAGGTCGCATCGCGCCAGCGCCCGCTCGATCCGCTCCATCTCCAGCGGGATTTCGCCGAACCAGACGATGTGCGGGCGCAAGGTTCCGTGCGGGTGATGGGGCGAGGCGTGGGCGGGCTCAAGGTCGCCGTCCCAGTCGCAGACGACGCCCGAGGCGGTGCAGCGCGCCTTCTTCAGCTCGCCGTGCATGTGGATCAGTTGGAAGCCCGGCGCGGGCGGCGTGTCCATGTGCGCCCGGTCGTGCAGATCATCGACGTTCTGCGTCACCAGCAGGACGTCGCCCGCCCACCGCGCCGCCAGATCGGCCAGCGCCCGGTGCGCGGCGTTGGGCTGGACGCTGGCCAGTTGCCGTCGCCGCTGGTTGTAGAAGTCCTGCACTAGGGCCGGGTTCGCGGCGAAGCCCTCGGGCGTGGCGACGGCCTCGACGCGATGCCCTTCCCACAGGCCGTCCGAGGCGCGGAAGGTCGGCACCCCGCTCTCGGCCGAGACGCCGGCGCCGGTCAGGATGACGAGGTTCATCTGTTGGTTCTCCGTTTGCGTCGCTGGTGCGCCAATAGGCTTTCCGAGGCGGCGTATTCGGGAGGCAACCGGAATCTGGCGCGCCGGTCATAGTCGCGCGCGGACTTGATGCTGTTGGCCCGGATCAACCGCCAGGCCCGCCACCCTAGGAAGATCCCTGACGTCGCAGCCCACGGGAGGGCCAGCAGCCAAGCTGTCCATGGCAGAGGGATGACGAAAAGATGAAAAAGAATGAGTGGGGCGAACGCCGCGAAAGGAATGGCGGTTATCAGATCGTTGCGTCGAATATACAAAGGGCCGACCTCAATACGCCGTGCGGGGTTTGACAGCACGGCGTCCACTCGACGGCGGAGTTTCAGGTAGGCGGGACTCAGGCTCTTCATCACCATCAGTCTAGCCCCAATTTCGAACGCCCGGCGCGGACAGACGATCGTGCAGCCAGTCGATCATGGCGCGGACCTTGGGCGGGACGTGGCGGGGGTGCGGGTGGACGGCCCAGACGCCTTCGTCGGGCGGGCGGGCTTCGTCCAGCAGGGAGACGAGGGCGCCCGACGCCAGCGCCTCGGCCACGTAGAAGTCGGGCAGTTGGCACAGGCCCAGCCCCTGAAGGGCCGCGTCCAGCACAGCTGCGCCGGAGTTGCAGCGCCAGCGGCCGGTGGGGCGCAAGGACACTTCGCGGCCCGCCTCGGTGAAGCGCCAGTGTTCGGCCGAGCCGATCAGGCCGTCGTGGCTGGCGATCTCGGACAGGTCGCGCGGGGCGCCGCGGCGGGCCAGATAGTCGGGGCTGGCGCACAGGATCAGTCGCCGCGAGGCCAGGCGCCGCGCCATCAGCCGCGAGTCGGTCAGGTGACCGAACCGCACCGCCAGATCATAGCCGTCGCCGACCAGATCGCGCAGGCGATTGTCGAGATCGAGCTCGATCCGCAGCTCGGGATTCTGAGCCGCGAAGGCGTTGACGGCGGGGGCGATGAACCGCTCGCCATAGGAGACCGAACAGGTCATGCGCAGCAGGCCGCGCGGGGCCTGATCGTCGGGCTGGACGGCGGCCAGGGCCTCGTCGCGTTCGTCGATCAGGCGGCGGCAGCGGGCCAGGAAGTCGCGGCCCGCGTCGGTCAGTTCGACCCGGCGGGTGGTGCGGTGGAGCAGGCGGGTCTGCAGGCGATCCTCCAGCCGCGCGATCTCGCGACTGACGGCCGAGGTCGACAGGCCCAGACGCCGGGCGGCGGCCGAGAAGCTGGCCTGTTCGGCGACAGCGGTGAATTCGTCGATCCCGTCCCAACGGCTCATGGGGACGTTCGATCATGATTGTTGCATCACGACAATAATGTTTTGCGGTTGTCGCCATATCCGCCCCGCCGCGACGGGCGTAGAACAGACGCCAATTCAGTCACCTCATGTCCCTCAACGGCGAGCGATCGCGTCGCGAGCGATAGGGACGTCCCAAGGACCTTTCATCATGAAAACTCGCGCCGCCGTCGCGTTCGAAGCCAAACGCCCGCTCGAGATCGTCGAGGTCGATCTGGAAGGCCCGCGCGCCGGCGAGGTGCTGATCGAGATCAAGGCGACCGGCGTGTGCCATACCGACGCCTATACGCTGGACGGTCTGGACTCTGAGGGCATCTTCCCCTCGATCCTGGGCCACGAGGGCGCCGGCGTGGTGGTCGAGGTGGGACCGGGCGTGACCAGCCTGGCGGTCGGCGACCACGTCATCCCGCTGTACACGCCGGAATGCCGTCAGTGTAAGTCGTGCCTCAGCCGCAAGACCAACCTGTGCACCTCGATCCGCGCGACCCAGGGCAAGGGCCTGATGCCCGACGGCACCAGCCGCTTTTCCTACAAGGGCCAGTCGATCGCCCACTACATGGGCTGCTCGACCTTCTCGAACTACACGGTCCTGCCCGAGATCGCGGTGGCGAAAATCCGCAAAGACGCGCCTTTCGACAAGGCCTGCTACGTCGGCTGCGGCGTGACGACGGGCGTAGGCGCGGTGGTCAACACGGCCAAGGTCGAGCCGGGCGCCAACGCCGTGGTCTTCGGCCTGGGCGGCATCGGCCTGAACGTCATCCAGGGGCTGAAGATGGTCGGCGCCGACATGATCATCGGCGTCGACATCAACGGCGACAAGGAAGAGTGGGGCCGTCGCTTCGGCATGACCCACTTCCTCAATCCCAAGGAGGTGTCGGACGTGGTCGCCCATCTGGTCGAGCTGACCGGCGGCGGCGCGGACTACACCTTCGACTGCACCGGCAACACCGTGGTCATGCGTCAGGCGCTGGAAGCCTGCCACCGCGGCTGGGGCGAGAGCGTCATCATCGGCGTGGCCGAGGCGGGCAAGGAGATCGCCACCCGTCCGTTCCAGCTGGTCACGGGCCGCGTCTGGAAGGGTTCGGCCTTCGGCGGCGCGCGCGGCCGCACCGATACGCCCAAGATCGTCGACTGGTACATGGACGGCAAGATCGAGATCGACCCGATGATCACCCACACCCTGCCGCTGGAGCGGATTAACGAGGCCTTCGATTTGATGCATGAAGGCAAGAGCATCCGTTCGGTCATCGTCTTCTAACGAGAGGGATACAGCCATGGGCGACTGGAAACTGCCGTGGACGGGGGCCTGCCTCTGCGGGCAGGTGAAAGTTCAGGTCGCCCAGGCCCCGGTCTTTGCCGCGGCCTGTCACTGCCGCGCCTGTCAGAAGCTGACGGGCGGCGCCTATTCGCTGAGCCTGATGCTGCCCAGCGAAGGGCTGACGGTCGAGGGCGAGACGGAGATCGGGGGCCTGCACAATCCTGTGCCGGAGCATCACTTCTGTCCGTCGTGCAAGACCTGGTTGTTCACGCGCGGCATCGCCGGGGGGCAGTTCGTCAACCTGAGGCCGAGCCTGCTGGACGACGGGGCGTGGTTCGTTCCCCATGCCGACACCTGGACGACGGAGCGCCTGCCGGGCGTGCAGTCGGGGGCCAAGGTCGGCTATCCCGAATTCCCGCCGCCCGAGGACTATGGCGAACTGATGGGCGTCTATGCCCGAGAGGGCGCGCGCCCGAAATGAGGGCGGACTGAGCAGGTGCAGCAAAGTTCGTTGCCAAATGAAACCTGCTCGGCTTAGCTGGCCGCGCCCGGCGAAAGGATCGGGCGGATCTGGGAGGATCACCATGTTCACGCACGTCACCGTCGGCGCCAACGACGTCGAGGCCTCGCACAAATTCTATGACGCCGTTCTCGGCGCCCTGGGCCATCAGCCGGGCGCGTTCAGCGACGTGCCGCTGCCGGGCGTCTGGTACATGACGCCGCGCGGGATGCTGGGCGTGGTCAAGCCGCGCGACGGTCAGGCGGCCTGTCACGCTAACGGCGGGACCATCGGCTTTGCGGCGTCCAGCCCCGAGGCGGTCGTCGCCTTCGCCGAGGCCGGGGTCGCGGCGGGCGGCGTGGCGATCGAGGACCCGGCCGGGCCGCGCACCACCCCCTTCGGCGTTCTGCATCTGGCCTATCTGCGCGATCCGTCAGGCAATAAGATCTGCGCCGTTCACCGGCCGGGCTGAGGATAAGGCGATGAAGGCGAAGGCGGCGATTCTGGTCGGGCTGGCGGCGTTCAGCCTGTCGGCCTGCGATCGAGGCGGAGATCGGCCCGTTGCGCCGCCCGAGGCCGGAGCGCCCACCGAGGCCTGGGTCCGCAAGGACGTGGTCCTCTACCTGCCCGACCACGTGATGAAGAAGCGTGCGGACGAGGCGATCCTGTCGCCCTATCTGCAGGCGGCGGGCGCGGCGGCGGAAACGGCGGTGCGCGCCGCCCCGGTCCAGCCCGGCGCCTCGGGCATGGTGCTGGTGATGGTCAAGCCGGGCCGCCGGTCGAAGGCCTGGGTCGTCACGGGCGAACCGGCGCCCAGTCCGGAGACGCTGGCGGCGGCAGTCGCCGCGGTCGAGGCCGTGCCGGCCCCGGCCGTGCGCGAGGGGCCGGTGCTGGTCGGCATCGGCTTCGACGCCTGGGGCGGGGGCGCGGCGCCGGCCGGAGCCCAGCCGCCGATCCCGCGCGACTGGTATGCGCATTTCTCGAAGGACGGCGGCCGACTGGACGACGCCTTCATGGCCACGGTCTGGCCAGACTGATCTGGAGTTTGAGTCCTATGGAAACGGTCAAGAGCCACGTCGTTCATGGCGGGACGCTGCGCTATCTGAAGCACGACAGCGCGACGACGGGCACGCCCATGACGCTGTCGGTCTTTGTTCCGGCGGGAGAGGGGCCGTTCCCGGTCCTGATCTGGCTGTCGGGCCTGACCTGCACCGAGGACAACTTCACCACCAAGGCCGGAGCCTACAAGGCCGCCGCCGAACAGGGCGTCATCATCGTCGCGCCCGACACCTCGCCGCGCGGGGAAGGCGTGGCGGACGATCCGGCCTATGATCTGGGGCAGGGCGCGGGCTTCTATGTCGATGCGACCGAGGCGCCGTGGGCGCCGCATTTCCGCATGGAGAGCTATGTCACGGGCGAACTGATCGAGCTGATCGACGCCGAGTTCCCGACGACGAAGACGCGCTCCGTCTTCGGCCATTCGATGGGCGGGCATGGGGCGCTGACGCTGGCCCTGCGGCATCCCGAACTGTTCCGGTCGGTGTCGGCCTTCGCGCCGATCTCGTCGCCGACGCGCTGTCCGTGGGGCGAGAAGGCTTTCTCCGCCTATCTGGGCGAGGACCGGGCGGAATGGGCTAAACATGACGCGGCCCTGCTGATCGAAGGCGGGGCGGCGAAAGGCGTTTTCGACGACATCCTGGTGGATCAGGGCGACGCGGATTCCTTCCTGACCGATCAGCTGAAGCCGGAACTGCTGAAGGCGGCGGCGGAAAAGGCCGGGCAGGGGCTGACCCTGAGGATGCAGCCGGGCTATGACCACTCCTACTTCTTCATGGCCAGCTTCGTGGACGACCATGTGGCCTTCCACGCCAAGCGGCTGAAAGCCTGAGTGTGATGACCGACGCCGCCCCCGATTTCGACTCCATGTTCGCCGACCTGTGCACCCAGGTCGGCTTCTGCCTGCACGAGAAAGGGCAGAAGAAAGTCATCGCCGCCCTGCCCAAGGGGCTGGATGCGGCCGTCCGCGCCGTCTTCGCCGCCGAGGGCGTGGACGAGCCGAACGCGCCGGGCGACCTGAAGCGCGCCGTGCGCGACTGCATCAAGGCCCATGTGGGCGCGCCCCGACCGGGCGCATGACTCAGACTTAATCCGCAAGGCGACGATCAAGCCTTGCGGGCGGCCCTTGCATCGTTAGCATCCCCGACCATCGCTTTTGGGAGGAAGCTCATGATGGATCGCCGCCGCCTGTTGATGTCGGTCGCCGCCGGGGGCGCGCTGGCCGCCGTCGGCCCGGTTCGCGCCCTGGCCTCGACAGCCTTGACGCAAGCCGCGCCGAACGCCGCAACGACCGCATTCCACGCCCTGTTGGACCGCATCGCCGACGAGATGCTGCTGTCGGACCCGGAACTGCTGACCATGCTGGGCATGGACCGGGGACCGAAAGCCGACGCCCGCTTCAAGCTGAGCGATCGCTCTCAGGCCAAGATCGACGCCGACAAGGCCAAGTTCGTCGACGCCATGAAGGCGGTGAAGGCCATCGATCAGGGACAGCTGAACGCGGCGGATCAGGTCTATTACGACACGCTGGAGTTCTTCGGCGACACGGTGATGACCGGCTACGACTTCCCCTACGGCGGCGGCTTCTCGCCCTCGCCCTATACCGTCAGCCAGTTGGGCGGGGCCTACCAGCAGATTCCGGACTTCCTGGACAGCCAGCACCGGATCGAGACGGCCGACGACGCCGAGGCCTATCTGTCGCGCCTGTCCGCATTCGCGGCGGGCATGGACGCCGAGCGGGCGCGGATGCAGGCCGAGTTCGCCGCCGGGGCCGTGCCGCCGGACTTCGTCATCGACCGCACCCTGACCCAGATGGACGCCATCACCGGCACCGCTGTCGCCGACTCGGTCATGACCAAGTCCCTGGCGCGCCGCACGGCCGAGAAGGATATTTCCGGCGACTGGGCCGCGCGGGCCGAGGCCATCCTGACCAATGAGGTCTATCCCGCCATCCAGCGTCAGGCCGACGACTTCAAGACCGTGCGCCCGAACGCGACCCACGACGGCGGCGTCTGGCGCCTGCCGGACGGCGAGGCCTATTACCGTTTCGGGCTGAAATACTACACCACCTCCTCCATGACGCCGGACGAGGTGCACCAGATGGGGCTGGAGCAGGTGGCTGAAATCTCGGCCCGCACCGACGCCCTGCTGAAAGCGCAAGGCCTGACGCAGGGCTCGGTGGGCGCCCGCGTCGCCGCGCTCGGCGAGGATGCTCGCTTCGTCTATCCGAACACGGACGAAGCCAAGGATGAGCTGATCCAGGAGCTGAATGCGCAGATGGTCGCCATCCAGGCGCGCATGCCGGAATACTTCGGCCGTCTGCCCAAGTCGCCGTGCGACATCCGCCGCGTGCCCAAGGCCATCGAGGCCGGGGCGCCGGGCGGCTACTACATGCCGCCGGCCCTGGATGGGTCGCGTCCGGGCGCCTACTACATCAATCTGCGCGACACGGCCGAATGGCCCAAATGGACCCTGCCGACCCTGACCTATCACGAGGCGGTGCCGGGCCACCACTTCCAGATCGCCCTGCAGCAGGAGAAGCCGGACACGCCGCTGCTGATGAAGGTCATGGGCTTCTCGGCCTATTCCGAGGGCTGGGGCCTTTACGCCGAACAGCTGGCGGACGAGATCGGCGCCTATGAGAACGATCCCTTCGGCCAGATCGGCTATCTGCAGTCGCTGATGTTCCGGGCCGCGCGCCTGGTCGTGGATTCCGGCCTTCACCACAAGCGCTGGAGCCGCGAGCAGGGCATCCGCTACATGGTCGACACCCTGGGCGACCAGGAATCGAGCATCGCCACCGAGGTCGAACGCTACTGCGTCTGGCCGGGTCAGGCGTCCAGCTACAAGGTCGGCCACACCACTTGGGTGCGTCTGCGCGAGGACGCCAAGAAGCGTCTGGGCGGCCGCTTCGACATCAAGGGCTTCCATGACACGGGTCTGAACCTCGGCGGCGTGCCGCTGACGGTGCTGGAGCGGACCATGAACGCCTGGACCCCGGTCTGACGGCCTGATCCTTCCCGGACGCGCCGGTCCGTCATTGAGTGTGATGAGAGCAACGCCCGGCGCGGCGCGGCTCTGTTGGGGGAGTACCTGAATGATCAATCGCCGCAATCTTCTGCTGAGCGCCGCCGCGACTGCGGCCGCAGCGCCCCTGCTGGCCCAATGCGCCGCCGCCGCAAACGACGCCGATGCGCGCCTGAACGCCTTGCTGGACGGCTGGTTCGAGGCCGACATCGACGAGAGACCTGAGCGCGCCACCAACCTGGGTCTGGACAAGGACGCCCGCGCCGGCCTGTCGTCCAAGCTCAGCGAAGCGGGGCCCGACGCCATCCGCAAGGATCGTGAAAAGGCGGTCCGACGCTGGGACGAGCTGAAGGCGTTCGACCAGAAGGGGCTGTCCGAGGCCGGGGCGCTGAACTACGCCATCGCCGCCTTCGGGCGCGAGACGTCGGCCGAGACGGCGCGCTTCGACTATGGTTCGGGGCCGGGGCGTCCGTCGCCCTATATCGTGACCCAGCTGTCGGGCGCCTATTTCTCCACGCCCGACTTCATGGACAACCAGCACCGCATCGAGGACGCGGCCGGCGCTGACGCCTTCCTGTCGCGCCTGGAGGCCTTTGCGGGCGTGCTGGACGGCGAGACGGCCAAGGTTCAGGAAGACGCCGGTCTGGGCGTGATCCCGCCGGACTTCATCATCGACCGGATGCTGCCGCAGATCCGCACCCTGCGCGACACCCCGGCCGCCGACATGGCCATGATCAAGTCGTTGGTCCGCAAGGCCGGAGCGCTGAATCTGTCGGGTTATGACGCGCGCGCCGCCGCCCTGGTGGACGAGAAGGTCAAGCCGGCCCTGGCCCGTCAGATCGAGGCGCTGGAAGCGATCCGTCCAAAGGCGGTGCACGACGCGGGCGTGTGGCGCCTGCCGGACGGCGAAGCCTTCTACGCCGCCGGGTTGAAGTCGAATACCACGACCACGCTCTCGGCCAAGGAAATCCACGCCATGGGCGTCGAGCAGGTGGCCGAGATCTCGGCCGAGATCGACGCCATCCTGAAGTCTCAGGGCTATACTCAGGGCACGGTCGGCGAGCGGGTTCAGGCCCTGAACAAGGACCCCGCCCAACTGTTCCCCAACACCGACGCGGGCAAGGAAGAGCTGCTGAAGTGGCTGAACGAACAGGTCGCCGCGCTTGAGCCGAAGCTGCCGACCGTGTTCGGCCGTCTGCCCAAGACCCACGTCGAAATCCGCCGCGTGCCGGTATCGATCCAGTCGGGCGCGCCGGGCGGCTACTATCAGGGGCCGCCGCTGGATGGCTCGCGTCCGGGCGCCTACTACATTAACCTGCGCGACAGCGGGAACTGGCCGAAGTTCGCCCTGCCGACCCTGACCTATCACGAGGCCTCGCCGGGCCACCACCTGCAGGTCGCCCTGCAGCGCGAGTCGGGCGAACTGCCGCAATGGCGCCGCGCGGGCGGCTTCTCGGCCTTCAACGAGGGCTGGGCCCTGTACGCGGAGGCCGTGGCGGCCAACGACCTGGACGCCTATGCGGCCGATCCGCTGGGCCGGGTCGGCTTCCTGATGTCCTATCTGTTCCGGGCGGTGCGTCTGGTGGTCGACACCGGCATCCACTCCGAACGCTGGAGCCGTGAGCGGGCGGTCGAATATATGGCGGCCTCGGGCGCCAAGCCGCTGGACGCCTCGAACAGCGAGATCAACCGCTATTCGGTCTGGCCGGGGCAGGCCTGCGCCTACAAGGTCGGCCATACGGTCATCGCCCGCCTGCGTGAGGAGGCGCAGGCCAAGGACGGCTTCGACCTGCGCGCCTTCCACGACAAGGTGCTGGGCAGCGGCTCCCTGCCGCTGGCGGTGCTGGAAGGGCGGATGCGCGCCTGACGCGCGGCTGAGCCCTGAAACGAAAGACGGCCCGGACGTTTGCGCGTCCGGGCCGATTTCCTGTCGGGCGTCGTCGGTCTGTCAGGTCGCCGCGCGCCAGGTGGTCGGCCACAGGTCCTGCGGCACGGCCGTGCAGATCGGCATCGCCTTCTCGTTCAGCAGGGCGAAGCGTTCGCCGGTCCACGCCCAGCTTCCCATGCGGCCGCAGTCGCCGATGCCGCGTCCGCGGCCGAAGGCGGACAGGGTGCGGCTCTTGGGGTCATAGCGGCTGTTGACCAGCTCATCGTTGCTGCCCGTGGCCGTGGGGAAGTCGACCGGCTGAGGCGAAGTCCCGTCCGCCGGGGTGATGAAGTAGACCTGGGTGAAGTTGTAGGCGCCCTCGCCGCAGGGCACGCTCCACAACAGCTTGTCGGAGGCCAGGCGGGCCACCACGACGTCCGGCTCGAACCGCTCGCCCTTGCGGGACGTGGCCAGGCATTCCTGGACCTTGGGATGGGCCAGCAGGGCGGGCGACAGGTCGTCCTGCACCAGGCCGTCCTGAGGCGCGGCGGAGGCGATGGTCACGCGCGGCGCGGCGGGAGCGGCCGGCACCTCGGAGGCGGGGCGCTCGCCGCGCCGGATCAGGGCGGTGGTGGTGTCCAACCGCCCCTGGCGTTCGTCGATCCACAGGAAGGCGGCGGCGGCCCCGCCCAGGCTGACCTTCATCTGCCGGTCGCCGCGCCTCAGCGCCATGGCCGCGCCGCCGCCCAGATCGTGCAGAAGCTGGGGCGAGGGAGTGTTGAAGGCGACGACGTCGCCCTCCTCGTCCATCTTCGCGTTCCGACCCGCATAGCGACGTCCGTCGATCTCGGCGTAGACGGAGCCCTCGCCGTCCTCCAGGCCCCAGCCGCCCATGTGGACGACCGGGCGGGCGTCCGGCCCCGGCGCCAGGGCGACCAGGACGAAGCCCATCTGGTTCGCGCCCGGTCCGAAGGCGACGCAGTGGTTGGTGTTGTCGCAGGTCGCGGTCCAGTCGCGGAACTCGCGCGTCATGCTGGGCGGCTTGGCGGCGATCTGAACGGCGGGGGCAGGCGCGGCGGCGGCTTCAGCAGGAGGAGGCGCGGGCGGGGAGTCCTGCTTCGCGGCGGCCTCGTCGCCCTTGCAGGCGCCAAGGACGAGAGGAAGAAGGGCGACGGAGGCGGCGAACCGCAGGCGGCGAAGCGACATCAGGCGTTCCATGCGTTTATCGATCGGCGACGCCAAGCGTAGCCGTGAAGAAGCCAAGCGGCCAAGCTGCGGTTTCGTTCCGGCGGTTCGGTTCGAGCCGTGCGGCTTTCGTCCCCTTTGCGCCCGCGCGCAGGGGTCGCTATACCGCCTGCACCGAATTCCTTCCCTGAGAGACAGAGGCGTAAGCATGGCCAAGATCAAGGTCGCCAATCCCATCGTGGACATCGACGGCGACGAAATGACCCGGATCATCTGGCAGATGATCAAGGACAAGCTGGTCTTCCCCTATCTGGACCTCGAACTCGACTACTACGACCTCGGCATGGAAAGCCGTGACGCCACCGACGATCAGATCACGATCGACGCGGCCCACGCCATCCAGAAGCACGGCGTCGGCGTGAAGTGCGCCACCATCACCCCGGACGAGGCGCGCGTCGCCGAATTCGGTCTGAAGAAGATGTGGAAGTCGCCGAACGGCACCATCCGCAACATCCTGGGCGGCGTGGTCTTCCGCGAGCCGATCATCTGCAAGAACGTGCCGCGTCTGGTGCCGGGCTGGACCCAGCCGATCGTCGTCGGCCGTCACGCCTTCGGCGACCAGTACAAGGCCACCGACTTCCTGATGCCGGGCGCCGGCACCCTGTCGATCAAGTTCGTCGGCGACGACGGCGAAGTGATCGAGCACGAGGTCTACAAGTCGCCGGGCGCCGGCGTCGCCATGGGCATGTACAACCTCGACTCCTCGATCCGCGACTTCGCGCACGCCTCCTTCGCCTATGGCCTGCAGCGCAACTATCCAGTCTATCTGTCGACCAAGAACACCATCCTCAAAGCCTACGACGGCCGCTTCAAGGACATATTCCAGGAAGTCTTCGACGCCGACTACGCCGAGGAATTCAAGAAGCGCGGCCTGACCTATGAGCACCGCCTGATCGACGACATGGTCGCGGCTGCGATCAAGTGGTCGGGCGGCTTCGTCTGGGCGTGCAAGAACTACGACGGCGACGTGCAGTCGGACATCGTGGCGCAGGGCTTCGGCTCGCTGGGCCTGATGACCTCGGTGCTGATGACGCCGGACGGCAAGGTCATGGAGACCGAGGCCGCCCACGGCACCGTGACCCGCCACTACCGCCAGCATCAGAAGGGCGAGGCCACCTCGACCAACTCGATCGCCTCGATCTTCGCCTGGACGCGCGGCTTCAAGCACCGCGCCAAGCTGGACGACAACGCCCAGCTGGCCGAGTTCGCCGATACGCTGGAGCGCGTGGTCGTCGAGACTGTCGAGTCGGGCTTCATGACCAAGGACCTGGCCCTGCTGGTCGGCGATCAGCAGTCCTGGCTGACGACCGAAGGCTTCCTGGACAAGGTGTCCGAGAACCTGAAGAAGGCTCTGCCGGGCATCGGCTGAGGCTTTTTAGCGGGCCGCGCGACGCGGCTGAAACATCAAGGCTCGCCGGAGCGATCCGGCGGGCCTTTTGTTGTGCGCTTATCGCGTTCGCTCCCCTCAAACACGCCGTCATCCTCGGGCTTGACCCGAGGATCCAGGGTGGCGGCGCGCTCGACCTTGCCCATGTCCCGCACGCGGATGGCTGGATCCTCGGGTCAAGCCCGAGGATGGCGGCGGCGGGGACGGCGGGACGGAGCCGGTGAAAACACGCATTGAACCCGTCTGCGATCCATGTCCCTAATCCGCTTGGGGATTTTGGCGCCGTTTCGTCGTCGTCCCGTCGCGTTCGTAAGGCAGGGGAGGGCCGATGAACCGCAAGCTGATCATTCGTCTGGGGCTGACGGCGGGGGCCGTCTTCGTGCTCGCCTACGCCGCCTCGCCCCTGCTGGCGGCGCGGTCGTTGATCCAGGCGGCCAGGACCGGCGACGAGCGGGGGCTGGAGCGCCAGGTCGACTTTCCCGCCTTCCGCGCCAGCCTGAAGGACGAGTTGAACGCCCGCATGATGGTCGAGATGCGCAAGGACCGGCGCCTGGCCGACAGCGGCCTGTCGGGGCTGGGGATGCTGTTGGCGCCGGCCCTCGTCGGCGGGGCGGTGGACGCCTTCGTCACGCCGCAGGCGATCTCGATGATGGTGCAGGAGGGGCGAGCGCCCAAGCCGGAGGTCACGCGCCAGGAGCCTCAGGAGCCGAAGTCCGAGAACAAGCGCGTGCGCCAGTCCTGGGGCTATCGTGACCTGGAC
This sequence comes from Brevundimonas olei, assembly GCF_037055245.1. Taxonomy (GTDB): domain Bacteria; phylum Pseudomonadota; class Alphaproteobacteria; order Caulobacterales; family Caulobacteraceae; genus Brevundimonas; species Brevundimonas olei. Next base: position 817,855 of record NZ_CP146369.1, read on the forward strand.
ACCTTCGCCGTCACCCTGACCCGCGACGACCAGCCGGATGAGCAGGTCGCCCTGCTGATGAAGCGCCGCAACCTGTTCGGCTGGAAGCTGGCCGGGATTGATCTGGGGACGCCGGAGTAAAAATATCCGCTCATCCCTGCGGAGGGTTCAGCCCAAGATAAAGGGCGGCGCGTCGGATGCGCCGCCCTTCGTCGTCTCAGCTTGTGAGGACGATCAGCCCTTCAGCGCGGCGCGGATGGCGTTCAGGCCGTCCTCGGCCTTGGAGCCGTCGGGCGCGCCGCCCTGGGCGAAGTCGGGCTTGCCGCCGGCGCCCTTGCCGCCCATGGCGATGACGGCGTCGCGGGCCAGGTCGGCCGCATTGACCTTGCCCGCCATGTCCGGCGTCGCGGCGACGGTGATGGCCGCCTTGCCGTCGGTGACGCCGACCAGGGCGACGACGCCCGAGCCCACCTGCTTCTTGAAGTCCTCGGCCACGCCGCGCAGGCCCTTGCCGTCGACGCCGTCCAGAAGACGCGCGATCAGCTTGATGCCGCCGATCTCTTCCGGGGCCGCATTGGCGCCCGCGCCGCCGCCCAGGGCCAGCTGTTTCTTCAGGTCCGCGACCTGCTTCTCCAGCGTCTTGACCGAGGCCTGCAGGCCCTCGACGCGGGCCGGAACCTCGGCGGGCTGGATCTTGAAGCCTTGCGCCAGATGGCGGGCGACGTTGGCCTGATCCAGCAGGTAGCGGCGGGCCGCCTCGCCGGTCAGGGCCTCGACGCGACGCACGCCCGCGGCCACGCCGCCTTCAGAGACGATCTTGAACAGGGCGATGTCGCCGGTGCGGAAGACGTGGGTGCCGCCGCACAGTTCGACCGAATAGGCGCCCGGGCCGCTCAGCGCATGGCCGATGGTCAGGACGCGGACCTCGTCGCCGTACTTCTCGCCGAACAGGGCCACGGCGCCCGCTGCGATGGCGGCGTCGGGCGTCATCAGCTCGGTCGTGACCGGGACGTTCTGGCGGATGACGGCGTTCACTTCGTCTTCGACGCGGGCGATCTCCTCGTCCGTCATCGGGGCGTTGTGGCTGAAGTCGAAGCGCATCCGTTCGGCGTCGACCATCTGGCCCTTCTGGGCGACGTGGGCGCCCAGCACGTTCTTGACGGCGGCGTGGAACAGGTGAGCGGCCGAGTGGTTGGCGCGGGTGGTCGGGCGCGAGCCTTCCTCGACCGTGGCGGTCACGACCGCGCCGGTGGCCAGCGAGCCCTGGGTCACTTCGAGGGTGTGAACGTGCAGGTCGCCGCCGTGCTTCTTGGTGTCCAGCACGCGGCCTTCGCCGCCGCTCCAGACGAAGGCGCCCTTGTCGCCCGCCTGACCGCCGCCTTCGCCGTAGAAGGGGGTCTTGTCCAGCAGCACCTCGACCGTCTCGCCGGTCGCGGCGGACGCAGCTTCGGCGCCGTCCTTGACGATGGCGATGACCTTGCCTTCGCCGGTTTCGGACTCATAGCCGGTGAATTCCGTGCCGCCGTGCTGGTCGCGCAGGGCCAGCCAGGCGCCGGCCGAAGCCGTCTGGCCCGAGCCCTTCCAGTGCTCGCGCGAGCGGTCGCGCTGTTCGGCCATGGCGGATTCGAAGCCGTCGACGTTGACGCTGAAGCCGCGACGACGGGCCTCGTCCTGCGTCAGGTCCAGCGGGAAGCCGTAGGTGTCGTAGAGGGTGAAGGCCGTCTGGCCGTCCAGCATGTCGCCGGCCTTGAAGTCGGCCGTCGCCTGATCGAACAGGTTCATGCCGCGACCGAGCGTGGTGCGGAAGCGGATCTCTTCTTGCTTCAGCGTGTCCTCGATGAAGGCCTGGGCGCGGCCGAGTTCGGGATAGGCCTCGCCCATTTCCTCGACCAGGGTCGGCACCAGACGGTGCATCAGCGGGTCCTGGGCGCCCAGCAGGTGGGCGTGGCGCATGGCGCGGCGCATGATGCGCCGCAGGACATAGCCCCGGCCCTCGTTCGAGGGGGTCACGCCGTCGGCGATCAGGAAGGCGGTCGAGCGCAGGTGGTCGGCGATGACCCGGTGCGACGGCGCGCGCTCGCCCTCGGCCTTGGTGTGGGTCAGCTCTTCCGAGGCCGCGATCAGATTGCGGAACAGGTCCACTTCATAGTTGGAGTGGACGCCTTGCAGCACGGCGGCGATGCGCTCCAGACCCATGCCGGTGTCGACCGACTTCTTGGGCAGTTCGCGAACGATCTCGTCGTTCTCCTTCTCGAACTGCATGAAGACGTTGTTCCAGATCTCGACGAAGCGGTCGCCGTCCTCGTCCGGCGAACCGGGAGGGCCGCCGAAGATGTGGTCGCCGTGGTCGTAGAAGATTTCGGTGCACGGACCGCACGGGCCGCTGTCGCCCATGGCCCAGAAGTTGTCGTTGGTGGGGATGCGGATGATCTTCTCATCGGCGAACCCCGTGACCTTCTTCCAGATGTCGAAGGCTTCATCGTCGGTGTGATAGACCGTGACCAGCAGGCGGTTGGCGTCGAGGCCGAACTCCTTGGTCAGCAGGGTCCAGGCGCGCTCGATAGCGTGGTCCTTGAAGTAGTCGCCGAACGAGAAATTGCCCAGCATTTCAAAGAAGGTGTGGTGACGCGCGGTGTAGCCGACGTTGTCCAGATCGTTGTGCTTGCCCCCGGCGCGCACGCATTTCTGCGAGCTGGTGGCGCGGTTGTAGGGCGCGGTCGCCGCCCCGGTGAAATAGTCCTTGAACGGCACCATGCCCGCATTGACGAACAGCAGGGTCGGGTCGTTCTGCGGCACGAGCGGAGCCGACTGCACCTTCTCGTGGCCGTCGGCGGCGAAGTAGTCGAGGAAGGTGGAACGGATCTGCTTCAGGCTGGTCATGGGCGTATCGCTCTGGAACTCGGGCGCGCGGGAGGAAATATCGGAACCGGCGTCATATAGGGATTTTGCGCTGAGTGCATCACTGAGGCGTGATGCGGGCGGCGCGGGCGGGCGTTTTCGTTGTTCAGGACCATGTCGGCCGTCGCGCTCACCGTCATCCTCGGGCTTGACCCGAGGATCGGACTCTCCGCCTGCGGGACGATAGCGACCGAGGCGCGCGCCGCCTCGCGCGATCCTCGGGTCAAGCCCGAGGATGACGGAAGGAGGGGAGGCGAGCCTTAGTCGTGCAACCGCTCGGCTGACACGATGACCCCGTCCTCGTCGGCGTAGAGCCAGTCGCCGGGGGTGAAGATGACGCCGCCGAAGGCGGTGGGGATGTCGATCTCGCCGATGGCGTCGCGGTCGGCGCGCAGAGGGATGGTCCCCAGGGCTTTGACACCGACGTCCATGGTGTTGATGACAGCGCTGTCGCGCACGGCGCCGTGGACGACGATCCCGGCCCAGCCGTTGTCGATGGCCAGCTTCGCGAGATTGTCGCCGACCAGGGCGCGCTTCAGCGAACCGCCGCCGTTGACGACCAGGACGGCCCCTTGACCGGGCCGCTCCAGCGTCTGGCGGACCAGGGCGTTATCGTCCAGCACGCTGAGGGTGCGGATCGGGCCGTGGAAGGCCGCGACCTGGCCGAAGCTGCGGAAAGGCGTCTGGCAGACCTTCACCACATCGGTGTGGGCGTCGCAGAGGTCGGCGGTGGCGAAGGTCATGGGGAGGCTCCGGTTCTTTGTGGGGAGCTTGCCCGTTGGGAGCCATGGGGAACAAGGCCGTTGCGCGGAGAAACGCGTTGGCGGCGTGTCTCAATCTCCGCTCATCCCGGCGGATGCCGGGATCCAGTAAGAACGCCCGCGCCTCGCCATCTGTTGACCGCTGCGCCTTGGAAGCCAAAGCACTGGATCCCGGCGTCCGCCGGGATGAGCGGGAGAGGGGCTGCGCAAAAAAAGAGGCCCGCCCGAAGCAGGTCGGGCGGGCCGATCTCCGTCCGACCGGCCACGCGGGGTCGGTAGGCGGGTCGCGCAGCGGCGAACGGAGAAGCTCTGGCCGATCAGGAAAGGCCCGCCCTTTCCGCCGTCATCCTCGGGCTTGATCCGAGGATCGGACCGCATGCGCGATCCGGGCGGAGAAGGAAGAGGGCGTTTCCCGACTGGATCCTCGGGTCAAGCCCGAGGATGACGGCGTTCAGATGATGGGACGGATCAGCCCTCCAGGTCCTGGCCCTCATCGGGTTCGGGGGCACCCAGCATGTCGTCGGCGATCTTGGCCGTGGACTGGCGCACCGCCTTCTCGATGGCGAGGGCCATGTCGGGGTTGTTCTTCAGGAACTCCTTAGCGTTCTCGCGGCCCTGACCGATGCGGGTGGAGTCGTAGGAGAACCAGGAGCCGGACTTCTCGATGATGTTGGCCTTGACCCCCAGGTCGATGATCTCGCCGATCTTGGAGATGCCTTCGCCGTACATGATGTCGAAGATGACCTCGCGGAACGGCGGGGCGACCTTGTTCTTGACCACCTTGACGCGGGTGGTGTTGCCGACCACCTCGTCGCGGTTCTTGATCGCGCCGGTGCGGCGGATATCCAGGCGCACCGAGGCGTAGAACTTCAGCGCATTGCCGCCCGTCGTCGTTTCCGGCGAGCCGTACATGACGCCGATCTTGTGACGGATCTGGTTGATGAACAGGACGATGCACTTGGACTTGGAGATCGAGGCCGTCAGCTTGCGCAGGGCCTGCGACATCAGACGGGCCTGCAGGCCGGGCAGGCTGTCGCCCATTTCGCCCTCGATTTCGGCGCGCGGCGTCAGGGCGGCGACGGAGTCGACTACCACGATGTCCACGGCGCCCGAGCGCACCAGGGTGTCGACGATCTCCAGCGCCTGCTCGCCCGCGTCGGGCTGCGACACCAGCAGGTCGTCCAGGTTGACGCCCAGCTTCTGGGCGTAGACCGGGTCCAGCGCGTGCTCGGCGTCGACGAAGGCGGCCACGCCGCCCTTCTTCTGGACCTCGGCCACGGTGTGGAGGGCCAGGGTCGTCTTGCCCGAGGATTCGGGGCCGAACACCTCGATCACACGTCCGACCGGCAGGCCGCCGATGCCGAGCGCCAGGTCGAGGCCCAGCGAGCCGGTCGAGACGCTCTCGATCTCGGCCACCTGTCCGGCCTTGCCCAGTTTCATGACCGAGCCCTTGCCGAAGGCGCGATCGATCTGTGCGATCGCCGCCTCGAGAGCGCGTTGTTTGTCGCCGTCTTCTTTACCCACGAGCTTCAGTGCCGCCTGTGACATTGGTTTTCTCTCCCTTGCCATGATTCCCATCTGACTTCGGGAGAGACCCGCCACGGACCCGCTCCCTTGGTGAGCCGGACTATGGACACGGTTTGTTCTTGTTCGCAAGATGTTCTCGTGAACTGAACGAGAACATTTATTGAGATACGACCGATTGTGTCGTGATCTCTCAGCCGCGCCAATAGGGGCGGACGCGGGATAGGCGGGCGAAGGCGCGGCTTGAGGCGGCGTGCAGGACGGCGGCGCTCTGTTCGCGGCGGCCGACCAGGCGTCCGGCGGCGAAGGCGATCTCGGGCGAGGTCAGTCGGGCCTCGGCGGGGATGCGGTCGCGCGCCACGGCCAGGTCGTTGAGGGCGCCGAAGCGGTCCTGCACCTGCTCCAGGCTTTTGAGGAAACGCCGCTCGCGGCGGGGATGGGCGAACAGGCCGGCGAAGAACTCGGCGGCATAGCGCAGGCGTTTGACGCGGATGCGCAGACGGTGGCGGCCTGCGGCGTCCAGTCGGTCGAGACGGCGGCCGCCGCGTCGTACGCGTCGGTTCAGCCTTTGCAGGGCCTCGGCGGCGAACTCGGCGACAGGCCGCTGTCGACGCCAGGTCCGCACCGGATCGGGGTCGCTGCGCCAGGCGCCGGTCTCGATCCAGGCCAGAGCCTCGAACATCAGGGCGGCGTAGCGCGGCGAATCGATCGCCGCCATCGCCCGGCGGTAGGCGCCGCTGCGGGCCGCCAGCAGTCGCAGGCCCAGGGGAGCGAGGTCGGGGTCGGGCGTCTCCAGCGCGGCGGGGTGGAAGACATCGCGGATGAAGACGTCGAGGCCGCGGGCGGCGTCGGTCTCATGCGCCAGCCATTTCAGCTCGGCGACGACGGGAGCGGCGTCCTCGCCCAGCAGGGGGGCGAACACGGACAGGGCGGCGCGCAGGCGACGCAGGCCCACGCGCAGCTGATGCAGGGCCTCGGGCCGACGCACCCGGCGCAGCAGTTCGGCGTTGGCCGAGACCTGGCCCAGGGCGGCCAGGGCCGTGCGGCGCAGGGCGGCCTCGGCGCTCAGGGCGCGGGGCAGGGGATCGGCGAGGGCGGTGCGGGGGGCGCGCTCCGCCCCCAAGGCCAGGCGCCAGCCGCGCTCGGCCTTGCTCTCGAACAGGGGGACCAGGGCGATGTCGGCCGACAGGCGCCGGGCCAGGGCGAACAGAGCCTGGGGCGGGCCGCCCTTCAGCTCCAGTTCGAGTTCGCGCAGGGGTTCGACGCGGTCGCCCGCCGACAGTTCGCCCTCGTCATAGGCGGCCTCGATCACCGCGCCGTCGAAGGCGACCAGACGGGTGCGGCGGCGCACCGTGCTGGCGAAACGGGGAGCCAGGTCGCGGCGGCGGCCTTTCAGCAGGGCGGCGGCGGGCGTCGCCTTCAGCGCTTTCCAGTCGAGGGCTTCGCCGGCGACCGGCGTCTCCCATTCGGCGCGGTTGAGAACGTCGCCGCCGGTCTGGCCCTTCAGGGTCTGGACGAAGCCGCGTCCCGTGGCGCGTACTCGCAACCCCCAGCCGGCGCGCCGCAACACCTGGTCGGGCGTGTCGAAATAGACGGAGCGCAGGGACTGCACGCTGTCCTCGCCCGCCAGGGCCGGGTGGGCGGCCAGGCGGGCGGCGGCGCCCGGTCCCAGCCGAAATTTCAGTTCGATTTCCTGCGTCATGCCGGACATGACGCCATTGTGCGCCTATCCTCATGCCGGTCCAAGACGATGAAATGATCCAACGGCCAAGCTCGAGCGTTAGGGAGTGCATGACTGATCTTCAGACCGCCCAAACCACCCAGACCGCCGAACCGGCCAAGCCCGCCGTCCTGACCATCCGCAACGCCCGCATGGGCGACGTCGCCGGGATCAACGCCCTGGTGGCGCGGGTCTACAAGGATATGCCGCCCTATACGGCGGGGATGCTGCGCGGCCAGATCGCCACCTATCCCGACGGCCAGTTCGTGGTCGAGTTCGAGGGCGAGATCGTCGGCTACGCCGCCAGCTTCCGCATTGACGAAAAATCGGCCATGGGGCCGCACACCTGGGACCAGATCACCGGCGGCGGCTATGGCGCGCGGCACGATCCCGAGGGCGAGTGGCTGTACGGCATGGAGGTCTGCGTCGACCCCGCCCGGCGCCGCCTGCGCATCGGCCAGCGCCTGTATGACGCGCGCCGCGACCTGTGCGAGGCGCAGAACCTGAAGGGCGTGGTCTTCGGCGGGCGGATGCCGGGGCTGGCGCGCCGCCGCGCCGCCTATCCCGACCCGAACGCCTATGTCGAGGCGGTGCGCGACCGCAAGGTGAAGGACCCGATCATGGCCTTTCATCAGCGCTCGGGGTTCGAGCCGGCGGGGGTGCTGCTGAACTATCTGCCGTCGGACAAGGCGTCGTTGGGCCATGCGGCGCGCTGGGTCTGGCGCAACCCCTACTATGTCGAGGCGACGGGCAAGGGGGCGGCCTTTGCGGTCAAGGAGACGGTGCGCGTCGCCACCGTCCAGCTGCAGATGCGCAAGGTCGAGAGCTTCGGCGAGTTCATGGACAACGTCGAATATTTCGTCGACGTGGGGTCGGACTATCGCGCCGACTTCGTGGTCTTCCCCGAGCTGTTCACGCTTCAGCTGCTGTCGCTGGAGACGAAGAAGCTGACGCCTGCGGAATCGATCGAGGCCCTGACCCGCTACACGCCGCGCTTCGTCGAGGCGATGCGCGAGCTGGCGGTCGGCTACAACGTCAACATCATCGGCGGCTCGCACCCGACGCGGACCGAGGACGGCGAGATCCAGAATGTCGCCTACGTCTTCCTGCGCGACGGCTCGGTGCATGAGCAGGAGAAGATCCACCCGACCCCGAACGAGCGCCACTGGTGGAACATCAAGGGCGGCGACCGGGTCCACGCCATCCCGACCGACTGCGGGCCGATCGGGGTGATGATCTGCTATGATTCCGAGTTCCCCGAACTGGCGCGGCGTCTGGCGGACGAGGGGGCGCGCATCCTGTTCACCCCCTTCTGCACCGACAACCGGCAGGGGTATCTGCGGGTGCGTTATTGCTCGCAGGCGCGGGCCATCGAGAACCAGTGCTACGTCGTCCTGTCGGGCAATGTCGGCAACCTGCCCAACGTCGAGAATATGGACATCCAGTATGCGCAGTCGTGCATTCTGACGCCGTGCGACTTCCCTTTCGCGCGCGACGGGGTGGCGGCTGAGGCCAGCGAGAACGTGGAAACGGTGACGGTGGCGGACCTGGACCTGTCCGATCTGGCCTGGGCCAAGGCGCAGGGGACGGTGCGGAACCTGCGCGATCGGCGGTTCGACCTCTACAAGACGGTGTGGACCGACGGAGGGTGACCTTACCTCCGCTCATCCCGGCGGACGCCGCGACCTAGTAAGAGCAGCGCGCGCGAGGCCTGGTTGTTCATGCCGCGCGGGTGGGGCCAAAGCACTGGGCCCCGGCGTCCGCCGGGGTGAGCGGGATTATATGGGCTGCTTTGCCGGACTGTTTCGGAACCGGGGCGCAGGCGCGGGCTGCACCACGCCCTGCGCGGTGACGAAGGCGTTGCGGGCGCGGTTGTGCGGGTGGTCGGGCGCCTCGGTCATGGACAGGACGGGGGCGACGCAGGCGGCTTGGGCGTCGGGGTCGTTGCACCAGTCGTCGCGGGTGCGGGTGCGGAAGACGGCAGCCAGCTTGTCCTTCAGCCTTGGCCACTGAGCCGGGTCGAACGGTATGGCGAAGTCAGGATCGCTGGCCAGCCCCGTCAGCCGCATCAGGGCGATGTAGAAGGCCGGTTCGATGGCGCCGACGGCGAGGTATTTGCCGTCCTTCGTCTCATAGACCTCGTAAAACGGCGCGCCCGTGTCGAGCAGGTTGACGCCGCGCTCGTCGCGCCAGGCCAGGCTGGGCGGCAGGGGCGCGGGCAGGTTCTGGCGGAAGCCCCAGATCATGCTCATCAGCAGGGAGGAGCCGTCGGTCATGGCGCAGTCGATGACGTCGCCGCGCCCGGTGCGCTGGGCCTTCAGCAGGCCCGCCACCATGCCGAAGGCCAGCAGCATGCCGCCGCCGCCGAAGTCGCCGACCATGTTGATCGGCGGGGTCGGCTTCTCGCCCGCTCGGCCGAAGGCGTGCAGGGCGCCCGAGACGGCGATGTAGTCGATGTCGTGGCCCGGCGCCGGGGCCAGCGGCCCGTCCTGACCCCAGCCGGTCATGCGGCCGTAGACGAGGCGCGGGTTGTCGGCCAGCAGCGCGTCGGGCCCGAGGCCGAGACGCTCCATCACGCCGGGACGGAAGCCCTCGATCAGGCCGTCGGCGGTGCGGATGAGGTCGCGGATCAGGGCGGCGCCTTCGGGCGTCTTCAGGTCGGCCTCGACCAGGCGGGCGCGGCTGCGGTTCAGGGGATCGCGCGGGTCGGGCGCGGCGCCGGGGCGGTGGACCAGCACTACCTCGGCCCCATGATCGGCCAGCATCATGCCGCAGAAGGGGGCGGGGCCGATGCCGGCGATTTCGATGATGGTCAGGCCGTCGAGGGTTCCGCTCATGTCCGGCACTGAAGCCGAGGCGGGCGGCCCCGTCCAGCTTGCGCCGTTCGGGACCGCCTCTTCGGGGGGAGCTGAATGATGTACCGCTCACCCCGGCGTCCGCCGGGATGAGCGGATTTGGATGTCTACGCCGCCCGGTTCTTCACCAGATCATCCACGACCGACGGATCGGCCAGCGTCGAGGTGTCGCCCAGGGCGCCCAGTTCGTTCTCGGCGATCTTGCGCAGGATGCGCCGCATGATCTTGCCCGAGCGGGTCTTGGGCAGGCCGGGCGCCCACTGGATCACGTCAGGGGCGGCGATGGGGCCGATCTCCTCGCGGACCTGGGCGATCAGGGCCTTGCGCAGGTCTTCGGTAGCCTCAACCCCCTTGTTCAGGGTGACATAGGCGTAGATGCCCTGGCCCTTGATATCGTGGGGGAAGCCGACGACGGCGGCCTCGGCCACGTCGTCGTGCAGGACCAGCGCGCTCTCGACCTCGGCGGTGCCCATGCGGTGGCCCGAGACGTTGATGACGTCATCGACCCGGCCGGTGATCCAGTAATAGCCGTCCTCGTCGCGGCGGCAGCCGTCGCCGGTGAAATACTTGCCCGGATAGGTCGAGAAATAGGTCTCGAAGAAGCGTTGGTCGTCGCCATAGACCGTCCGCATCTGGCCCGGCCAGCTGTCGGTGATGCACAGATTGCCCTCGGTCGCGCCGTCCAGAACCGCGCCGTCGGCGTCGACGATCTGCAGCTCGACGCCGGGCAGGGGCTTGGTCGCCGAGCCGGGCTTCAGGTCCGTGGCGCCGGGCAGGGGCGAGATCAGGGCGCCGCCCGTCTCGGTCTGCCACCAGGTGTCGACGATGGGCAGGCGGCCCTCGCCGACGACCTCATGATACCAGCGCCAGGCCTCGGGGTTGATCGGCTCGCCGACCGTGCCCAGCAGGCGCAGGGACTTGCGGCTGGACGCCTTCACCGGCGCGTCGCCGTCGCGCATCAGGGCGCGCAGGGCCGTGGGGGCGGTGTAGAAGATGTTGACCTGATGCTTGTCCACCACCTCCCAGAAGCGGCTGACGGTCGGATAGTTGGGCACGCCCTCGAACATCAGGCTGGTCGCCGCATTGGCCAGGGCGCCGTAGACCACATAGGTGTGGCCCGTGACCCAACCCACGTCGGCGGTGCACCAGAAGACCTCGCCGGGGCGATAGTCGAACACCAACTCATGCGTATAGCTGGCCCAGAACAGATAGCCGCCGGTGGTGTGCAGCACGCCCTTGGGCTTTCCGGTCGAGCCCGAGGTGTAGAGGATGAACAACGGGTCCTCGGCGTTCATCGGCTCGGGCGGGCAGTCGGGCGAGGCCTTCTCGACCTCAGCGCCCCAGTCCAGGTCGCGGCCCGCGACGAAGGGAACCTCGGCGCCGGTATGGCGCAGGACCACGACCGTCTTCACGCCCGCGACCTTCTCCAACGCCTTGTCGACGTTGGCCTTCAGCGGCACGCGCTTGCCGGCGCGGCAGCCCTCGTCGGCGGTGATGACGAAGGTGGATTCGCAGTCCTCGATCCGCCCGGCGATGCTGTCGGGCGAGAAGCCGCCGAAGATGACCGAATGCACGGCGCCGATGCGGGCGCAGGCCAGCATGGCGTAGGCCGCTTCGGGGATCATCGGCAGATAGATGGTGACGCGGTCGCCCTTCTTGACGCCGTTGGCCTTCAGCACGTTCGCCAGGCGGCACACACGCTCATGAAGCTGGCCGAAGGTGACGGTTTCGCTGTCGGTCGGTTCGTCGCCTTCCCAGATGATGGCGACCTCGTCCCTGCGGGCGGGCAGGTGGCGGTCGATGCAGTTGACCGAGGCGTTCAGCACCCCGTCCTCGAACCAGCGGATGCGGAAGTCTTCCTTCTTGAAGGAGACGTCCTTGATCTTGGTCGGAAAGGTCATCCAGTCCAGCCGCTCGGCCTGCGTAGCCCAGAAGGCGTCAGGGGTCTCTCGCGCCTGAATCCGGGCCGCTTCATAGCCGGCGCGGTCCATGTGGGCGCGGGCGGCCAGTTCGGCGGGGACGGGATAGATTTCCGGATCAGACACGCGATTTTCCTCCAGGGTCTTTTTCTTCTTCGGCCTTAGAAGCCGTATTTGGCGAACAGGATCAGACGGGTCATGTCGCCGTCCAGCCCTGACTCGAGTTTGCGATCAGCGAACATCACCTCGGCGCCGACATCAAACGCCGCAACCGGCGACCAGATCAGATTGGCGTGAAGGCTCTGGGCCGAGCGGTTGGCGGCCGCGCCGGTCAGGGCGACGTCGTTGTCGACCTTCTGCGTGGACCAGATCAGGCTGGAGCGCCAGCCCGGCGCCCAGACGTGGCGATAGGCGGCGAAGCCCGCGACCACGCCGATGGCCTCAAGCTCGCCCGAGGCGTCCAGCACCGCGTCGTTGGAGAAGTTCAGCCCGACATAGCGGCCGATGCCTTCGCCGCCGGTCAGCATCAGGCGGATGTCGTCCTGGGCCCCGACCTTGAATAGCGCCGAGGCCGACAGACCCCAGCCTGTGGCGGTCGAATCGATGTCGGTCGCCGGGTTCTGATACTTCAGCTGACGCACCAGGCCGGACAACTGGACCGCGCCCCACGGACGGCTCAGCGCGTAGCGGGCGGTCAGGTCGGGCAGGCTGTTGTCGTCGGCGATGATCCGCGCGCCGCCGCCGAAGGGGGTGACGGTCGTCTCGGGGTTCTCCAGCGCGATGGAGAAGGGACCGCGCGTGTAGCGGACCTGGGCCTGACGGGCGAAGACCGTGCCCTCGGCCGCGCCGACGAAGTCCGCCGATTCCGGCAGGACGGCGGTGTTCTGGAAGTTGGTCCACTCCTGGCCGATCAGCCAGTTGTCGATGGTGACGAAGGCGCGGCGCAGGGCGGGGTTCGAGCCGCTGGTCGTGCGCTGGTCGCCCGAGCCGGGCAGGGTCTGGAAGTCCATCTCCAGCCGCGTGCCGATCTTGTGGCCGCCGACCATGCCGTCGGTGGTCAGCCAGAAACGGGTCTGGCGGGCGTTGAAGTCGGTCGCGACGTCCTCGCTGTCGCCGCCGACGGGGATGGCGCCGGGCAGGTGATAGTCGCGCAAGGGATCGCCGTTGGCGGGGTCGCCGCCGGAATATTTCGACGCCGTGAAGTCGGTCTTGATGAAGCCGCCGAACTTCACCGTGTGGTCGCCGATGCGGAAGCCGTCCGAAGGCGGCGCCGGCGCGGAGACAGGCGCCGGCGCCGGACGCGTCTCCAGACGGATGATGTCCTGGGCCTGCGACGCCTGCTGGGTGCGAGAGGCGGCGACTTCGGACTTCAGGCTGTTCAGCTCGGCTTCGAGCTGGGCGATGCGGGCTTCCAGGGCGACGCTGGCCTCTTGAGCCAGTGCGGCGCCGGGGACAAGCAGCAACGCGGCCGCAGCCGCGCCGCCGAACAGACGGCAGCTTCCCATGCGAGGTCCTCCCAGACCGTTGTTCCGGGCCTGTCTGTCGCAGGCCTCAGGACGGCAGCATTCCGCTCGGTCAGGGTTTGCGGCCATTAGCCATTCGTCTAGTTTCGACCAAAGTCGAGGCGCGGCATGGTGTCGTCGCGACGCGGCCGATGAACAAGAACCGCGCGCGGGAAGGACGTCCATGGACCGCATCGTCGTCGCCGACGACCACCCCCTGTTTCGCGCGGCCCTGACCTCGGCCGTCGAAAAGGCGTCCGAAGGCGCGCAGATCGTCGAATGCGCCAGCCTGGCCGAGGCGCAGGCCGCGCTGGGCGCGGCGCCGACGGACCTGCTGCTGCTGGACCTGAAGCTGTCGGACGTGGACGGCATGACGGGCCTGACCCTGATCCGCGCCGATCATCCGGCCGTGCCGGTCGCCGTGGTCTCGGCCAGCGAGGAGGCGCCGACCATCCGCCGCGCCCTGGCGCTGGGGGCGGCGGGCTTCATCCCCAAATCGGCCGCCCTGCCCGAAATGGTCGAGGCGATCCGGGCCATCCTCGAAGGCGAGACCTGGGCGCCCGAGGTCGAGGCGGCGAGCGAGGAAGAGGCCGACCTGCAAGCCCGCATCGCCAGCCTGACGCCGTCGCAGCTGCGGATTCTGGAGGGGCTGAAGGTCGGGCGGCTGAACAAGCAGATCGCCTTCGACCTGGGCGTCACCGAGGCGACGATCAAGGCGCACCTGACGAGCGTCTTTCGCAAGCTGGGCGTGCAGAACCGGACCCAGGCGGTGATCCTGGCGCAGTCGCTGGATATTTAGGCACGCTTTCTCCCTCCCCTTTATGGGGAGGGTGGCTGAGGCCGTCAGGCCGAAGTCGGGTGGGGGCGGCTTGGTGGTCAGAGGCCGAGGCCAGGATCACTCGGCCCTCCCCACCCGGTCTCCGCTTCGCTTCGACCACCCTCCCCATGAAGGGGAGGGAGAAGGGTCAGCTCCTCAGGAACGCCTTCAGCGCCGCCGGTTTGACCGGCTTCGGCAGCAGCACGGCGCCGGCCGCCGCCGCCTTCTCCTTCAGGCCGTCGCGGGTGTCGGCGGTGACCAGCGCGATGCGCCTGACCCCCTGCGCGCGCAACTCATCCACGGCGGCCAGTCCGTCCGGCTCGTCGTCGCCCAGGTGAAGGTCGACCAGGGCCGCGTCGAACGGGCCGACGGCCGTGCGCGCTTCGGCGACTGAACGGGCGGTCACGGCCTGCGCGCCCCAGCGGTCGAGCAGGGCCGTTAGGGCGTCGAGAATGGCGGGCTCGTTGTCCACGCACAGCACCCGCAGGCCCGCCAGCGGCAGGCGACGATCATCAACCACGATCTCGGGCTCAGGCCGGGCGGCGGCGCGGGGAACGGCGACGCGGAAGGTCGTGCCGCGCCCGACGTGCGAGGCCAGCGAAAGAGGGTGGCCCAGCAGGTCTGACAGCTTCTGGACGATGGCCAGGCCCAGGCCGGCGCCCGGCTCGTCCACCGGCGCGCCGGGCAGGCGGACGAACTCGCCGAAGACGGCCTGGCGGTCGGCCTCTGCGATGCCGCGCCCCGTGTCGCTGACCAGGATCTGCACCCGCTCGCCGTCGCGCCGGGCGCCGATCAGCACACGGCCTCGGTCGGTGTAGCGGATGGCGTTGGCGATCAGGTTCTGCAGCATTGAGCGCAGCAGGTCGCGGTCCGAGGCGATCCACAGGCTGGAGGGCGCCGCCGTCAGGGTCAGGCCCTTGGCGCGGGCCAGGGGCGTGAACTCGCGCGCCAGTTCGTCGAACAGACCGCCCAGGGACAGCGGCGCCACGGCGGGCTGGACCCCGCCCGCCTCCAGCTTGGACAGGTTCAGCAGGGCGGTCAGCAAACGGTGGGCGCTGTCGATGGCGCGGTCGGCGTTGGTCGCCAGGCCGCGCGCGGGCGATCCGGCCAGATCCGCGTCCTCCCTCAGGGCGGCGATGAACAGGCGGGCGGCGTGCAGCGGCTGCAGCAGGTCGTGGCTGGCGGCGGCGAGGAAGCGGGTCTTGGAGGCGGTGGCGTCTTCGGCCGCGCGGCGGGCCTCCTCCAGCCGTTCGGTGCGGTCGGCGACGCGGGCTTCCAGCCGTTCATTGGCCTCTTCCAGCTCGCGCGCGGCGCGGCGCAGGGCGGTGATGTCGGTGTAGCTGGTGGCGTAGCCGCCGCCGGGAATGGGCGCCCCGGACGAGCGCAGGATGCGGCCGTCGGGCTGCTCGCGCTCGTGGTCGTGGGGGATGCGGCGGGCCAGGGCCTCCAGCCGCCGCTCGACCCAGGCGTCGATCTCATGATCGGGCACGCCCGCCTCGCCGCGTTCGGCGTTCAGGCGATAGACGGCGGCGACGGGCAGGCCGACGTGGACGAAGCCGGCGGGCAGGTCGAACATCTCGACATAGCGACGGTTCCAGGCGGTCAGGCGCAGGTCCTCGTCCACCACGCTGACGCCCTGATCGATGTTGTCGAGCGTGGTCTGCAGCAGGTCGCGGTTGAACTGGACGGCCTGGGACGCCTCGTCGAGCATCCGCACCACGTCCTCGGGCGCGCGGCCCCCGGCGGCCAGGGCGGCGGCCAGGACACGGCGGGCGGCGGCGGCGCCGACGGCCCCCGCCAGCATCCGTTCGGCCGCGCGGGCCAGCGTCGCGTCGGCGGGGTCGGCGTCCTTCAGCCTGATATCCGTTTCGCGCGCCCAGGCGGCGAAGGCGCGCTCGGCCCGCTCGTCGCCGATGAAGCGGGCGACCAGGGCGCGCAGGTCGCCGACCGAGGCCCCGGCCGAGCCGCCGCGCCCCTCCATCCAGTCGGGGCCGAGCCGGTCGACGAAGGCGCGGGCCTGGACCCGGTCGATCAGGCGGGGCGGCCGCGCCCGCGACACCAGGACGAAGACGCCTAGGTTCAGCGCCAGGCTCAGGAAGACGCCCGCCGCGAACGGGTCTTCCAGCCCCAGCATGGCGGGGACGTTCAGGCCGAAGCCGGGCGCCAGCTGCGGCGCGGCCAGCATGACGGCCCAGACCGCCATCCCCGCCGCCAGCCCGGCCAGGGCGCCGCTGGCCCGCCCGCCGCGCCACAGCACCGCGCCGAACAGCGACGGCGCCAACTGGGCCAGAGCGGCGAAGGACACCAGGCCGATGGCGGCCAGACCGCTGCTCCGGTCCATCGCCAGATAATAGAGCCAGGCCAGCAGCAGCAGGCCGACGATGGCCAGGCGTCGGATGTTCAGCAGGGTGCGCGCCATGTCAGGCGGGGCCGCGCCGCGCCGCCGGCCGGCGCCCATCAACGGCAGGACCAGGTTGTTGGACACCATGGCCGACAGGGCCACGGCCTCGACGATGACCATGGCGGTGGCGGCCGAGAAGCCGCCGACGAAGACCACGGCGGTCAGCAGGCTCTGCCGCTCGCCCAGGGGCAGGGCCAGCACCAGCAGGTCGGGATTAGTCTGGGGCGTGAACAGCCCGCCGGCCGCAACCAGCGGCAGGACGGCCAGCGTGGTCAGGATCAGATACAGCGGGAAGATCCAGCGCGCGCGGCGCACCTGGGCCGGATCGCCGCCCTCGACGAAGGCGACGTGGAACTGACGCGGCAGGCAGAAGATGGCCAGGGTCGCCACCAGGGTGATGGCCATGAAGCGGGCGTCGATGTGCGGCCATGTCCCCAACTGGCCCAGGCTGTCGGTCACGGCCTGTCGCGACGGCGAGGCGGCCAGCAGGAAGACGGCGAAAACGGCCACGGCCAGCAGGGCGGCCAGCTTGACGATGGACTCGATGCCGATGGCCTGGATCAGGCCGCGGTTATGCTCGGTCAGGTCGGGCCGTCGCGCGCCGAACAGGATGGCGAACCCGGCCAGAACCGCCGCCATGACCAGGACGGTCAGGCTCTCGGACCCGGCGACGGGGGTGCCGACCGTGATCATCTCGCCCGCCATCGACAGCGACTTGAGCTGCAGCGCGATGTAGGGGACCGAGCCCAGAATGGCGACGCCGGCCACCGCCGCGCCCAGCGCCGGGCTCTTGCCGTAGCGGGATGAGATGAAGTCGGCCATCGAGCCGACGTTCTCGCGTCGGGCGGCCGAGGCGATGCGCCGCCACAGCGGCAGCAGCAGGGTCAGCCCCAGGATCGGCCCGGCGTAGATGGGCAGATACTCCCACCCGTCGCGCGCCGCCGTGCCGACGGCGCCGTAATAGGTCCACGACGTGCAGTAGATGGCCAGCGACAGCGCATAGAGCGACGGCCCCAGCATCCCGCGCCGCGCCTTGATCTGTGGCCGCTCGTACCACCAGGCGACGCCGAACAGGGCGGCCATGTAGAAGGCTGTCAGGGCCAGGGTGGCGAGGCTGAACATGGAGGTCATCTGGGCCGGGCGCGATCGCGCGGGCAAGTGAAAAAGAGGGCGGCCAGGCCGAAGCCGGACCACCCGCAGGTTGGCGAAATACTAGCGCCCCGTGACCCTTCTCCCCTTGTGGGAGAAGGTGGGCGCCGGAGGCGCTCGGATGAGGGGTGGCGGCGCGGCCTCTGAAACGCATCGAAGACAGAACTGCGCCGAACCGGACGCCGAAGCGCAGACACCCCTCATCCGTCTCGCTCCGCGAGCCACCGTCTCCCACAAGGGGAGAAGGAAGCCGTCGCGCCTAGTCGTGGATGTTCACGTCCTTGCCTTCCTTCACGAAGAGGACGCCGACGATCAGGGTCAGCACGGCGATGGCGATGGGGTACCAGAGGCCGTAGTAGATATTCCCCGTGGCCGCGACCATGGCGAAGGCCGTGGTCGGCAGGAAGCCGCCGAACCAGCCGTTGCCGATGTGATAGGGCAGCGACATGGAGGTGTAGCGCACCTTGGTCGGGAACATCTCCACCAGGGCGGCGGCGATCGGGCCGTAGACCATGGTCACATACAGCACCAGCAGGAACAGGATGCCGATCACCAGGGGCTTGTTGACCAGTTCGCTGTCGGCCTTGGCCGGATAGCCGGCTTCGGTCAGGGCGGCGGTCAGGCCGGCGTCCCAAGTCTTCTTCTGCGCGTCGAACTCGGCCTTGGGCATGGTCTTGCCGTTGAAGCTGTCGACCACTTGGTCGCCGATGCGCACCTGGGCCACGGCTCCGGCGGGAGCGGCCTCATTGACGTAGGTGACGCCCGCCTTGGCCAGATGGGTCTTGGCGACGTCGCACGAGCTGTTGAAGACGGTCTTGCCGACGGGGTCGAACTGGAAGTGGCAGTCGGCCGGGTCGGCGATGACGGTCACCGGCGACGACTCCGCCGCAGCGGCCAGGCGCGGGTTGGCCGCCTCCGTCAGGGCGCCGAACAGCGGGAAGTAGGTCACGGCGGCCAGCAGGCAGCCCGCCATGATGATGGGCTTGCGGCCGATCTTGTCCGACAGCCAGCCGAAGATGATGAAGAAGGGCGTCGCCAGCGCCAGGGCGGCGGCGATCATGATGTTGGCCAGTGTCGGATCGACCCTCAGCGTCTTCTCCAGGAAGAACAGGGCGTAGAACTGACCCGTGTACCAGACCACGGCCTGACCGGCCGCCAGGCCGAACAGGGCGATCAGCACCAGCTTCAGGTTCGGCCACTTCATGAAGCTGTCCTTCAGCGGGGTGGTCGATCCCTTGCCCTCGGCCTTCATGCGCTTGAACGCCGGGCTTTCCGACAGCTTCAGGCGGATCCACAGGGACACGCCCAGCAGCAGGATCGAGACCAGGAAGGGGATGCGCCAGCCCCATGCGACGAAGGCTTCCTCGCCGATGCTGAAGCGGACGCCTAGGATCACGGCCAGGCTGAGCAGCAGGCCCACGGTGGCGGTGATCTGGATGAAGGAGGTGTAGAAGCCGCGCTTGCCGTCGGGGGCATGCTCGGCGACGTAGGTGGCGGCACCGCCGTATTCACCGCCCAGCGCCAGGCCCTGGATCAGGCGCATCAGCACCAGGATGATCGGGGCGGCGATGCCGATGGCGGCGTAGGGCGGCAGCAGGCCGACCACGAAGGTCGAGATGCCCATCAGCAGCATGGTCACCAGGAAGGTGTTCTTGCGTCCCCACAGGTCGCCCATGCGGCCGAAGACGATGGCCCCGAACGGGCGCACCGCGAAACCGGCGGCGAAGGCCATCAGGGCGAAGATGAAGCCGGTGGTCTCGTTCACGCCCGAGAAGAACTGGGCGGAGATGATCGCGGCCAGAGAGCCGTAGAGATAGAAGTCGTACCATTCGATGACGGTGCCGACGGAGGAGGCGAGAATCACCAGCCGGTCGTTCTTGTCGACCGTGTGCTCGCCGCCGTCCGCCGCACCCATGGTGCGGTCGGTCATGGGCAGTCCCTTCCTGTGCGGCCGCAATGCGCGGCGCGTTTCCCTCGCGCCCGGCGTGCTTTGCGCCGAGCGTCGGAAGGGAGAGTGACAGCAGGAAACGGGATTTGCGGAGAGCGACCTTGGTCGAATAATCATGTTTCCCTCTCCCGGCGGGAGAGGGCTTGAGCGCACGAGAGCGCAGCGATCGTTCTGGCGCGAAAGGGTGAGGGGCTAAGACGTCAGTCGGCGCGAGCCGTCGCGCAACAGCAGATTGCCTCTTAGTTCACCAAGCCAGAGAGGTTGAAAGGATGCGCCACGGCCTTCGGCCGACTTCCACCGCGAACCCTCACCCTTTCGCCTACGCCAATCGCTTCGCTCTCGGAGGCTCAAGCCCTCTCCCATCGGGAGAGGGAGTCAGAGGCCCATGCAGAGGTATTTGATCTCCAGGTAGTCCTCGATGCCGTGGCTGGAGCCTTCGCGGCCGAGGCCCGACTGCTTGATCCCGCCGAAGGGCGCGACTTCGGTGGAGATCAGGCCGGTGTTGATGCCGATCATGCCGGTCTCCAGCGCCTCGGCCACGCGCCAGACGCGGCTCAGGTCGCGGGCATAGAAATAGCCCGCCAGCCCGAAAATGGTGTCGTTGGCCAGGGCGATGCCTTCCTCTTCCGTCTCGAAGCGGACGACGCCGGAGACGGGGCCGAAGGTCTCCTCGCGGCACATCTGCATGTCCTGGGTCACGCCTGACAGCACCGTCGGCTGGAAGAAGGTGCGGCCCAGTTTATGACGTTCGCCGCCGGTCAGCAGGGTCGCGCCCTTGGACAGGGCGTCAGCGACGTGCTCCTCGACCTTCTTCACCGCCTTCTCGTCGATCAGGGGGCCGATCTGCACGCCGTCGTCCAGGCCGTTTCCGACTTTCAGCGCTTCGGTGGCCTTCGTCAGCTTGGCGACGAATTCATCATGGACGGCGGCCTGCACATAGAAGCGGTTGGTGCAGACGCAGGTCTGGCCCGCGTTGCGGTACTTCGAGGCGACGGCGCCCGCCACGGCGGCGTCCACATCGGCGTCGTCGAAGACGAGGAAGGGGGCGTTGCCGCCCAGCTCCAGGCTCATCTTCTTGATGGTCTGCGACGACTGCTGCATCAGCAGACGGCCGATCTCGGTCGAGCCGGTGAAGCTGATCTTGCGCACCGTCTCATTGGACGTCAGTTCGCCGCCGATGGCCGAGGCCGAGCCGGTGACGACGTTGAACAGGCCGGGCGGCAGGCCCGCCTCTTCCGCCAGAACGGCCAGCGCCAGGGCCGACAGCGGCGTCTGGCTGGCGGGCTTCAGCACCACGGCGCAGCCGGCGGCCAGGGCCGGGCCGACCTTGCGGGTGATCATGGCGGCGGGGAAGTTCCACGGCGTGATCGCCCCGACCACCCCGACCGGCTGGCGCAGCGTCACGAGGCGCTTGGAGGCGTCATGGCTGGGGATGACCTCGCCATAGGTGCGTTTGCCCTCCTCGGCGAACCATTCGATGAAGCTGGCGGCGTAGGCGATCTCGCCCTTTGCCTCGGTCAGGCTCTTGCCCTGTTCGCGGGTCAGCAGGCGGCCCAGGGCGTCCTGCTCGCTCATCATCAGGCCGAACCAGCGACGAAGGATGCGGGCGCGCTCGCCCGCCGTCCTGGCGGCCCAGGGCTTCATCGCGGCCTCGGCGGCG
The DNA here is from genome assembly GCF_037055245.1 of Brevundimonas olei. Taxonomy (GTDB): domain Bacteria; phylum Pseudomonadota; class Alphaproteobacteria; order Caulobacterales; family Caulobacteraceae; genus Brevundimonas; species Brevundimonas olei. The sequence goes on from NZ_CP146369.1 coordinate 838,988, forward strand.
GCGACGGCGCGGCGGGTTTCAACAGCGCCCATGTCGGGGACCGTGGCCAGCACCTCGCCCGTGGCCGGATTGGTCACCTCGATGGTTCCGCCGCCGTCGGCGTCGATCCAGCGGCCGTCGACATAGGCCTGACGGCGCAGCAGGCGGGCGGGATCGGACATGGGGCGGCTCCTTGGACGCAAGACCGGAACAGGGGGAAGCCGACATAACGCGCCGGAGCGGGCGCGGCTGCAAGGCGGTGGAAACCTTTAGGTCAGCATCAGGCCCATGCGCACCAAGGCCGACAGGCTGTCGGCCTCCATCTTGGTCATGACCTTGGCGCGGAAGACCTCGACCGTGCGCGGGCTGATCTTCAGGTTCAGGGCCATCTCCTTGTTGGAGGCGCCGGCCACCAGGGCGTCGAACACCTGGCGCTCGCGCGGGGTCAGGCGGGCCAGGCGTTGGCGGGTCTGCTGGCGGGCCTGCTGACGGGCGTCCAGATCGCCGAGCTGGGCCAGGCAGCCCTTCACCACCTCGACCAGGCGGGCGGGATCGAACGGCTTTTCGATGAAGTCGACGATGCCGGCCTTCATCATCTCAACCGCCATGGAGACGTCGGCGTGTCCGGTGATGACGATCACGGGCCAGGTCTCGCGCAGGTCGGCCAGGCGGCGCACGATCTCCGCGCCGCCCATCCCCGGCATCCGCACGTCGGTGATGACGCAGGCCGAAGCGTCTTCAGGCAGGGCGGCGAAGAATTCGGTCCCGCTGGCGAAGCCGCGCGCGCGCACCCCGCGTCCGCGCAACACCCGCAGGAGGGCGTCCCGGACGGCCGGATCGTCGTCGATGATGAAGACGGAGTGATCGCTCATGCGGCCTCGGCCTCCTGATCCAAGGGCAGGGTGAAGAAGAAGGCCGCCCCGCCCAGGGCCGAGCTGCGGTGCAGATCCAGGGCGCCGCCGTGCCGTTCGACGATGGTGCGGGTGACGGACAGGCCCAGTCCCATGCCGCCGGGCTTGGTGCTGGTCATGGGCTGGAACAGGCGCTCGCGCTGATCGTCGGCGACGCCGGGGCCGTTGTCCTCGATGCTGATGCGGTAGCCGTCGACCTCGGCGCGGCCCAGGATACGCACCTCGGCGCCGTCGCGGCCCGCCGCCGCCTCGACGCCGTTGCGGACCAGATTGACCACGGCCTGCTGGAACTGGATGCAGTCGGCTTGCACCCGATCGGAGAACCCGGCCATGTCGATGTGGACGGCGACGCCCCTGTCCTGGCCGATGCGGGTCAGGATCTGCTTCATGTTCTCGACCATGACCGAGGCGCGTTCCTGCGCCAGGGCGCCGGTCTCCTGGGTCAGGAAGGCGCGGATGCGGCGGATGATCTGACCCGCGCGCAGGAGCTGGGCCTGGGCCAGGTCCAGGGTGCGGCAGGCGCTGTCGCCCAGGGAGCCGGCCTTCTCCATGTCCGCCCGGCTGGCGTGCAGATAGCCGCCGGCTGCGCTCAGCGGCTGGTTGAGCTCATGGGCCAGGGTGGCGGCCATCTCGCCGAGGGAGTTCAGACGCCAGACGGTGTTCAACTGGGCGTGCAATTCGCGGGCCTGGGCTTCGGCGGCGTGGCGCAGCGTCAGGTCGGCCAGACTCAGGGCGACATAGTCCTCGTCCGAACCGCCGGGCGTCAGGCCGAACTGGACGCCGACCGGAAAGGCCGATCCGTCCGATCGTCGACCGGTCCAGGAGCCGGAGTCGTTCTCCAGCAGGCCGTTCGATGATCCGGAAGCGGCCAGAAGGGCCATGTCGAACCCCGGCGCCAGATCGGCGAAAGGGCGCCCGAGGGCGTCATCCTTTCTGACTCTGAACATGGCGCAGGCGGCCTCGTTGAGGCGCGAGATCCTGCCGTCACGCGTCAGCATCAGGGCCGCCGTCGACAGGAAGGCCACGTTCAGCAGGGCGTCGCGCGCCGCCAGGGCGCCGCTGAGGCTGGAGGCCTGACGCCAGACCAGGACCAGGGCCGCCGAAGCCGCCAGCGACAGGAGCAGGGCGAGGGGGACGAGGCCGCGCGCCAACGACGGCGCGGCCAGCGCCCCTGTCAGGGCTGCGGCGGCGGCCAGGGCGCACGACAAGGCGATCGCCGTCGCCAAAGGGCGCCGGGCGGGCATGGCGTCAGGCAGGCGGCGGTCCAATACTGAGTAAATCGAGCTAGTCCTCGTCTCCAATAATTCAGGAGCCGGGCCCTTCTGTGTCGTCATCGTCATGAGGCGGGCGAGGATGACTTATTAGATAGGTCTCGCTCGACGCGCAATTGCCGACTGTAGTTGTTCGAGGGCGTCAGAAATGAATATTTCTGCGATAACGTCGATATATACGCAATCTGAGTTCGTGGTTACTTAATCGTTAATAGTTATGCTGAAGGTTGTGTGCGGCAAAAGCTGTGCATGAGAAAGGCGCGCAATTGCGGGTTTCTACGTACGGTCGAGTTTACGATTGCTACCGTTGTCCCGCTCAGAAAGGCCTCAGTCTCAAAGAGGTCTGAATGCCCTTCGAATTCCTCGCCCGGCGCCAGAATGGCGGCCGCGCGTTTCATCCCCCGCTGTCCGGCGGGCTTCTCATCGCCCTGTCGGCGGCGCTGCCGATCGTCCTGTCGGCGCCTGCGCAGGCTCAATCCCTCGACGCCCAAGTCGGCGTCGCCAGCGAATATGTCGGCAAGGGACTGGGCAAGAGCGCCGGCGACCCGAGCCTGAACGCCAACCTGGAGGCGTCCTACGGCGCCTTCTACGGCAGCGTCTTCGCCTCGACGGCCAAACTGTCCCAGGGATCGGACGCCGAGATCATCACGGCCCTGGGCTGGCGGCCCAGGGCGGCGGGGGTCGCCTTTGATCTCTCGGTGATGAACCGCGATCTGCCCGGCACGCGATCGGGCGTCGACGCCAACTATTGGGAATATCAGGCTGACGCGTCGCGCAAGTTCGGGCGCGTCTCGGGACGCCTGCGGGTCAACTATACGCCGGACGGTTTCGCCGCGACCAGGGAAGCCTGGTGGATCGAGGCACAGGCTGCGACGGCGCTGGGGGCGCGGGCCAGGGCCTCGGCGGCCTTCGGGGTGCGCTCGGCGGACGGCGGGGCCGACTACAACGCCTGGAATCTGGGCGTGAAATACAACCTGACCGAGCGGTGGGCCGCGGACGTCCGCTGGTACGACACGGACAGCCACGATCTCGGCGACAACTACGACGGGCGCCTGGTCGGCGCGCTGAGCTTCAACTTCTGATCGAAAGCCGGTTTGGCTCTCAAGAGAATCTTCACGGGGGAAGAATTAGATGGACGCCATGTTGAGCGACCTGAAGATCGAAAAGAAACTGATGGCGGCCTTTGCGGTCGTCATTCTGGCCATCGTCGCCATGGGCGCGATGGTCTTCCTCCAGATCAATGCTCTGGAAGGCGCTCGCCTGGACCGGGTTCGCGCCTCCGCCGTGCAGCGCGAGGCCGAGACCGCGCAATTCTATCTGGCGCGCCAGGAGGCGAGCTATCGCGGCTTCCTCGTGTCGCGTGACGCCTATTATCTCCAGCGACTGGAAGAGCATCGCCAGAGCTTCAACAAGAGCCTGGATCGCGTGACCCAGCTCGACAGGACCAGCGCGCCCCAGGTGCGGACCGCGCGAGCCGCCGCCGACGAATGGCACAAGCAGGTGGTTCAGCGCGGCCAGGCCCTGGTCACGGATCAGGCCGGCTGGATGCAGGCCATCGCCATGGTCGGCCGCAACGGCGAAGCGGACAAATTCATCGACCCGGTCGAGACCACCCTGAACGCCTTGGTGGACAAGAAGGCGCAGGAAAGCCGCGTTTACGGCGAAGTCCAGGTTTCGACGGCCAAGACGGCGCGGATGATCCTGATCGGCGGCCTGGTCCTGGCCCTGGCCCTGGCCGGCGGCATGGCCGTGATGCTGACCAACGTCCTGGCCAGGCCGTTGACGGCGATGACGTCGGCCATGCGTCGTCTGGCGTCGGGCGACACCTCGGTGGCCGTGCCGGCCGCCGGCCGCAAGGACGAGGTCGGCCAGATGGCCGCCGCCGTGCAGACCTTCAAGGACGCCGCGATCGCCAAGGATCGTCTGGAGGCCGAGTCCGCCGCGCAGCGCCAGGCGGCCGAGGACGAGCGCGTCCGGGTCGAGGCTGAGAAGGCTCAGGCGGCCGAGGAAGACCGCGTCGCCATCACGGCCCTGGCCCAGGGGCTGGGCGCCATGGCGAACGGCGACCTGACCCACCGTATGACGGCGGCCGTCGCGCCCAAGGCCGAGCAGCTGAAGGCCGATTTCAACGCCGCCATTTCGCAGCTGGAGCAGGCGGTGGCGGCCGTGATTTCCAATGTCGCCGCGATCCGGTCGGGCTCTGGCGAGATCAGCCAGGCCTCCGACGATCTGTCCCGCCGCACCGAGCAACAGGCCGCCAGCCTCGAAGAGACCGCCGCCGCCCTGGATGAGATCACCGCCACGGTGAACAAGACGGCCGACGGCGCGCGTCAGGCGTCGCACGTCGTGCAGACCGCTCGCAACGAGGCCGAGGCCTCGGGCGCCGTGGTCAGCGACGCCGTCGCCGCCATGACCGCCATCGAACAGTCGTCCAACCAGATCGGCGCCATCATCGGCGTGATCGACGAGATCGCCTTCCAGACCAATCTGCTGGCGCTGAATGCGGGCGTCGAGGCGGCGCGCGCGGGCGACGCCGGTCGCGGCTTCGCCGTGGTCGCCTCCGAAGTGCGAGCCCTGGCCCAGCGCTCGGCCGAGGCCGCCAAGGAGATCAAGACTCTGATCACCGCCTCGGGGCGTCAGGTGGAGCAGGGCGTCAGCCTGGTCGGCCAGACGGGCGAGGCCCTGGGCCGCATCGTCGCCGGGGTGGCCGAGATCGACGGGCTGATGTCGGAAATCTCGGCCTCGGCCCAGGAGCAGGCGACCGGCCTGCAACAGGTCAACACGGCCGTGAACCAGATGGATCAGGTCACGCAACAGAATGCTGCGATGGTCGAGGAATCGACCGCCGCCAGCCATTCGCTGGCCCAGGAAGCCGACGTCCTGGCCGCCTCGGTGGCCCGCTTCAAGGTAGCCCAGGGCGCGACCGTGGTCGCGACTCCGGCGCGTGTTTCAGCGCCCGCGTCTCAAGCCCAGCCGGCGTTCAGGGCCCAGCCGGCGCCGGTCGCTGCGGACGCTGCGCCGGCCCGCACGCCGCAGCCGGTGGCCGAAACGGTCGCCGCCCTGAAGACGATGGGACGCGGCGGCGCCGCCCTGAAGTCTGAAGTCATGGAAGACGGCTGGGAGGAGTTCTGATGACGGCTGTGGTCGTTCTGGCCCCGGTTCTGGACCTGCGCGCGGCCGAGCCGCTGAAGGGCGAGCTGATGGCGGCGCGCGGTCAGGCCCTGACGCTGGACGGTTCGGCCGTCGAGCGGCTGGGCGGGCTGTGCCTGCAACTGCTGTTGTCGGCGATCCGCACCTGGCGCGCCGACGGCCAGGCCTTGACCTTCATCAATGCCTCCGAGGCGCTGACGACCCAATGGAGCGCCTTCGGCGCCTCGCCTTCCGATCTTTCCGCACAGGACGAAATTCAATGACCAAGACCGTTCTGACCGTCGACGACTCGCGCACCATGCGCGACATGCTGATGCTGGCGCTCAAGGACGCGGGCTATCGCGTGGTCCAGGCCGAGGACGGCGTCCACGGTCTGGAGGTGCTTCAGGCCGAAAGTCCCGACATCGTCATCACCGACATCAACATGCCGCGCATGGACGGCTTCGGCTTCATCGAGGGGATGCGGGCGGACCCGGCGTTCAGCGCCGTTCCCGTGCTGGTCCTGACGACCGAGAGCGACGCCGCCAAGAAGCAGCGCGCGCGTGAGGCCGGGGCCACCGGCTGGATCGTCAAGCCGTTCGACCCCGTGCGTCTGGTCGACGCCGTGCGCCGCGTGGCGGCCTAGGCGAGAGAGAGACGGGGCGATGAGCGACGATCCGTTCGAGGCCATCAAGGCGACCTTCTTCCAGGAGTGCGAGGAGCTGCTCGCCGATCTGGAAGGCAATCTGCTGACGCTGGAGTCCGGCTCGACGGACATCGAGGTCATCAACGCCGTGTTCCGCGCCGTCCATTCGGTGAAGGGCGGGGCGGGGGCCTTCGGGCTGGAGGACCTGGTGCGCTTCGCCCACGTCTTCGAGACGCTGATGGACGAGCTGCGCTCGGGCCGGAAGCCGTGCGACGAGCTGACGGTGAAGACGCTGCTGCGCGCCTCGGACGTGCTGGCCGATCACGTCGCCGCCGCGCGCGGCGCGGGCGCCGCCGTCGATCCGGCGCGTTCGGCCGGTCTGGTCGCCGAGCTGGAGACCCTGACCTATGGCGGGGCCGCGCCGATCGCGACGGCCGAGCCGGAAGAGGACGACTTCGGCTTCACGCCCGTCGCCATGGACCTGGGGGCGTTCGACGCCCCGGCGGGTCTACCCGACCTGCCGCCGTTGCCCGATCTGGCGGCTTTGGCGCCCTTGCCTGACCTGTCGGCCCTTGCCGCTGCTGGCGGCTGGAAGATCGTCTTCCGCCCGCATCCGCGCCTCTACGCCAGCGCCAATGAGACCGGGCTTCTGCTGCGCGAACTGGGCCGACTGGGCCCGATGCGGGTGCAGATGGACGACAGCGGCGTGCCGTTGCTGGACGCGCTGGAGCCGACCGACAGCCACCTGATCTGGACCATCGAACTGGACGGCGACGCCAGCGAGGACGAGGTGCGCGAGGTCTTCGACTTCGTGGAGATGGACTGCGACCTGAGCATCACGCCGCTGGGCGATGCGGCTTCGGTCGAGGCTGCGCCCGTCGTGGCCGAGGAGGCCGCCCCTGACCTCGGCGACGACGCCTCGGCCCTGGCCCGCGCGGCATCGTCGGACCTGGACATCGCCGCCCTGCTGGCCTCGGTCGGCGCCGCGCCGACGGAGGCGCCCGCGCCTGTCGCCGTGACGCCTGCAGTCGAACCTGTCGCGCCGCCGCCGGTCAAGCCAGCGCCCGCGCCGGCCGCACCGGCTCCCGCGCAGGCGGCCGCCCCCGCCGCTGCGGCGCCGGTGACCATCCGCGTCGATCTGGAGCGCGTGGACCGCCTGATCAATGCGGTCGGCGAACTGGTCATCCAGCAGGCCATGCTGGCCCAGCGCGTGACCGAAAGCGGCCTGGCTCGTTCGTCCGACATCGGCCTGGGTCTGGAAGACCTCGAACTGCTGACGCGCGAGATCCAGGACAGCGTCATGGCCATCCGCGCCCAGCCGGTGAAGTCGGTGTTCCAGCGGATGCCGCGCCTGGTGCGCGAGGCCGCCGAGGCTACGGGCAAGAAGGTCAAGCTGGTCACGTCCGGCGAGGACACCGAGGTCGACAAGACCGTGGTCGAACGCTTGGCCGAGCCGATCACCCACATGCTGCGCAACGCCATCGACCACGGGCTGGAAAGCCCCGAGGACCGTCTGGCGGCGGGCAAGCCGGCCGAGGGCACGGTGCGTCTGGCGGCCCTGCACCGCTCGGGCCGGATCGTCATCGAGATCGCCGACGACGGCAAGGGCATCAACCGCCCGCGCGTGAAGGGCATCGCCGTCGAGCGCGGCCTGATCGCCGAGGATGCGGTGCTGTCGGACGACGAGATCGACAACCTGATCTTCCTGCCCGGCTTCTCGACCGCGACCGAGGTGTCCGACCTGTCGGGCCGGGGCGTCGGCATGGACGTGGTGCGCCGCTCGATTCAGTCGCTGGGCGGGCGCATCTCCATCAGCTCGGTTCCCGGCAAGGGCTCGACCTTCACCCTCAGCCTGCCGCTGACGCTGGCGGTGCTGGACGGCATGGTGGTCGGGGCCGCCGAGCAGACCCTGGTCGCGCCTCTGGCCGCCATCGTCGAGAGCCTGACCCCGAACGCGGCCGACATCCATTACGTCGGCGGCGTCGATCCCGTGCTGCGCTTCCGCGAGGCCTTCGTGCCCTTGGTGGACGTCGGCCTGGTCATGGGCTTCCGCGACGCCCCGACCGAGCTGAAGGGCGGGGTGGTGATGATCGTCGAGACCGAAAGCCGTCAGCGCGCGGCCCTGCTGGTCGACGCCATCCACGGCCAGCGCCAGGTCGTCATCAAGAGCCTGGAAACTCACTACCGCCACGTCGAGGGCGTGGCCGCCGCCACCATTCTGGGCGACGGCCGCGTGGCCCTGATCCTCGACATCGACGCCCTAGTGACCGCCAAGCGTTCCCGAACCCCGTCGCGTTCCGACCTGCAACTGGCGAGCTGAGACCATGACCCCGACTGAACACCAGACCCTGACCCCCAATGTCGCCGGGACCGACCGCGAGCTGATCGCCTTCCGCATCGGCGAACAGGAATTCTGCGTCGACATCATGAGCGTGCGCGAGATTCGCGGCTGGACCCCGGCCACGCCGCTGCCGCGCTCGCCCGCCTATATGAAGGGCGTCATCAATCTGCGCGGGGTGGTGCTGCCGATCATCGACCTGGGCGCGCGTTTCGGCCTGGCCACGACCGAGCCGACCGAGCGTCACGTCATCATGGTGGCTCATGTCGGCTCGCGCCTGGTCGGCCTGCTGGTCGATGCGGTGTCGGACATCGTGCAACTGTCGGACGCGGCCATCCAGCCGACGCCCGACGTGGCCAGCGACCAGGTGAAGTCCTTCGTGAAGGGCATCTTCGCCGTCGAGGGCGGCCGCATGATCAGCCTGATCGACCTGGACCACGTCCTGCCGGAAAGCGAGGCCGAAGCGGCATGACGACCGTCGCCGGGCGGGAAGCCCTGGTCGAAGGCGAGTTCGTCTTCACGGCCGAGGATTTCCGCCACATCGCCCAGACCCTGCACGCTCACGCGGGGATCGCCCTCAGCGAGGGCAAGGCGGCGCTGGTCTATTCGCGCCTGGCCAAGCGGCTGCGGCTGCTGGGCCTGCGCAGCTTCCGTGACTACTGCGCCCTGATCGACGGCGCGGAGGGCGTGGACGAGCGCCAGGCGATGATGGCGGCCCTGACCACCAACGTCACCCGCTTCTACCGCGAGCCGCATCACTTCGATCACCTGCGCGACAGGGTGATGCCGGAACTGGCCGCCAAGGCGCGCGCGGGAGGGCGGGTGCGCCTGTGGTCCGCCGCCTGTTCGAACGGGCAGGAGCCCTATTCGATGGCGATGACGGTGCTGGACGTTCTGCCGGAAGCGGCTGAACTGGACGTGCGCATCCTGGCCACCGACATCGACCCCAACATGGTCGCCGAAGGTGCGGCGGGCGTCTATTCCGACGACCTGCTGGCTCCGGTCCCGGCGGCGTCGCGCAGGCGTTTCGAGCCGGTCGCGGGCGCGCCGGGCCGGTTCAGCGCCGATGCGACGCTGCGGCGGCTGGTGACCTTCAAGGAGCTGAACCTGATCGGCGACTGGCCGATGCGCGGCCGCTTCGACGTCATCTTCTGCCGCAACGTGGTCATCTATTTCGACGACGCGACCCAGGAGCGGGTCTGGGGCCGGTTCACGCCGATCCTGAACCCCGGCGGCGTCCTCTACATCGGCCATTCCGAGCGGGTGACGGGCCCGGCGGCCCATGTGCTGCAGCCCGCCGGCCTGACCACCTACGTCAAGGGAGCGGGGGCATGAGCGCGGTCACGGTCCTGGTGGTGGACGACAGCGCCACCATGCGCAGCCTGATCAGCGCCGTCCTGCGCCGCGATCCCGAGATCAACGTGGTCGGCACGGCCGCCGATCCGCTGGAGGCGCGCACGAAGATCAAGGCGCTGAACCCCGACGTCATCACCCTGGACGTCGAGATGCCCAATATGAACGGGCTGGAGTTCCTGGAGAAGATCATGCGGCTGCGGCCCATGCCGGTGGTCATGGTTTCGACCCTGACGCAGGCGGGGACCGACGTGACCCTGGCCGCGCTGGAGGTCGGGGCCGTCGACGCCGTGGCCAAGCCCGCGCCGGGCGTGCCCGCCGCCGAGGCCTTCGGCGACCTGGCCGAGAAGGTGAAGATCGCCGCGCGGTCTCGCGTTCGTCCGCTGGAGGATCGCGCGGTCAAGGGCCACGAGGGCGCCTATCACGCCGACCCCGACCATGTGCTGGCCATCGGCTCGTCTACCGGCGGGGTCGAGGCTCTGCTGACCATCCTGTCGGCCTTTCCGGCGGACTGTCCGGCGACGGTCGTCACCCAGCACATGCCCGCCAGCTTCACCAGGAGCTTCGCCGCTCGCCTGAACAAGGTCTCGGCCGCCACGGTCAGCGAGGCCGAGGACGGCGCGCGGCTGAAGCCGGGCCACGTCTACATCGCGCCGGGCGGCGAGGCTCATCTGGCCGTGTCGGGCGGGCGTTGCCGCCTGGTCGCCGCCGATCCGGTCAACGGCCATCGCCCCTCGGTCGACGTGCTGTTCGGCTCGGTCGCCCAACTGGGCCGCCCGATGACGGGCGTCATCCTGACCGGCATGGGCAAGGACGGGGCCAGGGGCCTGCTGGCCATGCGCCAGGCCGGCGCCCGCACCTTGGGCCAGGACGAGGCGTCCTGCGTCGTCTATGGGATGCCGCGCGCGGCCTTCGAACTGGGCGCCGTCGAGCGCCAACTGCCCCTGTCCCGCATGGCCCCGGCCATTCTCGAATCCTGCGCCGCCCGTTCGGGCGCGCCCCAGACTGTCGCGTAAGGACGTTCATGCCCGCCGCTTCCGCCATTCGCACCCTTGTCGTCGACGACCAGCTGACGATGCGCTCTCTTGTCCGCGCCAGTCTGCAGCAGATTGGGATGCGCGACATCGAGGAGGCGCCGGACGGCGAGGCGGCCCTGCGGTCCCTGCTGGCGCAACCGGTCCATCTGGTGATCTCGGACTTCAACATGCCGAATCTGGACGGCCTCAGCCTGCTGCGCGCCATCCGGGCGCACCCGCCCCTGTCCAAGACGGCCTTCATCATGCTGACCGGTCGGGCCGATCGCGAGCTGGTTCAGCGCGCCGTGCAGTTCGGCGTGAACAACTACCTGGTCAAACCCTTCACCACCGCCCAGCTGAAAGAGAAGCTGGAAGCGGTGTTCGGCCCGCTGACGTGATCGGCGCGGCCGCTCAGGAGCCGGTCGAGCGGCGCGTGCACGTAGGGCAGGGCGATCACTTCGTGTCGTCCGATCCCGACGTGGTGCTGACCACCGTGCTGGGCAGCTGCGTGGCCCTGTGCCTGCGTGATCCGGCGGCGGGAGTCGGGGGCATGAACCACTTCCTTCTGCCCGAAGGCTCGGGCTCCGGAACGGACGTCGGCCGTCGCTACGGCGCCTATCTGATGGAAGTGCTGATCAACGACGTGCTGAAGGCGGGCGGACGCCGCGAGCGGCTGGAGGCCAAGCTGTTCGGCGGCGGACGCATGTTCGACAGTCTCAGCGACGTGGGCGCCGCCAACGCCGACTTCGCCGAGAAATTCCTGGCCGACGAAGGCATACCCGTCGTCAGCCGCAGTCTGAGAGGCGCGGGCGGGCGCCGCATACACTATTGGCCGGTCAGCGGTCGGGCGCGTCAGCGCGTGGTGACGGACGGCGCGATCCTGCCGCCCGCGATCCCGTCGTCGCCCGTCGCAACCGGAGATCTGGAGCTGTTCTGATGGCCGAGACAGACAATCGCGACCTGTTGGCCGCCATGGCGGCGGAGCTGGCGGACATCCGCGTCGAGATCGAGGCGGCGGGCGGTCTGGTGTCCGAGGTCCTGCGCCAGCTGCCGGCCGAGGCCCGGCTGGGGTATCTGACGCGCAGCCAGACCTTCGACGTGCTCTCTCAGCGGATCGAGGCCCTGGCCGGCCTGGCCCAGGCCGTGGCCGACGACCAGCCGATGGACACCGCCCTGGCGGCGCTGCCCCTGGCCGAGATGGCCGAGCGGATGCAGGAGACCACCCACCGCGCCCGGCCGGGAGCGACCCCCGCCGAGGAGAGCGCCGAAGACGAACACGTCCCGGCCTCGGGCGTGCTGCAACTCTTCTGAGCCCATGAGCGAGGACCGCATCAATCTGGAGCAGTCGACGGTCCTGCTGGTGGACGACACGCCGCAGGCGCTCGACATGCTGAGCTCGATCTTCCAGGGCTTCGGCGTCAAGGAGCAGATCAAATGCCCCTCGGCCGTCGAGGCGGTGAAGGTCGTGCAGCAGCGTTCGGTCGATCTGATCGTCATCGACTGCGGCGACCCTGAGATGGACGGCTACGCCTTCACCCGCTGGCTGCGACGCGAGACGCCCGCGCCCCTGCGCTACACCCCCGTCATCCTGGTGACCGGCCACGCCGCCCAGTCCAAGGTGCAGGAAGGCCGCGACTGCGGCGTCAGCTTCGTCATCGCCAAGCCCCTGACGCCCGCCGTGCTGCTCAAGCGCATCCTGTGGCTGGGGGCCGACGAGCGCGAGTTCGTGGAATGCGAAACCTACGTCGGGCCGGATCGTCGCGTCCGCAACTTCGGCCCGCCCGTGGGCATGGCGGGGCGCCGCAAGGGCGATCTGTCGGCCCATGTCGGCCACGCCGTAGAGGCCAATATGGACCAGGCCGATATCGACATGCTGCTGAAGCCGCAAAGGGTGTCCCTGTGACCGAGGCCGTGACCACCAGGATCCAGACCACACTGGCGCAACAGATGGCCCAGCCGGGCGGCCGGACCCTGGCCGACGTCGAGCGCCGCGCCAACGAACGCCTGGGCCGGCACAAGGCCGAGGTCATGGTCGAGGTCGAGGCCGCCGTCGCGGGGCTAGAAGGGCTGTGCGTCGCGCAGCCGGCGGCGCCGGCGGCGGAGGTCTATCGCTTGGCGACGCGGGTGCTGGACCTGGCGGGTTTCTTCGAGACCGGGCCCTTGTTCGACGCGGGCTACAGCCTGGCCGACATGGCGGACCGCATGGCGGCGGCCGACGCCTGGGAGTGGCCGCCGGTTCAGGTGCACGTCCAGGCGCTGCGGCTGATCCTCAACGCGGGCTGCGAGCGCAATGCGGCGACGGATCATCTGCTGGCGGGCCTCAAGGCCGTCGCGGGGAAGACGGGCGCCTAGGCCCTTCTCCCCTTGTGGGAGAAGGAAGCCGTTAGCCGTATCTGGCGATGCCCAGGTCGGCGGTTTCGATGTCCGGCGTCCGGCCGCTGATCAAATCGGCGATGACGCGGGCCGAGCCGCAGGCCATGGTCCAGCCCAGCGTGCCGTGGCCGGTGTTCAGGAACAGGTTGTCCAGCCCGGTCTTGCCGATGACCGGGGTGCCGTCGGGCGTCATCGGACGCAGGCCGGACCAGTAGCTGGCCGCCTTCAGGTCGCCGGCGTCGGGGAAGAGCGAGCCCACCGAATGCTCCAGCGTGTTGCGGCGCTGTTCCGGCAGGATGTTGTTGTAGCCCGAGATCTCGGCCATGCCGCCGACGCGGATGCGGTCGCCCAGACGGGTGATCGCCACCTTGTAGCTCTCATCCATGATGGTCGAGACGGGGGCGGCGGGTTCGTCGATGATCGGCGCGGTGATCGAATAGCCCTTCACCGGATAGACCGGCAGGGTCATGCCCAGCGGCTTGACCATCTGCGGCGAGTAGGAGCCCAGGGCTAGCACATAGGCGTCGGCCGTGACCACGCCCTTGTCGGTCTTGACCCCGGTGATGCGGCCGCTCTCGGCGATCAGTGCCTGAATCGTCGTGCCGTACTGGAAGGTCACGCCCTGCGTCGTCGCATGATCGGCCAGGGCGTTGGTGAATTTGAAGCAGTCGCCGGTCTCGTCGCGCGGCAGGCGCAGGCCGCCGACGAACAGGTCGCGGGTGGCCTTCAGGCCCGGCTCGGCGCGGATGCAGCCGTCTTGGTCCAGAACCTCGAACGGGACGCCGCCTTCGCGCAGGACCTCGGTGTCCTTGTAGATGCCGTCCAGCTGTTTCTGGGTGCGGAACAGCTGCAGCGTGCCCTGGGTGCGGTGGTCGTACTGAAGGCCCAGCTCCTCGTTCAGCGCCGTCTGCACCACCTGGCTGTATTCGGCCAGACGCACCATCCGCGCCTTGTTCAGCGCATAGCGGGTCGAGGTGCAGTTGCGCAGCAGGGCCAGCAGCCAGCGCACGGTCGCCACGTTCAGATGCGGATGCAGGATCAGCGGGGCGTGGCGCATGAACAGCCACTTGACCGCCTTGGCCGGAATGCCCGGCGCCGCCCAGGGCGAGGAGTAGCCGGGCGAGATCTCGCCCGCATTGGCGAAGCTGGTCTCCAGCGCCGGGCCGCTCTGGCGGTCGATGACGGTGACCTCGTGCCCCTGACGGGCCAGGTAGTGGGCGGTGGTCACGCCGATGACGCCGGCGCCGAGGATTGCGATCTTCATAGGACTTGACCTTACGCGAACCAGACGCGTGGCCTCCTAGACCAGATTTTGCGCCGGTCGCGCAAGTCGGAGTTTGTGTGCGCCGCAATATCGACGACGTTGATAAGGACTGCCTGTGTTCGGCCGATCACGGTTGATTATTTGCTCGCTATATCGGTCAGGCGCGACAAGCTTGGTCTAGGAGGATCGGGTCGGGTCGGTCAGAGGCTCGCCGTAGTGGCGATCGCCATGCAGATTGGCGGCCAGGGGCGCTGTGGTGCGTTCGATCATGCGATGGACGACCGGCTTGTCCGGCCCCTGGTGCAGGGCGCGGATGCCCTCGTTGATCGAGGCGTCGGCGTGGGTGATGCGCTGGTTGTGGCGGATGTAGTCCAGCCAGGTCGGCGTCTGATATTTCTCGACCCAGATCTCGGGTTCGGCCAGGTCGCGCATCAGGCGCCACTGACGCGCGCCGTCGCGGCGGCGGATGCGACGCCGCTCGTCCATCAGGGCCAGGAAGGCGTCGATGTCCTCCTCGCGGATGCGATAGGCGATGGAGACGATCACCGGCCCGCTGCGCGGCTCGATGGCCAGGGCGGTCTGCGGCTCGGTCCAGCGCCGCAGCAGGTCCATGTTCAAATTGGCGGTCGAGGGCAGGGGGACCCTGAGGCCGATCAGCACGCACAGCGTTAGCACGCCCGCCGACATGGCCAGCGCCGTCTCGACGCCATAGGTCTGGGCCAGACTGCCCCACAGCCAGCTGCCGCCCGCCATGCCGCCGAAGGCCGCCATCTGATACAGCGCCAAGGCTCGCGCCACGACCCAGCGGGGCACCGACATCTGCACCGTGACGTTGAAGCTGGACAGCACCAGCACCCAGCCCGCTCCGGCGATCATCAGGGCCGGAAGCGTCACGACCAGCCAGGGCGCATAGGCCAGGCCCAGGGCCGCAGCCGCAAAGGCCAGGGCGGCGACGCGGACGATGGTCTCCGTCTCATATTTCGCGCGAAGTCGGCCGACGAACAGGGCGCCGCCCACGGCGCCGACGCCGAATGACCCGAGCAGCAGGCCGAAGACCAGAGGGCCGCCGCCGCTCTCGCGCGCGACCACGGGCATCAGGGCCTGGATCGCGCTGGCGCCGACGCCGAACACCAGGGCGCGCAGCAGCACCGCCGTCACGCGCGGCGACAGGAAGGCGTAGCGCACCCCGCCGGCCATGGCCGCCAGCAGCCGCTCTCGCGGCAGGGTCTGCTTGGGCCGCTCGGGCTTCCAGCGGAACAGGACGATCAGCAGGCCCAGATAGCTGAAGGCGTTGACGGCGAAGGCCGCCGCAGCGCCCGCCGCCGCCACGATCAGGCCGCCCAGCGCCGGGCCGACGCTGCGCGCCATGTTGAAGCCCATGGAGTTCAGGGTCACGGCTCCGGCCAGATCCTCACGCGGGACCATGTCGCCGACCGACGCCTGCCACGCCGGGCCGTTGAAGGCCGTGCCGCAGCCGATCAGGAAGGTGAAGGTCAGCAGCACCCAGGGGGTGATCCAGCCCATCCAGGTCATGGCCGCCAGCCCCGCCGAGACCAGCAGCATGAAGGTCTGGGCAGCCAGCATGATCCTGCGTCGGTCCACCGTGTCGGCCAGGGCTCCGGCTGCCAGCGACAGCAACATGATCGGCAGGGTGATCGACGCCTGCACCAGGGCGACCATCTGCGCCGAGGCGATGGAGGTCATCATCCACGCCGCGCCCACCGACTGGATTAGGCCGCCGAAATTGGTGACCAGGCTGGTGATCCACACCGCCCGGAAGATCGGGTGCCGCAGCGGCGCCAGGGCCGAGGGACGCTCCGGCGGGACGGACGGCGGCCCAGAAGCAGCGGCGTCGGCGGTCGAACTCATGCGGGGCGGCTCCTCGCATGGACGATACGGGGGTGGACGATACGCAGCAGACGGGAACCGACGACGATCATGCGGGCAATCCACACGGCTTCGGCGGGGGAAGCAAGGCAGGAAGCGGTCACTCTGGGTTCCGGATTATTGGCGTCGCGAGGGCGGCGGCGGGACGCTATAGGAAGGCCGTGACCGTCCCAGCCGTTCCCTCTCAGTCGCCTTCGGCCCCCTTCACCGTGGCCGCCCTGTATCGTTTCGCGCCCGTGGCCGATCCGGCGGCGTTGCGGATGCATCTGCTGGACCTGTGCGGGACGCAGGTGCGCGGCACGCTTCTGGTGGCGCATGAGGGGATCAACGGCACCATCGCCGGCCCCGAAGCCGACGTCGCCCGCGTCGTCGACGGGGTGCGCGCCCTGCCGGGCTTCGAGCGACTGGAACTGAAATATTCGACGGCGCAGGCCATGCCCTTCCACCGCATGAAGGTGCGGGTGAAGGCCGAGATCGTCACCATGGGTCAGCCCGACATTGACCCGGTCGACGGCGTCGGGACCTACGTCTCGCCCCGCGACTGGAACGCCCTGATCGCCGACCCCGACACCGTCGTCATCGACACTCGCAACGACTATGAGGGCGAGATCGGCGCCTTTGCGGGCGCGGTCCAGCCCAACACCCGCACCTTCCGCGAGTTCGCCGACTGGTTCCGCACCGAGGGGCGCGCCCTGCTGGACCGTCCGACCCCGCCGAAGGTGGCGATGTACTGCACCGGCGGCATCCGCTGCGAAAAGGCCACCGCCTTCCTGAAGGCCGAGGGGGTGCGCGACGTGCATCACCTCGAAGGCGGCATTCTGAAATATCTGGAGACCGTGCCGGAGCCGGAAAGCCTGTGGCGCGGCGAATGCTTCGTCTTCGACGAGCGGGTGGCCGTGGGGCATGGGCTGGTCGAGGGCGAGCACGCCTTGTGCCGGGGCTGCCGGATGCCGGTCAGCCCCGAGGGGCGCCGTTCTGCGCGTTATGTCGAGGGCGTGTCCTGCGACCGCTGCTGGGACGACCGCGATGCGACTCAGCGCGAGGGTTACGCCGAACGCCAGAAGCAGATGGAGATCGCCCGCGCCCGAGGCGTGGCGCATGTGGGGGCGGCGCAGAAAGGTTAATAGGCGCTTCTTCCGCTCCTCTCACTACTCTGCCGTCATCCTCGGGCTTGACCCGAGGATCCAGCCTTGCCGCGAGCTGTCGTCGTATCGTGGCGCGCATTGATTGATCCCACACCGGCCAACCGGCGCGGGTCTGGATCCTCGGGTTTTGCCCGGAGAGGGTCGCGGTCGGCGCCCTGCCATGCCATCCTCCTCGCATAGTCAGGAGGCCCGCCCATGTCCGCCTTTCGTCCCGTCGAGCGCCTCGACACTCATGAGGTGTCCAATCAGGTTCCGCCGCTGGAGGATGTCGACCTGTTCGCGGGCGACAGGGCGCTGCACGACGCCGTGCGCCATTGGGGCGGGGCGGGGCATGTCGAGCGGCTGACCGATCTGGGCCGCCGCTGCGGCTCGGCCGAGGTGATCGACTGGGGCGTGCAGGCCAATCGGGTGACGCCCGTGCTGGATACCCACGACCGCTATGGCCGCCGGATCGACGAGGTGACCTTTCATCCGGCCTATCATCAGCTGATGGAGCTGGGGCTGGGCGCAGGGATCGCCGCCAGCGCCTGGGACGGGACGCCGAACGGGCATCTGCTGCACGCGGCTATCCTGTTCCTGACCGGGCAGGCGGATTCGGGGACCAGTTGCCCCATGACCATGACCTACGCCTCGGCAGCGGCGCTTCAGGCCGATCCGGCGACGGGCGAACCGTGGATCCGGGGCGTGCTGGCCGGCCGCTATGACCCGGCCGTGCGCCCGGCGGGGGACAAGGCGGGCGTGACGCTCGGCATGGCCATGACCGAGAAGCAGGGCGGCTCGGACGTGCGCGCCAACACCACCCGCGCGGAGCCGGTCGGCGAGGACGGCTGGTATAGTCTGACCGGGCACAAGTGGTTCTGTTCGGCGCCGATGTGCGACGCCTTCCTGACGCTGGCCTATGCGCCGGGCGGGCTGACCTGCTTCATCCTGCCGCGCTGGCTGCCGGACGGGACGCGCAATGCGGGCTTCCGCGTCATGCGGCTGAAGGACAAGATGGGCGACCGCTCCAACGCCTCGTCCGAGGTCGAGTATCACGGCGCGCTGGCCCAGCGACTGGGCGAAGAGGGGCGCGGCGTCGCCACCATCATCCGCATGGTCCAGCATACCCGGCTGGACTGCGTGGTCGGATCGGCGCTGCAGATGCGCGGGGCGCTGGCGCAGGCCGTGTGGCACGCCGCCCACCGCACCGCCTTCCAGAAGCGGCTGATCGACCAGCCGATGATGGCCGCCGTCCTGACCGATCTGGCGGTCGAGAGCGAGGCGGCGACGGCCCTGTCGATGCGGCTGGCGGCCACCTTCGATACGGACGACGCCGTGGGGCGCCTGCTGACGCCGGTCGCCAAATACTGGGTCTGCAAGCGAGCGCCGAACCTGATCTATGAGGCGATGGAGGCGCTGGGCGGCGCCGGCTATGTCGAGACGGGACCGATGCCGCGCCTGTTCCGCCAGTCGCCGCTGAACGCCATCTGGGAAGGCTCGGGCAATGTCATCGCCCTGGACGTGCTGCGCGCGGCGGGGCGCGAGCCGGAGGCCGTCGAGGCTCTGCGCGACTGGCTGGGGTCGCAGGCCGGGAAGTCCGCCGACTACGACCGTTTCATCGCCGGGCTGGGCGTGACGGCGAACGAGGCGGGGGCGCGGCTGGCGGTCGAGCGGCTGGCGCTGGCGGCCCAGGCGGCGGCCCTGCTGGAGATGGACAGCCCCTCGGCCGAAGTCTTCATCGCCCTTCGTCTGCGCCCGCGCGGCATGGCCTATGGCGCCTATGAGGTCGAGGTGGATCAGCGGGCGGTGCTGGAACGGGCCATGCCCGCCTGAAACTCGGGAAAAGGGCGCTCAGATAGGACGAAGGCCCCGCGGGCGTTCCGCGAGGCCTTCGATGGTGGAGCTAAGCGGAGTCGAACCGCTGACCTCTTGAATGCCATTCAAGCGCTCTACCAACTGAGCTATAGCCCCAGGCCGTATCGGCTTGGTCATGTCGTCGACCGTGTCAGGCTGAAGCGCCCGGAAAGGACGAAGGCCCCGCGGGCGTTCCGCGAGGCCTTCGATGGTGGAGCTAAGCGGAGTCGAACCGCTGACCTCTTGAATGCCATTCAAGCGCTCTACCAACTGAGCTATAGCCCCGAACCTTTCGGTCGGTCCCGCCGGGGAAGCTGTCGCCCCCCGGCGAGGCGCGGAAACTAGGTCAGGCCGTTTTGAAGATCAAGCGGGTCTGACACATTTTTTTCCGCTTATTTTTCCGACTCTTGGGCCTTAGTCGTCGTCACGCGACGGCTTGGCCAGCTCTTCGTCGAGGTCGTCGTCGTCCTCGTCCTCGATGAAGGGCACGGAATCGTCGTCGTCATCGTCCAGGACGTCGTCGTCATCGTCGCCGTCGGTCGAGCCCATGCCGGCGTCGTCGCCGCCCGGCTCGCCGTCGTCGTCGTCCGGCGTCAGGATCGGCTCATGGCCTTCCTGGTCGATTTCCGGGGTGGAGCCTTCGGCGTCCTCTTCATCCTCGTCGCTCTCGACCGACTTGTCGGCGACCTGATCTTCGGCCTCCGCGTCGTCAGCGGCGAAGCCGGCGCCGCGCCGCGCACGGCGGCTGCGTACGGCTTCTTCCATCGGATCGAACTCGGTGTCGCACTTGGGGCAGTGGGCCGGGCGACGGTTCAGATCGTAGAATTTGGCCTGGCAGTTCGGGCAGACCTGCTTTTGGCCCAGTTCGGGATTGGCCACGTGATTAGACCTTCGGCGGGTTTAAGGGAGAAATCGGAAATAGGGCGGCTCCCTTGCCACCGGCGGGGGCCGCTGTCAAAAGCCTTCTTTTCCGCGCCTGCGCGGCCTTCCTGACATTCGGAGCCTGCATCAGGGTGAGCACTCCCCAGACCTTCACCGCGTCCCGCGTTTCCAGCCTCGATTCCGGCCTTCGGGGCGTGGTTCGCGCACCGGGCGACAAGTCGATGTCGCACCGCGCCCTGATCTTCGGCGGCATGGCTGAGGGCGTCACCGAAATCGAGGGTCTGCTGGAGGGCGACGACATCCTGGCCACAGGCCGGGCCATGCAGGCGTTCGGGGCTGGGGTGGAGCGGATCGGCGAGGGGCGCTGGCGGGTCGAGGGGCGCGGCGCCCTGCGTTCGCCCGAGGCGGTCATCGACTGCGGCAACGCCGGAACGGGGGTGCGCCTGCTGATGGGGGCGGCGGCGGGCTATGCGCTGACGGCGACGTTCGACGGCGACGCCTCCCTGCGCAAGCGGCCGATGAAGCGGGTCACCGGGCCGCTGGCCGACATGGGCGCGCGGTTCGACTGGAACGCGGCCGAGGACCGGGTGCCGCTGACTCTGCATGGGGGCGGGCTGAAGGGCGTGACCTTCGTCCAGAGCGTCGCCTCGGCCCAGATCAAGTCGGCCATCCTGCTGGCCGGGCTGAATGCGGACGGCGAGACCGTCGTGGTCGAGCCGGAGAAGAGCCGCGACCACACCGAGCGGATGCTGCGCGCCTTCGGCGCCGAGGTCGAGGTGATCGAAAAGGGCGACGGCTGGCGCATCCGCCTGTCGGGCGGACAGAAGCTCAAGGGAACCCACGTCGCCGTGCCGGGCGATCCGTCCTCGGCGGCCTTCCCTCTGGCGGCGGCGCTGGTGGTTCCGGGCTCCGAGGTGACGGTCGAGGGGGTGATGCTCAACCCCCTGCGCACCGGCCTGTTCCAGACCTGGCTCGACATGGGCGCGGACCTGACCATCGCCAACCGCCGCATGGCCGGGGGCGAAGAGGTCGGCGACGTCACCGCGCGTCATTCGGCGCTGAAGGGCGTCGTGGTTCCCGAAGACCGAGCCGCTTCCATGATCGACGAATATCCGATCCTGGCCGCCACGGCCGCCTTCGCAGAGGGCCGCACCGTCATGCGCGGCATCGGCGAGATGCGCGTCAAGGAAAGCGACCGCATCGCCCTGATGGTCGCGGGCCTGTCGGCCTGCGGCGTTCAGGTGCAGGAGGAGCCGGAGGGCTTCATCGTCACTGGCGCCGTCGGGGGCGGCCCGGTGAAGGGCGGCGCGACCGTCGACACCGCCCATGACCACCGCATCGCCATGAGCCATCTGGTGCTGGGCCTGGCCGCCAAACAGCCCGTCTCGGTCCGCGACCCCGAGATGATCGCCACCAGCTTCCCCGGCTTCGTGGAGATGATGAACGGGCTGGGCGGGAAGATTGTCCAAGGGGATGCGGCGTGAACCTCGTCATCGCCGTCGACGGCCCCGCCGCCTCGGGCAAGGGCACCATCGCCGCGCGTCTGGCCGCTCATTACGGCCTGCCGTATCTGGACACCGGCCTGCTGTATCGCGCCGTGGGGCTGGCGGTGCTGGATGCGGGCGGGGACCTGGGCGACGCCGAGGCGGCGGCGCAGGCCGCGCGGGCGCTGGATCTGGCGAGCCTGAGCGACAATCCCCGCCTGACCGATCGCGGCGCGGGCGAGGCGGCCAGCCGCGTGGCCAGCCATCCGGGCGTGCGCGCGGCGCTGCTGAAGGCGCAGCAGGACTTCGCCGCCCAGGCGGGCGGGGCGGTGCTGGACGGGCGCGACATCGGCACGGTGATCGCGCCGGACGCCCCGGCCAAGCTCTATATCGCCGCCAGCCCAGAGGTGCGCGCCGAGCGCCGCTGGAAGCAGTTGACCGCGCGCGGCGAGGTCATCGCCTTCGAGGACATGCTGGAGGATATCCGTCGCCGCGACGCCCGCGACGCCGGCCGCGACGACGCCCCGATGGTCCAGGCGGCCGACGCCGTCTTGCTGGATACGACCGATCTGGGTATAGAGGCCGCCTTCGATGCGGCCCGCCGTATCGTCGAGGCGGCGCGAGCCAGGGCCGGGATCTGATCCCGCCGGGCGAATCCAACGCTCCGATCTCCTCGACGGCCGCGGGCGTTCTGGCTTTTGTTTCGCGCTTTTCGAGCGTGCGTCGCCTCGCCTCGTGACGACCTGACTTTCCCTTTTACACCCCATTCGCGCATGTCCGTTCGGTCGTGCGCGTTTCGCCTTTCATCAACCTCAAGAGTTTCCATGACTGAAACCCTCAACCCCACCCGCGACGATTTCGCCGCGCTCCTCGACGAACAGCTGCAGGGCCGCGACCTCGGCGAAGGCCAGGTCGTTCACGGCCGCGTCGTCGGCATTGAAAAAGACATCGTCATCATCGACGTCGGTCTGAAGACCGAAGGCCGCATCGCCATGCGCGAGTTCGGCCAGGGCGAAGGCGCCGTCCTGCCCAAGGTCGGCGACAACGTCGAGGTCTACCTGGAGCGCGTCGAGAACGCGATGGGCGAGGCCGTCATCAGCCGCGACAAGGCTCGCCGCGAAGAAGCCTGGACCCGTCTGGAAGCCGTGTTCGCCGAAGGCCACCCGGTCAACGGCGCCATCGTCGGCCGCGTCAAGGGCGGCTTCACCGTCGATCTGGGCGGCGCCTCGGCCTTCCTGCCGGGCTCGCAAGTCGATATCCGTCCGGTCCGCGACGTCGGCCCGCTGATGGGCAAGGAACAGCCCTTCGCCATCCTGAAGATGGACCGTCCGCGCGGCAACATCGTCGTCTCGCGTCGCGCCATCCTGGAAGAAGCCCGCGCTGAACAGCGCACGGAGCTGGTCGGCCAGCTGCAAGAGGGCGAAGTCCGCGAAGGCGTCGTCAAGAACATCACCGACTACGGCGCGTTCGTCGACCTGGGCGGCATCGACGGCCTGCTGCACGTCACGGACATGTCGTGGAAGCGCGTGTCGCACCCGTCGCAGGTCCTGGCCGTCGGCGACACCGTCAAGGTCCAGATCGTCAAGATCAACCCGGACACCCAGCGCATCTCGCTCGGCATGAAGCAGCTGCAGTCGGATCCGTGGGACGGCGTCGAAGCCAAGTACCCGGTCAACGCCAAGTACACCGGCCGCGTCACCAACATCACCGACTACGGCGCCTTCGTGGAGCTGGAGCCGGGCGTTGAAGGCCTGGTCCACGTGTCGGAAATGTCCTGGACCAAGAAGAACGTCCACCCGGGCAAGATCGTCTCCACCTCGCAGGAAGTGGACGTCATCGTCCTGGACGTCGACAGCGCCAAGCGTCGTATCTCGCTGGGCCTGAAGCAGGCTCAGAACAACCCGTGGGAGGCCTTCCTGGAGGCTCACCCGGTCGGTTCGACCGTCGAGGGCGAAGTCAAGAACGCCACCGAGTTCGGCCTGTTCGTCGGCCTGGACAACGACATCGACGGCATGGTCCACCTTTCGGACCTGGACTGGAACGTGTCGGGCGAAGAAGCCATCCAGCGCTACCGCAAGGGCGAGGTCATCAAGGCCAAGGTGCTGGACGTCGACATCGAGAAGGAGCGCGTCTCCCTGGGCGTCAAGCAGCTCGGCGGCGACCCGATGGAAGGCGACACCTACAAGCGCGGCCAGCAGATCACCGTCACCGTGACGGCGATCGAGACCGGCGGCATCGAGGTGAAGTTCGGTGAAGACGACGCGCCGGTTACGGCCTTCGTGCGCAAGTCGGACCTGTCGCGCGACCGCAACGAGCAGCGCACCGAGCGCTTCGCCGTGGGCGACCGCGTCGACGCCATGATCACCGCCGTCGACAAGGCCACGCGCCGCGTCTCGGTCTCGATCAAGGCCCTCGAGATGAAGGACGAACAGGAAGCCATCGAACAGTTCGGGTCGTCGGACTCGGGCGCCTCGCTGGGCGACATCCTGGGCGCCGCGCTCAAGAACGCGGGCAAGGAATAAGCTTCCTTCCCGACGGGAAAACGGGGCGGCCGGAGCGATCCGGCCGCCCTTTTTCTTGGAGCGTGCGCGCCGGCGGGCGGCGGCCGGGCTGAGCCGTTCTGGGAATCGCTCTCAGCGCAGATCGGCTTTTTCTCCCTTTCGGAGCCGCTGGCGGGACGAAACCTGTCGGCCTCGAAAGCAAGAAACCTTCGCGACGATACGTTTTGTCTCTTTCTTCCTGTGGCGACAGACGGTTAGGGTGTCGTCCCGGACGGTGAAGCCAAGGCGGGGGCCTGAATGATCAAGTCTGAACTGATCGAGAAACTGGCGGCTGAGAACCTGCATCTCACCCATGCGGAGGTGGAGCGGGTCGTGAACGTGATCCTGGGCCGCATGACCGAGACCCTCTCGGACGGCGGCCGGGTCGAGCTTCGCGGCTTCGGCGCCTTCTCGGTGCGCAGCCGCCCGGCGCGGACGGGACGCAATCCCCGCACCGGCGAGACGGTCGAGGTGCCGGCCAAGGCCGTGCCCTTTTTCAAGAGCGGCAAGGAACTGCGCGAGCGCCTGAACGCTTCCGGCGACGCCTGATCCCTAATCGAAAGACTGAAGATCCCATGAGCCTGCTGACCGAGTTTCGGGAATTCGCCGCGCGCGGCAACGTCGTCGACCTGGCGGTCGGCGTCATCATCGGCGCTTCGTTCGGCAAGATCGTCACCAGCCTGGTGGATCAGGTGGTGATGCCGCCGATCGGCCTGCTGCTGGGCAAGGTCGACTTCTCCAAGCTGGAATGGGTCCTGGTGCCCGAGAACCCGGCGACCGAGGCGGTCGAGAAGGTGGCCATCCAGTACGGCGCCTTCATCAACACCCTGATCCAGTTCCTGATCGTGGCCTTCGTGGTCTTCCTGGCGGTCAAGGCGATCAACAAGATGCGCCGCGAACAGCCGGCCGAGCCGGAAGCGGCCGGCCCGACGCCGACCGAAGCCCTGCTGGCTGAAATCCGCGACGAATTGAAGGCGCGCCCCTAAGGGGCCGTCTGCGAGCGCCGTTTCAGGCCCGCGCCTCCATCGCGCGACGAGGTGCGGACGACGGCGCCAGCCGCAGGGCGGCGCTGGCCCGCGCGGGCAGCGGCCGCAGACAGAAGGAATAGTCGCCGTCATAGGGGGTGGGCCGCCAGCCGGCGTCCTGCATCCCCGCGTCGAAGGCGACGTGACAGTGGCCCCAGCCGCCTTCGCGCCGCGCGCGGTCGGCTTGCCGTCCCAAGGCCCGCTGCAGTTCAGACGACGCGACCTGCAGCCTGACCTTGGCTGCGCCCAGGGGCGGAGCCAGCCGACGCAGGCTCTCGCACAGCGCCTGGATCGCGCGGGCGTCGTTCTTCAGGGCGATCAAGTCGATGATCTCCAGGGTCGGCGGCTCCAGCGGCGTCTGCTTGTTCAGCATGGCGACGGCGAACCCCGTGATGCGTCCCTCGTCTCTATAAGCCAGCGTCAGCGGCGGCACCGTCAGATCGGGGTCCGACAGCCGCCATCGCATGATCGCCGGGCTGCGGTCCGCCGTCAGCCGCCCCTCGGCGCGCAGGACCTGCCAGAAGCGGGCGTAGTCCGATCGTTCGGACAGGTCTGGGCTGCGGGTCACGCTGGCGGGCAGGCGGCGCTCGGCCTGACGCAGGGCGCGCCCGTTAAGCAGGCGGGGCAGGGGAGACAGCTGCTCGCCCAGCAGGCGCGCCAGCGTCGGGGCCCGGTCCACCACGCCGCGCAGGGCGCGTCCATAGAGGCAGGCGACGGGGTCGATCACCCAGGCCAGCTTCACCGCATGGGCCTCGGGCGGCCAGGGGATCATGCCGTGCCGCCGGTACAGGGGGCTTGAGCGGGCGTTCGCGTTCAAGGTGTATCGGGCGAAGCAGCCCGGCTGGTTGACGAAGGCGTCGATCAGGGCGCGACTGCGGCCTCTCTGCGCCGGAGGCACCACGATGGAGTAGCCGGTGGCGCCGAACAGGGCGCGATCGTTCAGCCAGAACCGCTGGATGAAGTTGCCCACGACGGCTTCCGCGCCTCTGCCGTGGTCGATCACCCAGCCGTGCGGGGCGTCAATTTCCGAGGCGGCCGGATTGGCCGTCAGCCAGCGCCAGCCCGCCGCCGATCGTTCCGGCCACCAGACGCTGCGATGCAGCCGATTGACGGCGTCCAGGTCTGACGCATGCAGCGGGCGCAGCGGCATGAACGGCTCCTTGTGGAAACTCAGGGAGCATTCACGTAAAACGTGTAAATTGATCTAACGACACCCAAAGCGAGAATTGTTTGGCCGTTGTGCGACGACCTGACGGCCGGATTTCGCCGTTAACGCTTGTTTGCAATCCGTGACCGTGCTGTTTCTGCACGCTTCCGCGCCCGTCGGGGGCGCAAGAGATGGAGCTTGCCGTTGAGCACGACGGACGCAGGGGGCGCGCTCGAAGCGCCACGCAAGACCTTTCTGGGTCACCCGCGGGGGCTGGTGATCCTGTTCTTCACGGAGATGTGGGAACGCTTCTCCTATTACGGCATGCGGGCGCTGCTGGTCATGTATCTGACCCAGCACTTCCTGTTCGGACCGGCCGAGGCGCAGGGCATCTACGCCGCCTACGCTGCGCTGGTTTACCTGATGCCGGTTCTGGGCGGCATGATCGCCGACAGATACCTGGGCGCGCGCAAGGCCGTGGTCATCGGCGCCGTGCTGCTGGTGGCGGGCCACTTCACCATGGCGTTCGAAGGCTCGGGCGGTAAGGAAAGCCTGACCATCGGCGAGCGCGCCTATCAGATCGAGGTCGTCGGCCGCGATCAGAACCGCACCATGTTCGCCGTCAGCGGCGACGAGCGGGTCCAGATCTCCATCACCCCGGAAGGCGTGTCCAAGGTCGGCGCCGAGCCGGCGGCGGCCCAGGCCGCCGACGCAGCGGCGGTCGCGGCGGTCAGCGAGGGCTTCCCCGCCTTCACGCCCGCAGGCGGCTACAAGGTCGAGACCAAGCGCGACACCGCCTTCGGCGAGCCGGTCCTGTTCCTGGCCCTGTCGCTAATCATCATGGGCGTGGGCTTCCTGAAGGCCAACATCTCGACCGTGGTGGGCGCCCTCTATGAAGAGAACGATCCGCGTCGCGACGGCGGCTTCACCATCTTCTACGTCGGCATCAACCTGGGGTCCCTGCTGGCCACGGCGGCCTGCTCCTATCTGGGCTTCACCTATGGCTGGGCCTACGGCTTCGGTCTGGCGGGCTTCGGCATGCTGTTGGGGCTGCTGACCTTCCTGATCGGCGCGCCCTGGCTTGAAGGCCGCGGCGGACCGCCGGTCCCGCTGAAGGGGCGCTCCATCTTCGGCGTGCCGGTCGAGGCCTTCTTCTGGATCGCGGGCATCGTCGCCGTCTTCCCGGTCTGGATGCTGATGCAGCGTCACGAGATCGTGCAGACGATCCTGATCCCCATCGCCCTGGTCACCTTCGTGTCGGTGGTCGGCTACACCGTCTTCCGCCTGAAGGGCGCCGAGCGGTCGCGGATGCTGGTCGCTCAGGTGCTGATCTTCTTCTCGGTGCTGTTCTGGGCCCTGTTCGAACAGGCGGGTTCGTCCCTGACCCTGTTCGCCGACCAGTCGACCCAGATGCCGAGCTGGTTCAACGCCGGCTACACCCAGATGTTCAACCCCGGCATCATCGTCGTGGGCGGGCCGATCATGGCGGCCCTGTGGGTCTGGCTGGGCAAGCGCAACCGCGAGCCGTCGACCCCGGTCAAGTTCTCGGTCGCCCTGGTCCTGGTCGGCGCGGGCTTCCTGCTGCTGTCGTGGGCGGCGGCGAACAACTTCAACGACTCCTTCCGCGTGCCGTTGATGATCCTGTTCCTGACCTACGCCTTCCACACCATCGGCGAGCTGTGTCTGTCGCCGGTCGGCCTGTCGATGATCACCAAGCTGTCGGTGGCGCGCGTGGTCGGCCTGATGATGGGCGTGTGGTTCCTGTCGTCGTCGGTGGCCCACATCGTCGCCGGCTGGATCGCCGCCGCCACCGCCACGGACACCGTGGCCGGCGTCGTCACCAACCCGCAGCTGGCGTTGCAGACCTATGGCTCCATCTTCGGGACCATCGGCTGGACCGGCGTGGGCGTCGGCGTCGTGCTGCTGGCCCTGTCGCCTCTTCTCAAGAAGGGCATGGCGGGCGTTCACTGATCGCCTGATCGGTTTGCGACAAGGAAGGGGCGGCGTCTCGCAGGAGGCGCCGCCCTTTTCAGTTGGTGCGGGTCGCCTGCCTGGGCCGCTTCGCGTTGGGGAGACGAAGCGACGCCGACGGGTCCTCTTCTTGTGGCTCAGAACGTCTTGCGCAGGCGGATCTGATAGAAGGTCCGCGGATCGATGAAGCGGTTCTCGACGAAGGCGATCGGCCGGGTCTCGCGGTCGCCGAAGACGGTCCGCTCGACGTTGAAGTCGTCCCAGAGGTTGACCTGGCCGCGGATCGACAGGGTCGGGGTCGGCTTATACTCGGCCCACAGCTCGTAATAGTCGTGGCCGCGCCAGCCGTTGATTTCGTCGGGACGGAAGGTCTTCTGGCCCAGCAGCGGGATCCAGGCGCCGCCCCATTGCAGCTTCCAACTGGTGATGTCCTGCTGGAAGGTGATGGTCGCCTGGCTGGGGCGGATGCCCGAGATGGGGCGGATCTCGCCCGTGGTCGGGTCGGTGACCTCGGTGTGGTTCCAGGTGTTTCTGAAGCCGAACTTGCCGCCCGAGAGGCCGAGCTTGTCGGTCGGGACGGTGACGTTCAGCACCAACTGATCCAGCGTGCCGTCGCCGATGTTGCCCACGGCCGCGTAACCGCCCTCAAGGGGGATGACGTCGATGGCGTTCGAGATTTCGTCGTGGCGCAGACCGACGCTGACGATTCCTTCGCCCCAGAAGCGCTTCTCGAAGGTCAGTTCGCCGACCCAGCGGGATTCGGGCTCCAGATTGACGTTGCCGCCGAAGACGTTCTCGTCCTCCAGATCGGCCGAGGCGGCGAAGTCGCCGAAGTCCAGCTGACCGACCGTGCGCTCGATGCGCAGGCGCACCTGGGTGGAGGCCGTCGGCGTCCAGGTCGTCAGCAGGCGGGGCTTGGCGTAGAAGAAGCTCTTCTCCTGCTCGGCGTCGCCCGACTGGCTGATGGTCGAGGATTCCAGCCGCAGGCCGCCCTCGAGCGTCCATTTGGGATTGATGCGCCAGGTGGCCTTGCCGAACAGTTCGCCGCGCGTCTCCTCGACCTTGACCGAGGCCGAGGGCAGGGGCTTGTTCACCCCGCCGACTGAATAGGTCTGATCGATCTCCAGCATGTTGTAGGCGATCTCGCCGCCGCCTTCGAACTCCAGGGCGGCGGACCGCTCGAAGCGCAGCAGGCCGCGCAGGATGGTCTCGGAGGAGTCGCCGTTGGCGGCGAACCGTTCGATCGGCTCTTCGACCTCGGCTTCGCGGTTCAGGGCGGTGGCGACGTTGTCGAATTCCTCGAACTCGTGGATGAAGCGCGTCTCCAGCTTCAGCCGCTCCGACAGGGGGCGGGTGTAGACGACGCCGACCTCGCCGCTCTTGGAGTCTTCGTCGGACAGGCTTTCGCGCAGCACGTCCGGTGCCGTCTGGCGATAGACGCCGTGCCAGTCGTTGATGCCGTAACGCGCCGTCAGGTCGATCCTGCCGCCCATCAGAGGGCCGGCGTAGGTGCCCCGGATCGAGTTCCCGCCGCCGTAGCCGTCGTTGTAGTAGTCCTCGGCGCGCAGCAGTTCGCCGTTCGGGCCGACGCGGCGCAGGGGACCGGCGCCGTTGGAATCGCTGTTGGAGATGCCGTCGCTCAAGGTCACGCCCCAGGTGCGGTCGCCCTTGCGCTCGGTGAACTGATAGGAGCCGCCGAACAGGTCCTGGCCGCCCTCGAACAGGAAGGCGTTGCCGGTCAGGATGTGCTCGCGGCTGACGGTGTTCTTCAGGATGACGTTGGCGACGACGGAATAGCCCTGCATCTCGATGCCGGGCGCGCCGCCGCGGATCAGTTCGATGCGTTCGACCTGGGCGGCGACGGTGCGGCCCAGGACGTTGGAGCCGGTGTCGTTCTTCGACGCGGGGCGCGAGCCGTTGATCAGGACGTTGCCGACCGCGCCTTCGAAGCCGCGCGCGCCGTCGCCGTCGTTGACCGAGAAGCCGGGCACCCGGTTGACCATGTCCAGCGCGGTGTTGGGACGGGCGTCGGCGAAGAAGTCGGGGGTGAAGATCAGGACGGCCTGGTCGCTGGGCACGGCCGTCTGGCGGGCGGGCGCGTCCGTCTTCTCGGCGGCCAGGGCCGCGGCGGGAGCTACAGCCAGCAGCAGGGCGGTGGTCGCCAGCAGGGCGCTCTTGGTGTTCATCTTTCCTCTCCCTCGGTGTCGGCAGAGGTGTGACGGCGGCGACGCCCGATCTCCAGTTACAAGCGGGACAGGTGGATTAAATCGCTGACAGCATTACGGAATAGTCACGTGCGGCGGATTGGCGAGGCCTTAGTATAGGGGCATGAAAGCTCGCCTCGCGCCGATCGCCCTTCCCGCTCTGCTGGCCGCTCTTCTGGCCGTGTCCGCGGTTCCGATCGCGGCCCGCGCCGGCCAGGCCCAGACCGAGGCGGCGACGCGGGTGGACGAGGTGGTCGTCAGCGCGCGACGGGCGGGCGCGCCCATGTGGACGGTGCGGCGCGACGGCGAGGGGGTGATGATCCTGGTCGGCGCCATCGAGGAGGCGCCGCGCGGCTTTGAATGGCGGGCGCAGGCGCTGGAGGAGGCCGCCGCGCGTTCCGACCGCATCCTGTTCCCGCAGCGCGGCCGCGCCTCGCCCGCCGACGTCCTGCGCCTGATGTGGCGCATCCGCACGATCGGCTGGCTGCCCGAAGGCGCGACGACCGCCGACTATCTCTCGCCTGAGGATCAGGCGCGGCTGGAAGCCGTGATGGCGACCGAGAAGAACGATCAGTGGAGGCGCGAAAGCCTGCTGCTGCTCGCCATCGGCCTGATTCAGGACAAGGCGGGCGAAAAGGGATCGCGGCCGGTCGGCGCCGACGACGCCGTGCGTCGCGCCGCCCGCAAGGCGCGCGTGCCGGTCCGCTCCATCGGGGTGGTGCGCGGCGCCGACCTGGTGGAAAGCCTGATCACGGCCCCGCCCGAGACGCACCGGGAATGCCTGCGCGCGGCTCTGTCCGCGGCTGAGCTGGGACCGGACGCGGTGCGTCTGCGGGCCGAGGCGTGGCGCGGGCTGCGGGTGGCCGAGGTGCTGGCCTCGCCGGTGGATCAGGCGGTGGACCGCTGCTGGCCGTGGGGCGATCCGCAGATCGGGCGGCAGTTGCGCACGGAATGGACCGAGGCGGTCGCCGAGGCGCTGACCCAGCCCGGCCTGACCATGGCGGTCGCGCCGCTGCGCCGCCTGGCCGAGCCGGACGGCGTGCTGGATGAGCTGGAGGCCCAGGGCTTCGAGGTGGACGGCCCGGAATGGCGCGCGGCCGCCTCCGTCCAGCACGAAGGCGGTTGACGTCCGGCGTGCGAAGGCCGACGCCGGGGGCATGAGCGAGACCGAACCCAGACTCACGTCCCTGGCCCATGGCGGCGGCTGCGGCTGCAAGATCGCGCCTGACGTCCTGCAGTCCATCCTGGCCTCGACTCCGCGCACGGCGGCCTTCGCCGATCTGATGGTGGGGACCGAGACCTCGGACGACGCGGCGGTCTGGCGGTTGAACGAGCAGCAGGCCCTGGTGGCGACGACCGACTTCTTCATGCCGATGGTGGACGACCCGTTCGACTTCGGCCGGATCGCGGCGGCCAACGCCCTGTCAGACGTCTACGCCATGGGGGCGACGCCGATCTTCGCCCTGGCTATCGTCGGGATGCCGGTCGGCAAGCTGTCGCCCCAGACCATCGGCCGGGTGCTGGAAGGCGGCGCGTCGGTCTGCGCCGAGGCGGGCGTGCCCGTGGCGGGCGGTCACTCCATCGACAGCCTGGAGCCGATCTACGGTCTGGTCGCCCTGGGCCTGACGCATCCCGACCGGGTGTTGACCAATCGCGGGGCGCGGGCGGGCGACGTGCTGATCCTGACCAAGGCGCTGGGCGTCGGCGTGCTGAGCGCCGCCTATAAGCAGGGGCGGCTGGAGACGGGCGGCTATGAAGCCCTGATCGGCTCGACCACCAGGCTGAACACGCCGGGACCGAGGCTGGCGGCGACGGACGGCGTCCATGCGGTGACGGACGTGACCGGCTTCGGCCTGCTGGGCCATGCGCTGGAGATGGCGCGCGGCGCGGGGATGACGGTCGAGATCGACGCTGAAGCTCCCGACTTCCTGGACGGATCGCCCGCTTTGGCGCAGGCGAGGGTGCGGACCGGGGCCTCGGTGCGCAACTGGGCGGCCTATGGCGAGGCGGTGACGCTGGACGCCGAGCTGCCGGAATGGCGGCGCGACCTGCTGACCGATCCCCAGACCTCGGGCGGCCTGCTGATCGCCGTCGCGCCCGAAGCGGCGGAGGCGGTGATGAGCCTGGTTCAGGATCTGGGCTTCGCCTCGGCGCGCCGCGTCGGCCGGGTCCGCGAGGGCGAACCGGCGGTGGTCGTCAAGGCGGCCGGCTGATGGCGCGGCTGACGGCGGACGTGTCGCTGGCGGCGCTCGCCCGCTACGACGCCGTCATCGACGTGCGCAGTCCCGGTGAGTTCGCCGAGGATCACCTGCCCGGCGCGATCAACCTGCCGGTGCTGGACGACGCCCAGCGCGCCGAGGTGGGAACCCTCTACGTCCAGACCTCGAAATTCCTGGCCCGCCGCCTGGGCGCGGCCCTGGTGGCGAGGAATATCGCGGCGCATCTGGAAGGGGCGCTGAGCGACCGCGACGGAAGCTTTCAGCCTCTGGTCTATTGCTGGCGCGGGGGGCAGCGCTCGACGGCCATGACCACGGTGATGGATCAGGTCGGCTGGCCCGTCACGCGGCTGGAGGGCGGCTATCAGACCTGGCGTCGGACGGTGGCCGCCGCCCTGCATGATCCACAGGCGGCCCCGGCGCTGAAGCTGGTTCTGCTGGACGGCCTGACCGGCAGCGGCAAGACCGAGGTGCTGGCGCGCCTGGCCGATCACGGCGTCCAGAGCCTGGATCTGGAGGGGCTGGCGGCGCATCGCGGCTCCCTGTTCGGACGCACCGAGGCGGAACAGCCGTCGCAGAAGCTGTTTGAGAGCCGTCTCTACGCCGCCCTGTCCGCTCTGGATCTCAGCCGCCCCGTGGTGGTCGAGGCCGAGGCCAGCCGCATCGGCCGCCTGACGGTGCCGCCCGCGCTGTGGGCGGCGATGAAGGCGGCGCCAACCCTACGTCTGGTGGCTCCGTTCGAGGCGCGGGTCGAGCGGGTGCTGCGCGACTATCAGGCGGCGACTGAGGATGCGGCCGTGCGCGACGCCCTGCTGACGCGGATGCCCAGCCACCACAGCCGCGAGCGGATCGCGCAGTGGCGCGCCCTGTCGCAGGCGGGCGACCTGCGCGCCCTGGCGACGGCCCTGATGCGCGAGCACTACGACCCGGCCTATCGCCGGGCGTCTGCGGGGACGCGCGATCTGGGTGAGATCGTCATGGACGGCGACGTGAACCGTGCGGCTGAGGCGATCGCGGCTTCCCTCTCCCGATGGGAAAGGGTCAGTTAGACCGTCGTGCCGCCGACGGTCAGGCCGCCGATCTTGAGGCTGGGCTGGCCGATGCCGACGGGGACGCCCTGACCAGCCTTGCCGCAGGTGCCGACGCCGGGGTCGAAGGCGAAGTCGTCGCCGATCATCTGGATCTGGGTCAGGGCCGTGGCCCCGTCGCCGATCAGGGTGGCGCCGCGGACCGGGGCGGTGATCCTGCCGTCCTCGATCAGATAGGCCTCGGTGCACTGGAAGACGAACTTGCCGTTGGTGATGTCCACCTGGCCGCCGCCGAAGTTGGCGGCGTAGAGCCCGCGCCTGGTCGAGGCGATCATGTCGGCCTGCGAATCCTTGCCGCCTTCCATGAAGGTGTTGGTCATGCGCGGCATGGGCGTGTGGGCGAAGGACTGGCGGCGACCGTTGCCGGTGGCGTTCGCCCCCAGCTGACGCGCCGACAGCCGGTCGTGCATCAGGCCGACCATGATGCCGTCCTCGATCAGCACGGTGCGCGAGGTCGGGGTGCCCTCGTCGTCGAACGACAGGGAGCCGCGACGCCCGGCGATGGAGCCGTCGTCCACGACCGTCACGCCCGGCGCGGCCACGCGCTTGCCCATCATGCCGGTGAAGACCGACGAGCCCTTGCGGTGGAAGTCGCCCTCGAAGCCGTGACCGACCGCCTCGTGCAGCAGGACGCCGGGCCAGCCCGCGCCCAGCACCACGTCCATCTCGCCCGCCGGACAGTCGACGGCTTCCAGATTGACCAGGGCCTGACGCAGGGCCTCGTCCACCTGGGCCTGCCAGCGTTCGGGGGCGACCCATTCTTCAAAGCCCGCGCGGCCGCCCGCGCCGGACGAAGCGCTCTCGCGCTTGCCGTCCTTCTCCACGGTGACGGAGACGTTCAGCCGGACCAGAGGGCGCAGGTCGCTGAGCAGCCGCCCGTCCCCGCGCAGGATGTCGATGGCGCGGCGCTCGCCGACCAGTGAGGCCGAGACCTGCACCACGCGCGGATCGCGGGCGCGGGCCCAGGCGTCGATCTCGGCCAGCAGGGCGATCTTGTCCGAGAAGGCCGGGGCCAGCAGCGGATCGACCGGATCATAGAGACGCTGGTTGGTGGCGCGCGGCGCCTCGGCGGCGGTTCCGTCATAGCCGCGCTTGGCCAGGGCGGCGCTGTCGGCGGCGCGGCGGATGGCGGCGGCGGAGATTTCATTGGCGTGGGCGTAACCGACCGTCTCGCCCGCCACGACGCGCAGGCCAAAACCTTCAACAGCATCGTAGGAGGCGCCCTTCAGCCGCCCGTCGTCGAAGACTAGGGATTCGCTCTCGGTCTTTTCGAGGAACAGCTCCCCGTCGTCGGCGTCCGACAGCGCGGTCTGCAGGATCGACAGGGCCTCGTCCGGGGCTACGCCCGCGGCGTCGAGGATGGGGGAGGGGGAGGCGACAGTGCTCATGGACGCTAGATAGGGGTTGCGGGGGCCGCCGTCACGGGGGCAGCAAAAACCCTCTCCTGTTGGGAGAGGGCTTGAGCCTCCAAGAGCCGAAGGCGATTGGCTAAGGCGAAAGGGTGAGGGTTCGCGGTTGATAAGGTCGCGCGGCGGCTTGCGCCGACTGACGGGACAAGCCCCTCACCCTTTCGCGCCAGAACGACGGCTGCGCCGCCGTGCGCTCAAGCCCTCTCCCGCCGGGAGAGGGTGAGCGTTTGTCAGTCCTGCGACACCTCGCCCGAGCCGCTGACCGACTGGCGCAGTTCGGCAGGGCGGCGGGTCAGGCGGACCTCGCCGCTGCCCGAGACGTCGACCTCGGCCTTGCCGCTGGGGCCGACGCGGACGTCGCCCGAGCCGCTGACGCGCACCTTGGCGTCATCGACGATCAGTTCGTCCATGCGGGCGTCTCCGGCGCCGGAGACGTCGACCGTCACGGTCTCGGCGCGGCCCTGGACCCGCACGTCGGACGAGCCGGTCAGCGTCAGGTCCAGCGACGGCTGGTCGTAGCCGCGGATCTTCAGCTCGGTCGGACCCGACAGATCGAAGGCCTTCACCGAGGGGGCCTTGATGATGATCTTCAGGGCGTCCGTCTCGCTCCAGCCGCGAATGCCGGTGCGCGTCCAGCGGACATAGCTGCGGTCGCCCCGCGGGGCCTCGTCCAGCGTCAGGCGGCCGTTGGAGAAGCGCACCCGATCAACCACGCTCTGGGCGCCCGAGACGGTGATGCCCGGCGTCTCGGCCTGCTGGTCGTAGACGACGTCGGCAGGGATGTTGATCGCCAGGCGCTCGTCGCCCGTCCATTCGATGGTGCGCGTGGCGTCGGGCGAAACCTGACCGCGCTCGACGGTGAAGCCGCTGTCGCCGGCCTCATCGTCGGTGATGACCCAGGTCCAGTCGTGGCGGGCCAGGTCGCGGCCGCCCACGGCGAAGGCGCCGCCGATGCCGACGATGGCCAGGATCAGGCCTGCGCCGGAGATGATGAGCAGATTGCGGATCATGACTGTGTTCTCCTCTCTCTGGCTTTAGGCCTGGGGTTCCAGGGCGGGCTTGATGACGCGGTAGTGCAGGCGGGCGTACCAGACGGTGGCGTCGATCAGCCACTTGGTCAGCAGGGCCATGGTCCCGATCATGAAGATGCCCATGCCCATCAGGCCGACGCCCAGCAGCGCGGCGGCCAGCGCCCCGCCCGGCAGGCCCATGAAGGCGCCCGCCACCATGACGAAGCCGCCGGCGATGAAGACGCCGACCCCGCCCAGAAGCAGGGACAGAACCGTGCCGAAGACGGGCAGGGCGATGGGCAGGAGGATCAGGATGTCGATGGCGCCCAGGCCCAGGATGCCGAACACGGCCCCGGCGGCGGATGAGGCTGACGGCTCCTGACGCCAGCGCTGGGCGCCGGCCTCGGCCTTCAGTTCGCGGGCGAGGCGATCGGGATCGCCCAGGGCCTCGGCCACCTCGGCCTCGCTGCGCCCGGCGGCGGCGCCGTCGGCGAAGTGGGCTTCATAGTCGGCCACGATCTCATTGGCGGTGGTTGCGGGCAGGCCCACCAGGCCGCGGCGCAGGCGCGCCAGGAATTCCGCGCGGTTCATTGGTCCTCTCCCCTGTCAGCGTGGGCGGTCGATTCGGTCTTGGCGCTCTGATCGAGCAGGGCGGGCGTTTCGGCCGGGGCCTCGGCGACGATGACGCTTTCGTCGTCATCGCCCGCGATCAGGGCCTCGACGGCGCGGGCGAACGCCCGCCACTCGCCGGTCTGACCGTCCAGGGCGCGGCGGCCCGCGGCGGTCAGGCGATAGTATTTGCGCGACGGGCCGCTGGATGATTCGACCAGATAGGTCTCGACCAGGCCGTCGGTCTGCATCCGCCGCATCAGCGGATAGATGGTGCCTTCCCCCATGCCGATGGCGTCGGACAGGCGGCTGGCGATCTCATAGGCGTAGCTGTCTCGCCGGGCGAGCAGGGCCAGGACGCATAATCCCAGCACGCCTTTCTTCAGTTGGATGTCGATGGTGTCGGGCATGAAATCCCTCTCGGTCGTCCCTCGTTCGGGTATCCAAGGGGTATCGCAAGGTATCTTGCTGTGCAAGGTAGCTATCGAAACATGACAGCGATTTAATCGACCGCATTTTGTCGAGACGGCGCCATAGGTGCGCTTGATCGCTTGGCAAGGGCGATCCGAGCCGATAAGGACCGGCCCATGACACGCCGAGGTCCTCTGGGCCCGGCGACGCTTGCGAATTGCTCGCAAACGTCTGCTGCTGAACGGTTTATGAGGACTTCTCGAATGGGGATGGGCATGCGAGCCATGGCGCGGTTGGGAGGCGGTATCGCCGCGACCGCCCTTGCCGCCATTTTCGCCGCGCCGGCGATGGCGCAGGATGTGTTGGGTCAGCCGACGCCGGCAGGCCTGGGCCTGCAGACGGCCGGCGCGCCGCTGGCGCATGAGGCCCACTTCTTCCACAACATCGTGCTGATGCCGGTCATCACCGCGATCTGCGTCCTGGTGCTGGCGCTGCTGGTGTGGATCGCAATCCGCTACAACAAGCGCGCCAACCCGACCCCGGCCAAGTGGAGCCACAACACGGTCATCGAAGTGATATGGACCGTGGTGCCGGTGCTGATCCTGGTCGGCATCTCCCTGTTCTCCTTCCGCCTGCTGTTCGCCTACCATGACTATCCGGATGCGGACGTCACGGTGAAGATCACCGGCAATCAGTGGAACTGGGGTTATGAGTATCCGGACCAGGGCGTGGCTGAGTACATCTCGAACATGCTGCCGGAAGACAAGGCTCCGGCGCACCTGTACCGCCTGGCCGCCGACGAGCCGATGGTGGTGCCGGTCGGCGAGAACGTCCGCCTGCTGATCACCGCCTCGGACGTGATTCACGCCGTGGCCGTGCCAGCCTTCGCCATCAAGGTGGACGCCGTTCCGGGCCGCGTGAACGAGACCTGGTTCCGCGCCGAGAAGGAAGGCGAATACTATGGTCAGTGCTCCGAACTGTGCGGCGTCGACCACGCCTTCATGCCGATCCACGTCAAGGTGGTGAGCAAGGACGCCTTCGCCGCTTGGGTCGCCTCCAAGGGCGGCTCCATGACCAAGGCCGCCGACGAAGCCGCCGCCGCGCCCGCCGTCGCCGAAGCGCCCGCCGCTCCGGCTGCTGACGCCGCCGCCCCGACCGACGCCGCGCCTGCGGCCCCCGCAACCGCCGCCGCGCCCGCCGCGCCGGCTGCTCAGTAAGAGAGACGCGAGAGCCCAGATCCATGGCCACCGCTGCACTTCACGATTCACACGACCATAAGCCGGGCTTCTTCACCCGCTGGTTCCTGTCGACCAACCACAAGGACATCGGGATTCTGTACCTGGTGTTCGCCATCTTCACCGGCCTCGTCGGCGGCGCCCTGTCGGGCCTGATCCGCTGGGAACTGGCCGAGCCGGGCATTCAGCTGTTCAAGGAAGGTACGATCATCCAGTACCTGGGTCTCGTTGAGGCCTCCAAGCACGGCTACAACGCCACGGTCACGGCGCACGCCCTGATCATGGTGTTCTTCGTCGTCATGCCGGCGACGATGGGCGGCTTCGGCAACTACTTCATCCCGATCATGATCGGGGCGCCGGACATGGCCTTCCCGCGCCTGAACAACATCTCGTTCTGGCTGATCTTCTTCGCCTTCGTGCTGCTGGTGCTGTCGATGTTCGTCGACGGCGGGCCGGGCCGCGGCTTCGGCGGGGGGTGGACCTCCTATCCGCCGCTGTCGACCATGGGCCATACGGGGCCGTCTTTCGACCTGGCGATCTTCTCGCTGCACGTCGCGGGCGCTTCGTCGATTCTGGGCGCGATCAACTTCATCACCACCATCTTCAACATGCGCGCGCCGGGCATGACCCTGCACCGCATGCCGCTGTTCGCCTGGGGCGTGCTGATCACGGCCTTCCTGCTGCTGCTGTCGCTGCCGGTCCTGGCGGGCGCCATCACCATGCTGCTGACCGACCGTAACTTCGGCACCTCGTTCTTCGACCCCGCCGGCGGCGGCGACCCGGTGATGTACCAGCACCTGTTCTGGTTCTTCGGCCACCCCGAAGTGTACATCATGATCCTGCCGGGTTTCGGCATGATCTCGCACATCGTCTCGACCTTCTCGAAGAAGCCGATCTTCGGCTACCTCGCCATGGCCTACGCCATGGTCGCCATCGGCTTCATCGGCTTCATCGTGTGGGCTCACCACATGTACACGGTCGGCATGAGCGTGAACCTGCGCGCCTACTTCGTGGCTGCGACCATGATCATCGCCGTGCCCACGGGCGTGAAGATCTTCAGCTGGATCGCCACCATGTGGGGCGGCTCCATCACCTTCAAGGCGCCCATGCTGTGGGCGATGGGCTTCATCTTCCTGTTCACCGTCGGCGGCGTGACCGGCGTGGTCCTGTCCAACGCCGGCATCGACTACAGCCTGCACGACACCTACTACGTCGTGGCGCACTTCCACTACGTGCTGTCGCTGGGCGCCATCTTCTCGATCTTCGCGGCCTTCTACTACTGGTACGAGAAGATGTTCGGGGTGAAGTACAACGAGTTCCTGGCCCAGGCGCACTTCTGGATCATGTTCATCGGCGTGAACCTGGTGTTCTTCCCGCAGCACTTCCTGGGCCTGCAGGGCATGCCGCGTCGCTACATCGACTACCCGGAAGCCTTCACCTACTGGAACCACGTCTCGTCGGTCGGCTACCTCATCACCATCATCGGCGTCGCCGTCTTCCTGGTGATGCTGCTGGAGTCGGCCGTCCGTCGCCGCAAGGCCGAGGCCAATCCGTGGGGCGAAGGCGCCACCACCCTGGAGTGGACCCTTTCCTCGCCGCCGCCGCACCACCAGTTCAACGAACTGCCGGTGGTCAAGGCGGACAACCACTGATCCGTATCGGATAGACCCGGAGAGGCCGCCCTTTCGAAACCGGAAGGGCGGCCTTCGCGCTTTATATGACCATGACCGAACGCCCCGCCCGCGAGCCCCCCCTCGTCACCACGTCCCAGCCGGAAGACTTCTTCCAACTGCTGAAGCCGCGCGTCATGTCGCTGGTGGTGTTCACGGCGGTGACGGGCCTGGTCGTGGCGCCGGGGCAGCTGAGCTGGGTCAACGCCATCGTCGCCGTCCTGTGCATCGCCATCGGGGCCGGAGCGGCCGGCGCTCTCAACATGGCCGTCGAGGGCGAGACCGACGCCCTGATGCGCCGTACGCGCGGCCGACCGGTCGCCGCCGGCCGCGTGCGCAAGAACGACGCCCTGGCCTTCGGCATGGTGCTGTCGGTCTTCTCGGTCATGCTGCTGGGCATGACGACCAACTGGCTGGCCGGCGGGCTTCTGGCCCTGACCATCGTCTATTACGCCTGGCTCTACACCCTGGTGCTCAAGCGCCGCACGCCCCAGAACATCGTCATCGGCGGCGCGGCGGGCGCCCTCCCGCCGGTGATCGGCTGGGCCGCAGTGACGGGCGACGCGCCCTGGCAGGCCTGGCTGCTGTTTCTGATCATCTTCATGTGGACGCCGCCCCACACCTGGGCCCTGACGCTCTATTCGGCCGGCGACTACGCCAAGGCGGGCATTCCGATGATGCCGGTGGCGCGCGGGGCCAAGTCCACGCGTCTGCAGATCCTGCTCTACAGCCTGGTCTTCGTGCCTGTGGCGATCGCGCCGGCCTTCACCGGCCTGGGCGGGCCGATCTATCTGGTGGTGTCGGCGGTCGGGGGGCTGGGCTTCCTGGCCCTGGCCTTCCGCCTGTGGCGCTCGCGCGCGGGCGACCAGCCCGACAAGGCCGAGGCCGTGGGGCGAGAGGCCGCATTGTATGACGTTCGGGTCGAGGCCAAACCGGCTCGCAACCTGTTCGCCTTTTCGATCTTGTACCTGATGGCGTTGTTCTCGGCCCTGTTGGTCGAGCATCTGTCGGGCGTCGGAGTCTGAATCCCATGTCCAAACCAGAGTTCCTGAAGCTGAACGATGAACAGGTCCGTGCGCGCAAGCGTCGCAACGTGGCCATCGCCCTGGGCCTGCTGGCCTTCATCGCCCTGGTCTACACCGTGACGGTGTCGCGCATGCACGCCAACAACCAGGCGCGGCATGAAACCGAGGCGGCGGCCCTGGCCACGCTGGAGAGGGCCGATCCGGCCCTGCCGGCGCCGGTCCAGCCGGACGCCCCCGCGGCTGTAACCCAGGAGCCTTGAGGGCTGTGAAGAACAAGAATTCGGTCGCGCTTCTGTGCGCGGCTCTGGTGATTCTGATGACGGGCGCGGCCTTCGCCGCCGTGCCGCTGTACCGGCTGTTCTGCCAGGTCACCGGCTTTGACGGCACGGTGAAGAAGGCCGAGGCCGCGCCGACGGCGGTTCTGGACCAGGAAGTCCTGATCCGGTTCGACACCAACGTCCGCGACCTGCCGATGAAGTTCCGCGCGGAGCAGACCAGCCAGAAGGTTCGCATCGGCGAAACGGGCATGGCCTATTTCGAGGTGACCAACACCTCGGACCAGCCGATCCACGCCACGGCCGCCTATAACGTGGTGCCCGAGCGGGCCGGCCCCTATTTCCAGAAGCTGCAATGCTTCTGCTTCGAGGGGCAGGAGATCGCGCCGGGCGCGACGGTTTCCTTCCCCGTGCAGTATTTCGTGGCGCCCGAAATGGCGACCGACGCCGAGGTGAAGGGGGTGCGCCAGATCACCCTCAGCTACACCTTCTTTCCAACCAAAGGCTTTCAGCAGGCCGTTGCGAACGACTCTGCTGTTGGCAAAGCCGGAGAGCGGGGGCTATAGCCCTCTTCAAACGACTCTCGCCTTAATTCAGAGACCTTGGGAATGGCTGACGCTCACGCGAAACCGCAACACGACTACCATCTGGTAGACCCCAGCCCGTGGCCGCTGGTCGGCTCCATGTCGGCCTGCATCATGTTCATCGGGGCTGTGGTGTGGATGAAGGGCCTGTTCGGCCTGGAAGCCGGCACCAAGTGGCTGTTCTTCGCCGGCCTGGCCGGCGTCCTGTTCACCATGTTCTCGTGGTGGTCGGACGTGGTGAAGGAAAGCCGCAAGGGCGACCACACCCCGGTCGTGGGCATCGGCCTGCGTTACGGCATGGTGCTGTTCATCGCGTCGGAGGTGATGTTCTTCGTCTCCTTCTTCTGGATGTTCTTCGACATGGCGATCTTCAATGAAGCGCGCACGATCATCCCGGAAGTCGGAAACTGGGCGGACACCGCCGCCGCCTGGCAGACCTGGCCGCCCAAGGGCGTCGAACTGCTGGACCCGTGGAGCCTGCCGCTCATGAACACGGTCATCCTGCTGCTGTCGGGCACGACCCTGACCTGGGCGCACCACGCCCTGATCTCGGGCGACCGCAAGGGCGCCAAGCTGGGCCTGCTGATCACCGTCCTGCTGGGTGTCCTGTTCACCGCGGTTCAGGCCTACGAGTATTATCACATCCTGCACGGCCACCTGTTCTTCAGCGAGGAAGCGGCCCAGGCGAAGCTGTACGGCTCCATCTTCTTCATGACGACGGGCTTCCACGGCTTCCACGTCCTGATCGGCACCATCTTCCTGGCGGTCTGCCTGCTGCGCCTCTACGCCGGCCAGATGACGCCGCAGAAGCACTTCGGTCTCGAAGCCGCCGCCTGGTACTGGCACTTCGTCGACGTGGTGTGGCTGTTCCTCTTCGTCTTCATGTACGTCGTCTTCGGTTGATCGAACCCGACGGACAAGTCGAGCTTTCGTCGGCGCGGGGCCCCAAGCCCCGCGCCGATTTGCTTGTCTGGCCCGCCGTGCGCGCAGGGCTCATGGGACGCTGTCCGGCCTGCGGGCAGGGGCCGCTGTTCGAGGGCTTCCTGAAACGCCGCTCGACTTGCGAAGTCTGCGGCTATGATCTGGGGGCGGTCGAGACCGGCGATGGGGCGGCGACCTTCATCATGCAGATCGCCGGCTTCCTGGTGGGCTTCTCGGCCCTGGCCGTCGAGATCGCCTGGAGCCCGCCGATCTGGCTGCACCTGATCATCTGGCTGCCGCTGGTCGCGGTCCTGGCCGTGGCCTTGATGCGGCCCGGCAAAGGGCTGATGACCGCCCTTCAGATGCTGCGTCAGCGCGGCGCCGATTCACACCGAGAGACCTGATGACCGTCGCCGCCCGGCCTCGCTTTCCCATCATCCTGACGGCGGTCGCCGTCCTGCTGCTCGGCGTCCTGCTGGCTCTGGGCGTGTGGCAGGTGCAGCGGCTGCAGTGGAAGCTGGACCTGATCGACAAGGCTGAGGCCGCTGCGGAGCAGGCGCCGATCGCCCTGACCGACGCCCTGGCGCTGGAGGATCCCGAGTTCCGCCAGGTGGTCGTGACCTGCCGGGGCCTGAACGCGGCCCCCTTCGTCGAGCTTCAGACCATCGAGGACGGAGACGCGGGGGTGCGGCTGATCTCGGCCTGTCCGGTCGAGGGGCGGGGGACGGTGCTGGTCGATCGCGGCTTCCTGCCGGCGGATGTCGCCGAGCGTCCCGCCGTGCGCGCCGACGCCGCGGCCATGCCGGTCGTGATCGCAGGCGTGGTGCGCCAGGCGCCCGGCCCCAACGCCCTGACGCCGCCCCCGTCGGGCAAGATCTTCTACGGCCGCGACCGGGCGGCCATGGCTGAGGCTCTGGGCGTGACGGAGGCCGTCTCGCCCTACACCGTCTATGCGACCACCTCGGCCAACCCGGAGCTGACGGGGTTGCGGCCGGTGGCGCCGCCCGCCGCCTTCAGCAACAACCACCTGGGCTACGCCCTGACCTGGTTCGGCCTGGCGATCGTGCTGGTCGTCTTCTACGCGGTCCTGCTGCTGCGCCGCTATCG
Organism: Brevundimonas olei; assembly: GCF_037055245.1. Lineage (GTDB taxonomy): Bacteria > Pseudomonadota > Alphaproteobacteria > Caulobacterales > Caulobacteraceae > Brevundimonas > Brevundimonas olei. The sequence goes on from NZ_CP146369.1 coordinate 882,946, forward strand.
TCCCATGCCTGCCAAGGACCGCTGACCTGACTGCTCGCCTTCACACCCTGTCCAACGGCGTGCGCGTCGTGTGCGACCCCATGCCCGGCCTGCGCACCATCGCCGTGACCGTGGCCGTCAACGGCGGCGCCCGCATGGAGGACGAAGTCCATTCCGGATGGTCGCACCTGCTGGAGCATCTGGTCTTCAAGGGCGCGGGCGACATGGGCGCGCGCGAGATCGTCGAGCGCATCGAGGCCGAGGGCGGCTCGATCAACGCTGCGACCGGCTATGAGCGCACCAGCTTCGACGTGCGCGCGTTGAAGGGCAGCCTGCCGCTGGCCATGCAGGTGTTGTCCGACCTGGTGTTCCGCCCGACCCTGTCCCCCGAGGAGATCGAGCGCGAGAAGGACGTGGTGGCTCAGGAGATCGCCGAGGCCTTCGACACCCCCGACGACCATGTGTTCGAGATGGCCCAGACCCAGGCCTTCGCCGGCCAGGCCCTGGGGCGGCCGATCCTGGGGTCGGTCCCCAGCCTGGCCCCCGCCGACCGGGCGGCCGTCGCCGACTGGCGCGCCCGTCTCTACTCGCCCGACCGCATGGTGGTGGCGGTTTCCGGCGCGGTCGATGAGGCCGAGTTGCTGACCCTGGCCGAAACCTGGTTCGGCCAGGCGGCGTCGGCGCCGGGCGAAACGACGGCGCCGGCCGTCTTCACGGGCGGCGAGGCGCGGCTGGCGCGCAAGATCGAACAGGCCAATCTGGTGTTCCAGCTTCCCAGCCTGGGGGTGAGCGATCCGCGCCAGCCCGCCGTGCGCCTGTTCACCGAAATCCTGGGCGGGGGCATGGCCTCGCGCCTATTCCAGAGCGCGCGCGAGGATCGGGGGCTGGCCTACGCCATCGACGCCTATCACGAGACCTATGACGATCTGGGCCTATTGGGCGTCTACGCCGGAGCGGCGGCCGAGCGCTCTCTGGAGTTGGCCGAGCTGTGCGCCGCCGAGATCCTCGACCTGGCCGAAAGGGGGCCGACGGACGCCGAACTGGCGCGGGCCAAGGCGGTGCTGAACGCCAGCCTGTGGATGGCCGACGAAAGCCCGGCCAGCCGCTCGGGCCGTCTGGCGGGGCAGACCCTGGCGTTCGGCGCACCCGTGTCGTCCGAGGACAGCGCCGCCCGCATCGAAGCCCAGACGGCCGACGACCTGCGCGTCGTGGGCCGGCTCATGGCGGCGCCGGGGCTGTCGGCGACGGCGGTGCTGGGGCCCCGGGCGGCGGGCGGGGCGGGGCGCGCCTTCCGTCAGCGGATGGCGGCGGGCTGATCGCGGCCTGCTGACGCCGGGACCGCTTCGCGCTATCGTTTGACCATGGCCCTGTTCGACTGGATGGCCGAGGCGACCGGACCGGTCCTGAACGGGCAGGGGGTCGTGCTGCGCCCGCCGCGTCCCTCCGACTACTTGGCCTGGGCCTCCCTGCGCGAGGAATCGCGCGACTATCTGCAGCCGTGGGAGCCGGCCTGGGCCGAGGACGACCTGACCCGCGCCGCCTTTCGTCGCCGCCTGGGCGTCTATGCGCGAGAGATGGAGCAGGGGACGGCCTGGCCGTTGTTCGTCTTCGATCCGGCGGACGAGGCCCTGCTGGGCGCCATCACCCTGTCCAACATCCGGCGCGGCGTGGCCGAGACCGGCACCCTGGGCTACTGGATCGGTCGCCCCTATGCGGGGCGGGGCGTCGGCACGGCGGCGGTCCGGGCCATGCTGGCTCACGCCTTTGGAAGCCTGGGACTGCATCGGGTCGAGGCGGCCTGCGTGCCGACCAACCATGCTTCGCACCGTGTGCTGGAAAAGGCGGGCTTTCGTCAGGAAGGCGTCGCCCGGGCTTATTTGAAAATTAACGGCCGTTGGGCAGACCATTTGCTGTTCGGCGTCCTCCAGGAGGAGTTCGACGCCAGAGTCGCCCATTCCGTCAGAGTATCGGACCCGTCTTGAGCACACGATCCAGAGCCCTGACGTGGGACCCCACCACGGCGATCGAAGCCCTTGCGGCGGCGGACGCCGCCCTGTGGATATGGACGCCCGCCGAGGATCAGATCCGCTTCACCGGGGCCACCCGGCCGCTCGGCCTGGGGCCGCTGGCGCCGCAATGCTCGGGCGCGGCCTTCACCGCCCTGGCCCTGCCGCAGGACCGGGCTCTGGCGGATCGTCTGCTCAAGCCGCAGGCCGAGGGGACGGAGATCGCCGTGCGCCTGCGGATGCGCGGCTGCGAGACCTGCCTGTGGCGCGGCGTCTGGCTGGAGGACGGCTTGCGCGCGGCGGGCATCGTCGCCCTGGAGACCAAGTTCGCGGGCGCCGACCGGGACACGCTGACGGGGTTGCTGGATCGACGCACCTTCCTGGTGCGCGTGGCCGAGACGCTGGGGACAGCGGGCGACTATGAAATGGTGGTGGCCGATCTGGATCGGCTGCGTCGTCTCAACGAAGCCTTGGGCCATGAGCGCGCCGATCTGGTGCTGTCGGCCCTAGGGTCGCGCCTGTCGGCGGCCTTCTCCGAGGACTGCATCCCGGCCCGCATCGGCGAGGACGAGTTCGCCGTCCTGGTGCGGCGCGGCGGCAGCGGCGCCAGCGGCAGCGAACGGCTGCGCGAGGCGCTTGAACAGCCGTTGCGGCTGGCGGGTTTCGACATCTATCCCACCCTGTCGATCGGCGCCGTGACGGCCGAGGGCGGACCGGACGCGCCGGACGCCGCCGAACTGCTGCGCCGGGTCGAACTGGCGGTCGAACAGGCCAAGCAGGCGGGACGCGGCGGGGCGGCGGCCTATGGTCGGGCGCTGGAGAGCGACAGCCTGTCTCGTCTGGCGCTGGAGGCGGACCTGCGAAACGCCTTCGTGCGCGGCGAGATCGAGCCCTTCTACCAGCCGATCGTCAACCTGGGCACGGGCGCGGTGGCGGGCTTCGAGGCCCTGGCCCGGTGGCGTCATCCCCGGCGCGGCCTGGTGCCGCCGGATGAGTTCCTGACCCTGGCCGATGAAATGGGCCTGATGAACGAGCTCGGCCTGCTGATGATGACCCAGGCCGCGCGTCAGTTGGCCGAGTGGCTGCAGCGCCATCCCGGCGCCGGGCGGCTGTTCTGCAGCGTCAACCTGTCGGTGGGCGAGATCGAGCGCGCCCATCTGGTCGAGGACGTGGCCCGCATCATCAAGGAAGCCGGCCTGCCGCGCGGCGCCCTGAAGCTGGAAGTCACCGAGGGCGACATCATGCGCGACACCGCGCGCGCCGCCGAGGTGCTGAAGGCCCTGCGCGAGGCAGGGGCCAGTCTGGCGCTGGACGACTTCGGCACGGGCTTCTCGTCCCTGTCCTACCTGGCCAAGCTGCCGTTCGACACGCTGAAGATCGACCGCTATTTCGTGCTGACGATGGACAAGGACGAGGGCTCGGCCAAGATCGTCAAATCGGTCGTCAACCTGGGACGCGACCTGGCGCTGGAGGTGGTGGCCGAAGGGGTGGAGAACGCGGTCCTGGCCAAGCTGTTGCTCGACGACGGCTGCCACTACGGTCAGGGCTTCGGCTATGCGCCGGCCCTGCCCGCCCAGGAGGCGGAGGTCTATCTGAACGAGTCCCTCGCCGACGGGGCCGCTCCGATCAAGGCGCGCTCGGTCTAGGCCGCCGTCAGGCCCGGCCGCTCTGGCTGGACAGACGGGCGGCGTCGACGCCGAGGGCGGCCAGGGCGCGGCTCCATTTGGTGTCGTAGTCGGCGTCGAAGATCAGGGCCGGGTCGGCGTCCGTCGTCAGCCAGATGTTCTCGTTCAGCTCTTCCTCGAGCTGCCCCTCGCCCCAGCCGGCGTAGCCCAGCAGCAGGATGGAGCGGCTGGGTCCGTCCTCGGCGTCGGCCATGGCGGCCAGGGCGTCGCGGGTGCCGGTCAGGGCCAGACCCTCGCCGAAGGTCAGGCTGGCGTCCTCGCTGGTCCAGTCGTCCGTGTGCAGGACGAAGCCGCGCTCGCGCTCGACCGGGCCGCCGATCAGCACTGAACGGTCGCCCGCGGCGTCGTCGATCGGCGTGTCCAGCTTTTCAAGGACCTCGGCCAGGGACACGCCCGGCGCGGGCTGGTCCAGGCGCAGGCCCAGAGCGTGTTCATCGTCGTGGGCGCAGATCAGGATGACGGCGTGGCGGAAGCGATCGTCGTCGATACCCGGCATCGCCACCAGAAGACGCCCGGTCAGGGAGGAGAAGGCGGTCATGCCCCTATCATCGGGGCGGACGATGGCGGGCGCAAGCCATTCTCAGGGCCCCACGCGCTTGGCGATCCCCCTGCGGGTCTCTATCTGACTCCCATCGTCCTGGATCGTCCGGGCCGAACTCCCGGAGACCCCGACATGACCATCCAGATCGGCGACCGCATTCCCGACGCCACCCTGACGACCATGACGCCCGACGGCCCCAAGCCGGTCACGACGGCCGAGCTGTTCGGCGGCAAGACGGTCGCCCTGTTCGCCGTGCCGGGCGCCTTCACCCCGACCTGTTCGGCGCGCCACCTGCCGGGCTATGTCGACCATCGCGCCGATTTGGCGGGCAAGGGCGTGGACACCGTCGCCTGCGTCTCGGTCAACGACGCCTTCGTCATGGGCGCCTGGGCCAAGGACAATGAACTGAACGGCGCCGACGACATCGTCATGCTGGCCGACGGCAACGGCGACTTCACCCGCGCCGTGGGCCTGTCGCTGGATGCCAAGGGCTTCGGCATGGGCGAGCGCTCGCAGCGTTACTCCATGCTGGTCAAGGACGGCGTGGTCGACCAGCTCAACATCGAGCAGGGCGGCGAGTTCAAGGTCTCCTCGGCCGAGCACCTGCTGGCCCAGCTGTGATGAGCGTCGTCGCCCAGACGGCGGCCCGAACGGCCGGTTGAGCCATGGGCGACGTCTTCACCCCGGAAAAGCGCAGCGCCGTCATGCGGCGGGTGAAGGGGCGCGACACCGCGCCCGAACTGAAGGTCCGGCGCCTGCTGCGGGGCGCCGGGATCGGCTATCGGCTGGGCGGCTGCGGCCTGCCCGGCCGACCCGATGTGGTGATGAAGGGGCGACGCGTCGCCCTGTTCGTCCACGGCTGTTTCTGGCACGGCCATGATTGCCCGCGCGGCGCGCGCCAGCCCCGTTCCAACGCCGACTACTGGCTGGCCAAGATCGATCGCAACCGGGCGCGCGACGGCCGCGTCGCCGCCGAGCTGGCGGCGGCGGGTTGGCGGGTGCTGACCTTGTGGGAGTGCGAGCAGAAGACGCCGGATTGGGGCGAGCGGCTGCTGGCTGAGGTGCGGGGCGAAGCCGACGCCGGTTAGGCCACGGCCTGGGCGCCGACTTCAGCGTCGCCGGCGGGGTCCAGGACTTCGCTCAGGGCGGTGAGCAGCACCGCCGGCGTCAGCGGCTTGGCCACGAAATGGTTCATGCCGGCCTCCAGACAGGCGGCGATGTCCTCGGGAGAGGTGTCGGCGGTCACGGCGATGACCGGCGCGTCGGCGTTCGGTCCGCCGCCCGCGCGCAGGCGGCGCGTCGTCTCGCGACCGTCCAGTTCGGGCATCCGCACATCCATGAAGATGACGTCGAAGATGTCGGCGTCACAGGCCTTGAGGGCAGCCATGCCGTCCTCGGCCATGGTCAGTTCGCAGTCGAGGGCCTGCAGGATCACCTGAACGGCGCGGCGGTTGATGGCGTGGTCGTCCACCACCAGAACCCGCAGCGGGCGTTCGGCGTCGTGGTCCGGCTCGGCTGGGGCGGCGGCGAGGGGCGTTTCCGTCTCTTCGCGCGGCGCAGACGGAGCGTCCATTGGGAGCGGCCGCCGGGTCGGCGTCGCGGCGGACGGGGCGCCGGTCAGAGGAGGGGCGGCGAGGAAGGCGGCGACTTCACCGTCTCCTTCGCCTTCCGACAGGGTGAGGGCGACGGTGAAGGTCGACCCCTGGCCCGCCTCGCTGCGGACCGTCAGCCGACCGCCCATCAGTTCGATCAGGTCGCGGCTGATCGCCAGGCCCAGGCCTGAGCCGCCGTAGCGGGCGGCCACGCCGTCGGCGGTCTGGTCGAAGGGAGTGAAGAGGCGCTCCAACTGGCTGGTCGTCATGCCCGGCCCCGTATCGGCCACGTCGATCAGCAGGACATGGCGCCCGGCCTCGTCCCGCCAGGCGCACAGTCGGACGGTGACGGCGCCGGAGTCGGTGAACTTCACCGCGTTGGAGATCAGGTTGTTGAGCACCTGGCGCAGGCGCATGGCGTCGCCCTGGACGATGCGAGGCATATAGCGCGAACCGTCGAGACGCAGGCGCAGGCCCTTGGCGCGGACGGGACCCTGCCACAGACGGAAGGTGTGGTTGAGCAGGTCGCGCAGATCGAACCCGCGCGTCTCGACCTTGAGGCGGCCGGCGTCGAGGCGGGCGTGATCGAGCAGGTCGTCCAGCAGCTCCTTCATCATCAGACCGGCGTCCTCGATCATGGCTGTCTGCTGGCGGGTCGAGGAGGAGGAGGGCGCAGCGACGCGGCTCAACTCATGCGCGCCGGTCAGGATGGCGCCGATCGGGGTGCGCAGATCGTGGGCCACGGCGGCCAGAAGGGCGCTGCGTCCCGCCATGATGCTTTCGGCTTCGCGGCGCTTGTCGTCCGCCTCCTTGAGGGCGCGGGCCTCGGCCGCGCCCGCCGCGTAGAGGCGGCTGCGCGTGGTCAGGCAGAAGAAGACGAAGGCCAGAACCCCGACGGCCACCGGCAGGATGAAGCGTCCCTCGACGCTTGACTGAGCCATGAAGAACGGCGTCAGCGCCAGGACCGCCACCTGGGGCGTCACGGTCCAGATGAAGACCCGCAGATTGCCGGCCGAGGCGATGACCGAATTGATCGCGCCCGCCGCCAGCAGGGTGGTGGCGACCACGCCGCCGGGCAGCCCGCCCAAGGTCCACAGGGGGATGGCGATGCTGGCGTAGACGCCGGCGTTGGCCGTCAGGGCCAGGTCGCCCAGGGCGCCGCGCCAGCCCTTGAGCGTCATCGCCTGGCCGCGCGTCACCGATGCGAACGCGGCGGCCTCGGCCAGTTGCAGCAGCAGATAGACAGCCAGCCAGACGAGGCAGAGCGACAGGCCGAGGATGGGGCTGAACAACAGGGCGCAGGCCAGACCCACGACGAGTCGTTGGGGCAGCATCTTGTGCCGCTGTCGGATGGCGGAAGCCCACCCGCTCCGGGATGCATCGGTCTGCGTCATGCGGCGATCCGAACGGGCGACGGCGCCCTTCCGTTGCATCATGGCGACGGAGACCTAATGCTCCGTCAACGGCCGGAGCCGACCGCTTCGGCCACGCTGGAAAAGCCCTCGGCCCGCAGACGGGCCGCCAGATCGCGCTTGATCCGGCCGACCATGCCGGGGCCTTCATAGATCATGGCCGAGTAGACCTGGACGGCCGAGGCGCCCGCGCGGATGCGGGCCCAGGCGTCCGCGCCGTCGGCGATCCCCCCGACTGCGATCAGCGGCAGGCGCCCGCCGGCGGCCTCGGCCGCCGCCTCCAGCGCTTTCTGGGCAAAGGGTTTCAGCGGGGCGCCCGACAGGCCGCCCGCCTCGCCCTTATAGGCGGACCGCAGGGAGGCGGGGCGCTCCAGCGTCGTATTGGACACGATCAGGGCGTCGATATGATGGGCGATGGAGGCCTCGACGATCATGCCGATCTCCTCGCTGATCAGGTCGGGCGCGATCTTCAGGAAGACCGGCGCGCCGTCGACGGGGCGGGCCTCATGGATGCGGCCCAGCAGGTCGTCCAGCGCCTCGCGTCCCTGAAGCGCGCGCAGGCCCGGCGTGTTGGGCGACGAGATGTTGACGGTGAAATAGTCGGCCAGCCCCGCCAGCCGCTTCAGCCCCGCGACATAGTCGGCGGCCTTGTCCTCGGTATCCTTGTTGGCGCCCAGATTGGCGCCGATGGCGGTGCGGGTCGGACGCCGGGCCAGACGGGCGGCGAAAGGCTCCAGCCCCTCGTTGTTGAAGCCCATGCGGTTGATGATGGCCCGGTCTTCGGCCAGGCGGAACAGGCGCGGCCTGGGGTTGCCGGGTTGGGCGCGCGGGGTGACCGAGCCGCACTCCACCGCGCCGAAGCCCAGGCGCGACAGGCCTTCCAGCGCCTCGCCGTTCTTGTCGAGACCGGCGGCCAGACCGACGGGATTGGACATCTCCAGCCCTGCGATCGTGGTCTTCAGGATCGGATCGTCGGCGCCGGGCGCGGGCAGGGGCGTCATCTGCAGGGCGCGAATGGCCAGGCGGTGCGCGGCTTCCGGATCGAGTTGGCGCAGCGCCCAGGCGCCGAGGTCGGTCAGGCTCATGTTCAGGCGGTCTCGTCGAGGATCATGAGGCCGTCGGCCGTCACCGACAGGGCGCGCGCGGCGCGCGTCGCCGCGACGGGCAGGGGGCCGTAGATGTGAGGAAACAGGGCGCCGCCGCGCGACGGCTCCCAGATCAGGGCGTCGCCCAGGGCGGTCAGATCCACCTCGACCAGCATCAGGTCGGCCTGACCGGCGTAGTGTTTGGCCGCCGTGGCTTCCAGCTGATCGGCTGCGGACAGGTGGATGTAGCCGTCGGCCCGGTCCGCCGCCGAGCCGTCATAGCGGCCCTCGGCCAGGGCGGCGCGCCAGTCGGCGCGGCTCAGGATCTTGAAGGCGATGTCGGGTCGGTCGGTCACGCTACGGTCTCCGGGGTCAGCCAGCCTTCATAGGACGGGCGCCCGGCGACATCGACGCTGAAGACCGCCGCCGCCCCGGTGGGGAAGCCGCCGCTCATCTTGTCCAGCACCGCAGGCGAGGCGGCGCTCTCGATCAGGTATTCGACCGCCAGCTGATGCACGCCGGGGTTATGGGCGATCAGCAGCAGGCAGCCCGCCTGGTCCTCGGCCGCCTCGACCGCGCGGCGCAGGACGTCGGCGGGGGCGTTGTAGAGGGCGTCGGAGACGTGCAGCTCCACATCGCCGAAATGCTCGCTGACCCCGTCCCAGGTGTCTCGCGTGCGCTGGGCGCCCGAGACCAGAGCCATGTCCGGCTTCATGCCGCGTTCGGCCAGGGCGCGGCCCATGGCGGCGGCGTCGCGGCGGCCGCGTTCGCTCAAGGGCCGGGCTGTGTCGCCGCCCGGCGCCGAGGCTTCGGCCTTGGCGTGACGCATCAGGATCAGTCTCTGCATGGCGAGGGCTTTACGGCTGTTTGCGCGCGGCGCCCATAGGGTGCGCGGGACGGGCGCGCGCATGATCGCGCGCGGCGGGGGAGGGGGTCAGGGACGGGCGCCCGGCCAGCACGGCCTGGGCCAGGCCGCCGGGCCGCACGCGGGCGTAGGCGCGACGCGAGGCTTCCAGCATGATCAGGCCCGCCGCGCCGGGAAACAGCTTCGGCCCCACCTGCTCCAGACCGTCGGCCAGCGGCAGCATCGGCCGCCACGGCGGGACGTAGAGGGCCTGGGACCAGGCGGTCGGCTCCAGCCCGACCTCGCGCACCAGCCGCTCCAGCTGGCCGCGCGTGAAGGGGCGGCCGTGGCCGAAGGGGGTGGTCTCGGCCCGCGCCCACATGCCGCCGCGCGCGGCCGCCGCCAGGATGATCCGCCCGGCCGGGGCCAGGACGCGCACCGCCTCGGCCAGCAGGCCCTGCGGATCGTCGGCCTCTTCCAGCGCATGGACCAGCAGGATGCGGTCGAACGTCCCGGCCGCGAAGGGCAGGCGCCGGTCGTCGACCAGGACTGTGCGGTTGCGTCCCGCCGCCGCCCATTGCTCGGCGCCCTGTCCGCCCGGCATGGCGGCGATCACCCGGCGCGCGCCGATGAAACCGTCCAGCCAGGGCGTGGCGTAGCCCAGACCCAGGACGTCGCAATTGTTGGCCTCGCCCCAGGCGTCCTCCAGCCGTCGCGCCAGCATACGCCGGGCCAGCGCGCCGGTCGGCTCGCCATAGAAGGTGCGGAGATCGTCGATGCTGCGGCGCATGGGGCCAGTATGGCGGATTTCGCGGCGGATGTCGGCTTTCCCGCCTAAAACCGTTCGTCCCGGCGTCCGTCGGGATGAGCGGAGTTTGTCGTGCGGCCCCGGTAGGATAGGGTTTCGATAGGAGACCTCCCCATGACCCTGACCGTTCGCCAGTTCCCCTGCCTGTCCGACAACTACGGCTTCCTGATCCGCGACGAGGCGACGGGGCTGGTCGCCGCCGTGGACACGCCGGACGCCGAGGCCATTCTGGACGATCTGGAGGCGTCGGGGTGGGGGCGGCTGGATCTGATCCTGAACACCCACTGGCACGCGGACCACACCGGCGGCAACGAACGGCTGAAGGCCGAGACCGGTTGCGAGATCGCCGGACCGGAGGAGGTGCGCCGCGCGGCGCCGCTGGATCACGTCCTGGTCGACGGCGAGGCGGTGCGCCTGGGCGAGACGGCCTTCGACGTGGTGCTGTCGCCCGGCCATACGCTGGGCCATGTGGTCTATCATGCGGCGGACGACGGCCTGGCCTTCGTCGGCGACGTCATCTTCGCCCTGGGCTGCGGACGGCTGTTCGAGGGCACGCCGCAGCAGATGTGGGACAGCCTGAACCGCATCGCCGCCTGGCCCGAGGCGACGACCCTCTATTGCGCCCATGAATATACGGCGTCGAACGCCCGCTTCGCCCTGTCTCTGCCGGACGCCGATGAGGCGTTGAAGGCCCACGCCGAGGCCGTCTTCGCCGCCCGTGAGCGCGGCGAGGCAAGCGTGCCGACCACGGTGGGGATCGAGCGCCGGTTCAACCCCTTCCTGCGCGCCCGCGACGCCGCCGACTTCGCCGAGCGCCGCGCCCTCAAGGACGGTTTCAAGGGCTAGGACGCCCGCCGGAATTCCAGTCACCCATCATCGGAGATGTTCATGCAGTTGAAGGATCGGGTCGCGATCGTGACCGGCGCGGGCGGGGGCCTTGGCCGCTGTCACGCCCTCTATCTGGCCGGCCAGGGCGCCAAGGTCGTGGTCAACGATCTGACCGAGGCGGCGGCCCAGAACGTCGTGGACGAGATCGTCGCGGCGGGCGGCCAGGCGATGGCGGCGGCGGGCTCCGTCACCGACGTCGACGCGGTTCAGGCCATGGTCGAGGCGGCGATGAAGGCCTGGGGCCGCATCGACATCCTGATCAACAACGCCGGCATCCTGCGCGACAAGAGCTTCTCGAAGATGACGCTGGACGACTTCCGCCTGGTGGTGGACGTGCATCTGATGGGGGCGGCCATCTGCTCCAAGGCGGTGTGGGAGATCATGCGCGCGCAGAGCTACGGCCGCATCGTCATGACGACCTCGTCCTCGGGCCTCTACGGCAATTTCGGCCAGGCCAACTATGGCGCGGCCAAGCTGGCGCAGGTGGGCCTGATGCAGACCCTGGCCATCGAGGGCGCCAAATATAACATCAAGGTCAACGCCCTGGCGCCGACCGCCGCCACCCAGATGACGGCGGGCATCCTGTCCGAAGAGGTGCTGAAGGCGCTGGACCCAGCCCTGGTCAGCCCCGGCCTGCTGGCGCTCGTGGGCGAGGACGCGCCGACGCGGGCCATCCTGTGCGCGGGCGGCGGGCATTTCGCCACGGCCAACATCACCCTGACGCCGGGCGTGCGCATCGGCGGGGGCGCGGATGCGGGCGAGCAACTGATCGCGCGCTGGGCCGAGGCCTCGAATCGCGAAGGCGAGACCGTGCCGGAGTTCGGCTTCCAGCAGGCGGCGCAGGAGATGGCCTCGGCGGGCGTGGAAGGGCCGGTGGCGGTTTGACTAGGGCGGGCTGACGAATGTCCGAACACCTCTTCGCCAGTTCGGCCATGGCGCTCAAATAACGCGGCCGGGCCCCAGCAGCGGCCCTCCGGCCTCGCCGCGATCGAGGAGGCGCATCTGCGGGGGCGGCGCGAAAGGGATGATGGGCTGCAGTTTCACTGCACCGGCGTCAGGCGGCGCCCAGTCGGTTGAGTTCCGCCTCAAGCGCCTGCCCCTGTTCGTCAGCCAGCGCGGCGCGACGAAGGGCGGCGATGTTGTCCGCGGTCGGAGTGCCTGAGCGGATGAAGTCCAGGATTTTTGCGTAGCTCGACAGGCCGCGATCGAAGGTCTCGCCATAGCCCTTGATCAGGTTCTGGCATCGCGCGATTTCGAGCGCGACGTCTGGTTGCGACGGAGTCACGGCCTGAATTTGCGCGAGCCATTCCTCAACGCGCCTTTGTTCCTCCTGGTAGCGCAGGGAACTGCGGCGCCATGGACGCAGGGCGGCCAGCAAGCTCAGCATCAGGAACCAGCGCAGCCGCGTCGTCTCCACATGGCGGCCCTTTGTGAAGAAGCGGCCCAGGAGGCTCTCGGCGGCGGCGCTGTGCAGGAGGCGCAGCCCGATAGGGGCGGGTAAGGTCTCGCAGATCTCGCGCAGGCGCGGGTGCATGAACTCGGTGACGCTGAGGAGCTGGTCGTTCTTGACGCGTACTTCACCCCTGACGCGGGCGGCGCGGGACGCGCGGGTCTTCAGGTCCGCCACCCGGATGGTGTCGTCGTAGGCCATCCAGAGCGCCAGGGCGGCGGCCGTCTCTGTGGTCAGGGCGTGCGGGGCCTGGTCCAGCGCCGCGATCCGCTCCAGCCGTTCGAGATAGAGCGCGGCGTAGGCCCGGTCCTGATAGTCCATCAGGCGCTGAACCCCGAGCAGGGCGTTCCTGTGCGCGGCGGTGGGCAGCCGGGCGCGAATCCTAGCCGCCAGCGCCTGGCCGAAGGGCGTGGTCGGCGCGGGCGTCGGCGCTCTAGGTTCTTCGGGCGCCGCAACGGGCTGGCGGGCGGCGTCGAACCCCTCGGCAAAGCCCTTCAGGTTGCTGTCGACCGCGACGCCGCTGGCGCGGATCGCGTCTTCGAAGGCTTCGCGCGGGAAGGGCAGGGCGCCGCTGCCGGCCAGGGCGCCGAACATGATCGAGCTGATGACGCTGCCGGACCGAGCGGAGGCGGCGTCCATGTCGAAGCCGACGAAGCGGCGCGCCCGCTTGGCGGCGGCCTCGAGAATCTTGCTGCTGTCGGCGCGTCCGTCGCCCATCGCCGACTTCTCGGAGATGGCGTAGATGCGATGGGTCGAGCCGATCAGCGTCGTGCGTTCGGTGCTGACGAAGCCGCGCACCATCGCGCGACCGACCTCCATCAACTCCGAGGCGATGACGACATCGACGTCGCCGGGCGTCGGCATCTGCGCCAGGACAGGCGCGCGACCGTCGGCCGGCAGGGGCGCCAGTTCGACATAGTAGACGGTCGACCCCGTGCGCTGGGCCACGCCGGGGACGGAGGTGCCCTGAGCCAGTTGGCCCTGGTTGCGGGCGACGCTCTGAATCCAGTCGGCCAGCACGCCGCCGCCCTGTCCTCCGAGCGCCAGAATGGCGATGCAGAGACGATCTCTTTGCTGTGTCATGGTTCTTAGAAAGCTCGTGCCGCCAGGCGGCGCTCGGCGTCGCGCTGGAGGGTCGTGATGATCCGTTGGCGCAGTCCGTTGACGAAGCGCTCCCACCGCCCAGGGTTGGTCACCACCCGCGCCCGATAGAAGCTGGGGCACAGAATGGCGGCGTGGCTGACCTCGCCGCACAGTCCGCAGCCGACACAGGAGTTGTCGACATGCGCCACCGGATCGCGCCGCAGCGGATCGGGATTGGGCTTGATCGATAGGGACGGACAGCCGGACAGCCGGATGCAGCTATGGTCGCCGGTGCAGGTGTCGGGATCCACGCCGAAGCGGTCCTGAGAGACGCGCCGTCCCGCCTGGGCGGCCTTGCGCAGCAGGGGCTTCTCGCGGCGCTGCTTGTTCAGCATGCATTCGGACTGGGCGATGATGACCTTCGGGCCCTTCTCAGGGCTGGTCAGCGCCTCCTTCAGCGCGCCTTTCATGCGTTTCAGGTCATAGGTGCGGTCGATGGAGCGCACCCATTCCACGCCGACGCCGCGCGCCGCCTTCTCGATCGGGTTGCGGGTGCTGCGCGCGCTGTTGTCGGCGCGCGAGGACAGCACGTCCTGGCCGCCGGTCGCGGCCGAATAGCCGTTGTCGACGACCAGGGTGACGGTGTCGTTCTTGTTGAACACGGCGTTGCCGACGCCTGAGGTCAGGCCGTTATGCCAGAAGCCTCCATCGCCCATGATGGCGATCGCACGCTTGTCCTTCGGCTTGAAGGCCGAAGCCCCGGCGGCGCCCAGGCCGTAGCCCATCGTCGTATTGCCGATGTTGAAGGGCGGCAGGATGGAGAACAGGTGGCAGCCGATGTCCGCCGACACGTGCGACGGGCCCAGTTCGCGCTCGACCATCTTCATGGCGGTGAAGATCGGGCGTTCCGGGCAGCCGGTGCAGAAGCCGGCGGGGCGTGCGGGAACCTCGGCGGCCAGGCTGGCCACGGCGGCGGGCGGCGCAGCCTTCGGGGCGGGCGCGGCCGTCGGCAGGCAGCCGGGGCTCCATTCCTCAAGGAAGCTCTTCAGCCCCTTCTGGATGATGTGGGCGGCGTATTCGCCGGCGCGCGGCAGCGGTCCCTTGCCGACGATGCGGGTCTCAAGGCCTGCGCGCCGGATCAGGGTGTTCAGCTCATGCTCGATGAACTCGGGCTGGCCCTCCTCGATGATCAGGACCGCCTTCTTGCCGCGACAGAAGTCCGCCACCTCTTCGGGGATCAGCGGATAGGTGACGTTGAGGCAGTAGATCGACAGGGCGCTGTCGCCGAAGGCGTCGGCCAGGCCCAGCAACTCCATCGCCCGGTTCAGGTTGTTGTAGAGGCCGCCCTGAACGATCAGGCCGATTTCGCCCTCGTCCGGGCCGAAGGTCTCGTTGAGTTTGTTGTCGCGCACGAAGGCGATGCCTGCGGGCCAGCGTTTCTCGACCTTCTCGACCTCATGCAGGAAGTTGGCGGGCGGCAGGACGATCCGCTCCACATCGCGCACGGGCGCGGCGGCCGCCTGGGCCACGGTCAGGGGCGGGCGGCGGTTGTCGCGGGCGACGAAGCTTCCGGTCATGTGGCAGGAGCGCACGCGCAGCTCCAGCATGACGGGCGTGTGTGAGGCCTCGGAAAGCTCGAAGCCCTTTTCGACCATGTCGACGATGCTGGTCAGGTTGGGGCGCGGGTCGAGCAGCCACATCTGCGACTTCATGGCGAAGGCGTGGGTGCGCTCCTGCATGATGGAGGAGCCTTCGCCGTAGTCCTCGCCGACGATGATCATGGCGCCGCCCGTCACCCCGCCAGAGGCGACGTTGGACAGGGCGTCGGAGGCCACATTCGTGCCCACGACCGACTTCCAGGCCACGGCGCCGCGCAGCGGATAGTTGACGGAGGCGGCCAGCATGGCCGCCGCCGTGGCTTCCGAGGCGCTGGCCTCGAAATGAACGTCCAGGCTTTCCAGAAGGTCGTTGGCATCGGCGAAGACGTCCATCAGGTGGCTGATGGGCGAGCCTTGATAGCCGCCGACATAGGCGACCCCGGATTGCAGCAGCGCCTTGGTCACGGCGAGGATGCCCTCGCCGTGAAAGACGTCGCCTTCCGCCGCGGTCAGCTTGCGGACTTCCGACTTGAACGAACGCTCGGCCATCCTGGATCAGCCCGCGACCAGAGCCAGAACGCGCAGCGGGCTGCCCGATCCGTCGCGGATTTTCAGCGGCGGCGCGATCACCACAGCGCCCGTGGGCGGCAGGGCGTCCAGGTTCTGCAGACATTGCAGACCATAGCGGCCGGCGCCGTGGAACAGGGCGTGGGCGGGGTAGGGCGGCTCCAGCAGGTGCGCCTGACCAGCGTCCGTGCCGATGGTTTCGACGCCGAAGCCCAGGGCGTCGCGCTTTTCGACCAGCAGGCGAACAGCCGCAACCGACGGCCCGGGGGTGTGGGCGCCGTCTTCGCGGCGGTTCACATAGGCCTCCGGATCGCGCTTGGACCAGTCGGTGCGGAACAGGACCCAGCTGCGCGGCGGGATGCGGCCGTGAACAGCCTCCCACGCCTCGATGTGCGAAGGTTCAAGCAGGAAGTCGGGATCGGCGGCGGCCTCGGCGGAGCAGTCGATGACGACGGCAGGCGCGATCAGGTCCGATGTCGGCACCACGTCCACGGTGCCGGCTGGCCGGTCCTTGCCCGTGATCCAGTGGGCGGGCGCGTCGAAGTGGGTGCCCGTGTGCTCGCCGACGGTGAAATTGCTCCAGTACCAGGCGACGCCGCGCTCGTCGTAGCGGGATATTTCCTCGCGGCTGAACGGCGCGCACTGGCCGAACGGCGGCGGCAAGACCAGCGTCGGCGTGTCTTCCGAAAGCGTTTGCGTCAGGTCGACGACCTTCACATCACCGCTGGCGATGCCTGTCGCGATTTGCGACAGAGCTTGTGCAGATACGGACATTCGTCCTCCCCATCTCTTTTCCCTCAGGACTAAGCCTTGCCGAAGAAACTTGCATCTGCAACTAATTTCTTGAGCGCCGACGCTGATCCTTCGTCGGCTCTGCGCAAGGAGGATGGCGCCGTGGCTGGGCAATTGCGCCGGACGGGGGATCCCGGTTCAGAGGAGTTCCGTCTCGAGCGCTATCCCTTCTATCAGGTGAACAGGGTGCTGAGCCGGTACAACCTGATCATCGAGCGCGAGTTGCGGAAGATCGACATAGACATCCCGACATGGCGGGTGCTGATGATCCTTGGCGAACGCGCCCCACGGTCCATCGGCCAGATTTCGCGCGCCGGGGTGGTCAATCTCTCGACGATGATGCGGATCGTGGAGCGCATGACCAACGCCGGCCTGGTGACGCGCAGTCCCAGCGCGGTGGACGCTCGGGTGATCGACGTCGGCCTGACGGAGGCGGGGCGCGAGCGATTGGCCCGGGCTCGGGTTCTGATGGCGCCCGTCTATCGTCAGGCTCTGGCGGGATTCTCCGAGCGGGATTCCGAGCGATTGCTGGCGCTGCTGGGGCGATTGAACGCCAACCTGGAAGTCATGACGGACTAAACGCTTTCGCGATCTGATCGCCCTCTGAGCGCCGTTTCGGCAACGGCGATGAAGCGCTTGCCTGTCGTCCCTATTTATTTTAGACCTAAAGTAATAGGAGGCGTTCCATGCGTGTTGCTTGTCTCGGCGGCGGCCCCGCCGGCATCTATTTCGCCATCTCGATGAAGCTTCGGAATCCGGGGCACGATATCCATGTTTTCGAGCGCAACCGGAGCGGGGACACCTTTGGCTGGGGCGTTGTCTTTTCGGACCAGACGCTCACCAATCTGACGGCGAACGACCCGGTCAGCGCGGATCGGATCCGGGACAGCTTTGCGCACTGGGACGATATTGCAGTGACGCTCGATGGCCGGACGGAGGTGTCTTCCGGCCACGGCTTCATCGGCATCGGCCGCAAGCGGCTATTGCAGATTCTGCAGGCTCGGGCGGCCGAGCTGGACGTGGTCATGCATTTCGAGACCGAATTCGGCGACGATCTGGAGCCTTACGCCGAGTTCGATCTGATCGTCGCCGCCGACGGCGTCAACAGCCGCATCCGCACCCGCTACGCCGACCGCTTCGACATCGACATCCAGACGCGCCGGAACAGGTTCACCTGGCTGGGCACGCAGAAGCTGTTCGACGCCTTCGCCTTCATCTTCGAAAAGACGCCGGAGGGCTGGATCTGGGCTCACGCCTATCGATTCGACGAAACCCATTCGACCTTCATCGTCGAATGCTCGCCTGAGACCTGGGAGGGATTGGGCTTCGAGGACATGAGCCAGGAAGAGACGCTGGCGGCGTGCGAGCGGATCTTCGCGCGTCACCTGGACGGCAAGCCGCTGTTGAGCAATTCGGCGCACCTGCGCGGCTCGGCGTCCTGGATCAACTTCCGCCGGGTGCTGTGCGGCCAGTGGTCCTTCGACAATGTGGTGCTGCTCGGCGACGCCGCGCACACGGCGCACTTCTCGATCGGCTCGGGCACGAAGCTGGCGTTGGAGGATGCGATCAAGCTGGCCGAGGTGCTGGACCGGCCGGGCCTCGATAACCGACAGGCGCTGACGCAGGCGCTGAAGGACTATCGCGACGAGCGTCAGGTCGAGGTGCTGAAGATTCAGAACAGCGCGCGCAACTCCACCGAATGGTTCGAGAACATCGACCGCTATGCGGATTTCGACGCGGAGCAATTCGCCTACGCCCTGCTGACCCGCAGCCAGAGGGTCAGCCACGAGAACCTGCGTCTGCGCGACGGCCCCTGGCTGGGGCGGGTCGAGGACTGGTTCGCCGGCAAGGCGGACGCGGGGGCTGGGACGCCGCCGATGTTCACGCCCCTGCGCCTGCGCGACGCGAAATTGCCCAATCGGATCGTCGTGGCCCCGATGCAGACGTATCAGGCTGATGCTCAGGGGCGGGTGACGGACTTTCACCTGGCGCATTATGGCGCGCGAGGGCTGGGCGGCGCGGGTCTGCTCATGACTGAAATGCTGGCCGTGTCCCCGGAGGGGCGGATCACGCCCGGCTGCCCCGGTCTCTATCACGACGATCAGATTGCGGGCTGGGCTCGGATCAACGCCCTGATCCATGCCGGCGGGGAGACCCTCGCCTGCGCTCAGATCGGCCACTCGGGCCCGCGCGGGGCGTGCGCCGCGCCGCAGGACGGCCGCGCGGCCACGACTCCGCTGGATCAGCCCTGGCCGCTCGTGGCGGCTTCGGATCGACCCTGGGGCGAGGGCGGCGTCGTTCCCGCCGCGCTGGACGAGGCCGGGATGGACGCGGTTCGCGAAGCCTTCGTCACCGCGGCGCGCCGGGCGGAGACGGCGGGCTTCGACGTGCTTGAGCTTCAGGCCGGGCACGGGACCCTGCTGTCCAGCTTCATCACGCCGCTGATGAACCATCGCCAGGACGCCTATGGCGGCGATCTGGATGGGCGTCTGCGGTTCCCGCTGTCGGTGGTGGAGGCGGTCCGCGCCGCCTGGCCAGGGGCCAAGCCGCTTCTGGTGCGGATATCGGCCGAGGATTGGATGGGGGAGGCCGGGCTGGCTTCGAACGAAGCGGTCGAGATCGCCAGGCGGCTGGCTGCGGCCGGGGCGGACCTGATCGACGTCTCTTCCGGAGAAACCCATCCCGATGCGCGCCCTGTCACCGGGAGGATGTTCCAGACGCCCTTGTCCGACCGCATCCGCAACGAAGCGAGCGTTCGCACCATGGCGGTCGGCGCCGTCACCGAGGCGGATCAGGCGAACGCCATCCTGGCGGCAGGGCGAGCGGACCTTGTCGCCCTGGGCCGCCCGCACCTGCTGGACCCGGCATGGACGCTCAAAGCGGCCGCCGCGGCGGGCCGCCGGGAGCACCCGACGCCCAGCGTCTATCGGGCCGGTTTCGACCAGCTTGCGCGACAGGCCCGAAGCGCCGCAGATGGCGCAAGAGCCTGACCGGGCGGCCGGGCGTTTCGCAGAGGAGTCTCGTGCATGCGCGAGAAGCATGACGGCGGCGCGGGGCCGATCGATGTCCGAGCGTGGCTCCGGATGCTGAGCTGCACCATGACGATCGAGAAGAGTCTGCGGCGCGGCTTCGCGGAGCAATACGACACCACCCTGCCGCGTTTCGACGTCATGGCGGCGCTGGACCGCCATCCGCAAGGGCGGACCATGGGGCAGCTGTCGCGCGCGCTTCTGGTGTCCAACGGCAATGTCACGGCCATCGTGCGCCAGCTTCAGGATGCGGGTCAGGTCGTGGTCAGCCCTGATCCCGAAGATCGCCGATCGTCCATCGTGCGGTTGAGCGCGGCCGGGCAGGCCAGTTTCAACGTGCTGGCGGAGGCGCACCATGCGTGGATCCATCAGGCGCTGTCCGACGTGGCGCCCGACGATCTGGAACAGCTTCACGCCCTGTTGGCCAAGGTCAAGGCGTCGATCGGAGAGAACCTGCACACATGAGCTTCACGACGCGGAGCAAAGTGCGTTTCGCACATGTCGATGCGGCGGGCATCGTCTTCTACCCCCGCTATTTCGAGATGCTGAACGGGGCGGTTGAGGACTGGTTCGCCGAAGGTCTGGGCGTTGATTTCGCCGAACTGCACCTGACGCGCGGCCTGGGCGTGCCCACGGTAAGCCTGGACAGCCGGTTTGCGGCGCCCAGCCGTCTCGGCGACGAGTTGGACATCACCATCGAGGTGAAATCGGTCGGCCGATCCAGTTGCGCCGTGGCCTATACGGTGGCCTGCGGCGATGAGGTGCGGATGACGGCCGAGGGCGTGCTGGTCTGCATGATCCTGGCTGAAGGGCGCTCGGCGCCCTGGCCGGATGACGTTCGCGACGGTCTGGCGAAGACCTGAGCCTCGCCCTGTTCCTGAAATGAAAAAGCCCGCCTCTGCGCAGCGCAGGGGCGGGCTTTTTTCCGTCGTCAGGCGGCGACGACGGGATGGCGCAGCTTGCCGATGCCGACGACCTCGGCTTCGATCGTATCGCCGGGCCACATCCATTCCTGCGGATCAAGACCTGCGCCGACGCCTGCGGGCGTTCCCGTAGCGATGATGTCGCCTGGCTCCAGGGTGATGCCCTTGCTGATGTCGGCGATCAGTTCATCGACCTTGAACAGCATATAGGCCGTGTTGCTGCTCTGCTTCTGGACGCCGTTCAGCGACAGGGTCAGGTCCAGCGTCTGCGGGTCGGGAATCTCGTCGGTGGTGACGATGCACGGCCCCATCGGGGCGAAGCTGTCCTGGCCCTTGGAGTAGATCCACTGGCCTGCGCGGCGGCAGTCGCGGGCGCTGACGTCGATCAGCACCGTATAGCCAAATACGTGCTTGAGCGCGTCCTCGCGGCTGACGCCCTTGGCGGTCGAACCGATCACCGCGGCCAGTTCGACTTCCCAGTCCAGTTGCTGGGTGATGGCGGCGTTGTGGACGATGGGGTCGCCCGGCCCGACCACGGTCGTCGGCGGCTTGGAGAAGATCACCGGCTCGCGCGGCAGCTCGGGCGAGGTGTCCAGCGATTTGGCGGACTCCGCCACATGCTCGGTATAGTTCAGCCCGATGCCGAAGATGTTCTTGCGCGGGCGGGGGATGGGAGCCAGCAGCTTCGCGTTCGACAGCGGCGTGGCGACGCCGACCGGATACAGGCCCTTGGCCTCGGCCATCAACGCCGTGGCGGCGGAAACCGCCTGAGGCCCCAGGTCGATGAAGGCCAGCATCGAGGAGGGCAGGGCGACGCTGCGCGCCTGGCCCAGTTTTTCAAGGTCGACGACCAGGTCGCCGTCGAGGGCGCCCAGCCGGGCCTCGGCCTCGACGCTGGCGCGATAGGTAACAAGACGCATTCATTTAGTCCTATTCAGAGATGATGGGTTGATGGCCGCCGTTCTCGGCCAGAGCTTCTTCGCGATAGAGGCCCAGAGCGCGCATGACCGGCAGGTCGTGAAAGGCGAACAGACAGGCGTCCTCGCGGTCCGAGGCGTTGGCGTGCTCGTGATACATCCAGGCCGGGACGACGAAGATGTCCCGCTCGCGCCAGTCGAACCGGCGGCCGTTGATGATGGAATAGCCCTGACCCTTGGCGCACTGATAGACGAAGCTGCCGGTCTGGCGGTGGGCCTTCGTCCGTTCGCCGGGGCGCAGCATCTGCATCGAGGCGCCGATGGTCTGCATGACCGGTCCGCCGGTGTTCGGATTGACGTAGTCCATGTGGACGCCGTCGTAGGGGCTGCCGTCGGTGACGGCGGCGAAGCGTTGCAGGGCTTCGTAGGTCGGGCCCCACTCATACTTCAGCAGCGGCGAGTACGGCTTGTTCCAGGGCGTCGACGCTGGGCGCAGGGCCGCGCCAGCCCACGTCGCCGTGCTGTCGTCGACGGGGAAGGAGACCGCCTGGTTCAGGTCCGGGTGGACCTCGTAGAAGTTGGCCTCCAGCGCGTTCATCATCGGAATGTCGAGGCCGTCCTGCCAGATGCAGATCTCGCCGTCTTCGGCCACGCCGTGCTCATGCCAGGTTCCGTTGGGGGTCAGCACGAAGTCGTTCGGCCCCAGCGTCATCTTGTGCCCGTCGACATTGGTGAAGGCGCCGCGCCCTTCCATGATGAAACGCAGGGCCGAGGCGCTGTGGCGGTGGCTGGAGGCGCATTCGCCGGGCTTCATCACCTGCAGGCCGGAATAGAGCCAGCCCACAGCGGCGACCACGTCGGCCCGCCCCTTGTTCTCCAGATAGACGACGCGACGCCCCGCCTGTTCCGGCGTGACCAGATCCAGGGCCTTCAGCACATGGTCGCGCAGGTCGGCGTAGCGCCACAGCATGGGGACGGAGGTCGAGACCGGCTCCCAGGGCTCGATCTTGTTGGCCACCGTCCACAGGGCGCCGGTCCCCAGCTCCGAGAGGCGGCGATAATAATCCACCAGTTCGGGAGTGTCGGCGACGTTGGCGCGGCCGATGACGTCCTCGCGGTATTGGTCGAAACGGTTCGTCATGACCCCTCTCCTCGATTAATATTATAGACCTAAAATATCTTCCAATTGCTGTCAAACGCAACTAATCTGCGCTGAGGTTTCAGGGATGAAGAGGGGGCCGTGATGTCTCAGTCCTACAAGGCGGCCGTGGTGCAGGCGGCGTCGATTCCGGATGATCCAGGGGCGTCGGCGGTCAAGGCGGCGGACCTGATCCGCCAGGCCGCCGACGAAGGCGCGCGGCTGATCGTTTTTCCCGAGGCCTTCCTGGGCGGCTATCCGAAAGGCGCCTCGTTCGGCACGCCTGTCGGGATGCGCAAGCCGTCGGGACGCGAGGACTATCGCCGGTACTATGAGGGTGCCATCGATCTCGACGGACCCGAGATGGCGACCCTGGCTCAGGCGACGGCCGAAACAGGCGCCTTCGTGGTGATGGGGGTCATCGAGCGCGGCGGGGCGACGCTCTATTGCACCGTCCTGTTCTTCGATGGCGAGCGCGGCCTGATCGCCAAACACCGCAAGCTGATGCCTACGGGCGCCGAACGGTTGATCTGGGGTTTCGGCGACGGCTCGACCATGCCGGTGATCGACACCTCCCTGGGCCGGATCGGGGCCGTCATCTGCTGGGAGAACTACATGCCCATGCTGCGGATGGCGATGTACGATCAGGGCATCGGCCTCTATTGCGCGCCGACGGCGGACGACCGCGACGGCTGGGCTGCATCCATGCGCCATATCGCGCTGGAAGGCCGCTGCTTCGTCCTGTCCGCCTGCCAGCATATCCGACGCGACGCCTATCCGGCGGACTATGACTGCGCCCTTGGAGACGCGCCCGACACAGTGCTGATGCGCGGCGGCAGCATGATCGTCGCCCCTCTGGGCGAGGTGCTGGCCGGGCCCGACTATTCCGGCGAGACGATCCTCTACGCCGATATCGACCTGTCCGAGATCGCGCGCGCCAAATACGACTTCGACGTCGCGGGCCACTATGCGCGTCCCGATGTCTTCCAGTTGAGCGTCAACACGGCGCCGCAACGTCCGGTGCGACGCATCGGAGCGGAGGACGATCTTGCTGTTTGACCTGTCGCAGTTGCAGGCGGGCGATCGTTACAAGCTGATGGCGTCGTCCATTACGCCCAGGCCCATCGCCTGGGTGACGACCCTGTCGCGGGACGGGGCGCGCAACGCCGCACCCTACAGCTTCTTCAACATGATGGCGGCCGATCCGCCGTTGATCGCACTGGGCCTGATGCGCAAGCCGGACGGCGACCGCAAGGACACCTGCGCCAATATCGTCACGACGGGGGAATTCGTCGTCAACCTGGTGTCCGAGGATGATCTGGACGCCATGAACTGGACCTGCGCCGAGGCGCCTGCGGGGTATGACGAACTGGCCGCCGCCGGGGTGGCGACGGCGCCGTCCGCCATGATCAGGCCGCCGCGCATCGCCTCGGCGCCCGTCAGTTTCGAATGTCGGGTCGTCGAGACGCTGGACTTTGCGCCGGCGGCCACGGTGGTGATCGGACAGGTCCTGGCCCTGCACGTCGATGACCGCTTCGTCGATCCCGAGCGCCTGCATGTCGATACGCCCGCCATGCAGTTGATGGCGCGTATGCACGGCGCCGGCTGGTACACGCGTTCGACCGACCGGATTCAGCGCAATCGTCCCAGTTTCGATGATCTCCGCCGCAAGGCGACGGGTTGCGACGTAACTGCCTGATCTCTGATCTTCGTTGCTATTGGCGCAACAGACTGTATCAGCGAACCGCATTGTCAGGCTCATTGCATTTCCTGACAGTGCGGGGCTCCGGCGCGCCCGGGCTAGAGGGGATTTCACATGTACTCGCTTCGTCTTCCACGTTTCGCGCCGCTTATGGCGGCGGTCTCGGCTGCGGCCCTGACCGTTTTCGGCGCGCAGGCCGCCTCGGCCCAGGCGCAGCCGGATGGAGAGGTCACGGCTCTGGTGGGGGGCTCGGTGATTTCGGTCGAGGACGGGCGGATCATTCCCGACGCCGTGGTCGTGGTCGAGGGACAGCGCATCGTCCGCGTCGGTCCGCGCAGCGAGGTCCAGCCGCCGGCCGGCGCCCGCATTATCTCGACGGAGGGCCGTTGGCTGGCTCCGGGGCTGATGAACATGCACGTCCACTTCGGCCTGAAGCTGCCGGGGGCGGCGGGGGCTGAACTCCAGAATGAAACGGACGCCCAGCAGGTCCTGCGCATGGCGCACAACGCCGAACGCTCGCTACGCGCCGGGGTCACCAGCGTGCGTCTGACGTCCGAACTACACGGCAATGACTTCGCCCTGAAGCGCGCTATCCAGCGCGGCGAGGCGGTCGGTCCGCGAATCGAGACGGCGGGCGAACTGATCGTGCCGACCGGCGGTCACGGTTTCCACGAAGTCGATGGCCCTTACGCCTTCGCCCGCGCCGCGCGCGAGCAGATCAAGCAGGGCGCATCCTGGATCAAGATCGCCATTTCGGGCGGCATTTCCGACACCCACGGCGACATCGCCGCCGCGCCGATGACCGATGAGGAACTCTCTGTCCTGATCGACGTGGCCCATCGCAACGGGGTGCGCGTCACCGCTCACAACGGTTCGCCCCAGGCGGCGATGCAGGCGCTGGAATACGGCATCGACGCCTTCGAGCACGGCTATCACCTGACGGAGCCGGTGCTGCGGCGCATGGCCAAGGACGAGGCCTGGCTGATCCCGACCATCGTCGTCAGCCAGCCCGGCGCGCGCGCCTTCTACCAACGGATCGGTTCGCCGGACTGGTACCTGGCGCGGGTCGACAGCGTGGGCAAGGATCACTGGGCCGTGCTGCAGCAGGCGATCCGTCTGGGCGTGCCGATCGCGTTGGGCACCGATCAGTTTCCGTTCGAGGACAATGAGGGCACGACCGCCACGGTTCGCGAAGCCGAACTCTATGTCGATGCGGGCATGACGCCGCTTCAGGCGCTTCAGGCCGCCACGATCCAGCCGGCGCGCATGATGCGTCGCGACGCCGATATCGGCAGCATCACGGTCGGCAAATACGCTGACATCGTCATCCTGGACGACGACCCCACCAAGGACATCGGCGCCCTGCGCTCGCTGAGCTTCGTCATGAAGGGCGGGGCGGTCGTGCGCGATGACCACGGCCTGTCGGGCCAGGCGCGCTGAACCGACTGGGATCCTGTAGTCATGACGCATTACGCTTCGTTCCGGGCGATGCACCGGCGGTGTGTTCACCGCTGGCTGCTCGTCATCCCCTTCATCTGGCAGATCGGCCTGACGCCGCTGGTCAATACGGCGTCGGTGCGGGTGTTTTCATTGCCTATGCCCATGGTGTGGCAGATGGCGGGCATCCTGGTCGCGACAGCCGTGATCGGCTTCGTCTTCTGGCGCGATGAGCGGATCGAGAAGGAACTGGGTCTGACCGACGATCAGGACGGGGAGGGGCTTTCGTGACCCTGGCTCTGACCCTCGGCATCGTGCTGGCGACCATGATCGGCGCCATGCTCTACGGACATCAGAAGTCCAAGGCCAAGACGGTGACCGAATGGGCGGTCGGCGGCCGTCGCTTCGGCACCCTGATCTTCTGGTTCCTGAACGCGGGCGAGATCTATACGACCTTCGCCGTTCTGGGCATTTCGGGCTACGCCTGGGCCTATGGCGCCCCGGCCTATCTGGCCTTCACCTCCGTCTCCTTGGCGGCGACGCTGGGCTACTGGCTGATGCCGCGTATCTGGCAGGCGGGCCGTCAGGGCGGCTTCATCACCCAGGCGGACTTCTTCGCCGCCCGCTATAAGGCGACCTGGCTGGGGTGCCTGGTCGGTCTGGCGGGTATCGCCGCCATCGTCGTCTATGTGCAGATCCAGATCACGGCCCTGAGCCTGATCCTGCGCCTGACGTTGGGGACCGAGGTGTCGGTGACGGCGGCGGCCATCATCGCCGCAGGCATCATGTTGGCCTTCGTCTATGTGGCGGGTCTGCGTTCGGCCGCCTTCGCAGCCGGGGTCAAAGACGTGCTGATGATCGTTCTGGTCGTCGGGCTGAGCGCCACCGTCGCGGGCAAGGTCGGCGCCTCGTCCATTCTGGACGTGTTCGCGCGGGTTCAGGACCAGCATCCGGGCATCGGCGTCTTTCCGGGCTTGGTCCCCGAAGCGGGCCTGACGGTGACCTGGATGATGACGGCGGCCCTTAACGTCGCCCTGGGCACCTGGATCTTCCCGCACATGTTCCAGCTCTGCTACGCGGCCGGCAGCCGCAAGGCCATCCGCCGCAACGCCGTGCTGCAGCCGATCTATTCCCTGTCCTTCTTCTTCATCATCCTGTTGGGCTTCGGCGCCCTGCTGGCCGGGGTTTCTCCGCCGGGCGGGGACGTCAACGCCGCCCTGCTGCAGTTCGTGTCCGACGCCTATCCGGCGTGGATGATCGGCCTGCTGGCCGGGACGGCCTGTCTGCTGGCGCTGGTGCCGGGTTCGGTGCTGCTGCTGACGGCTGGATCGATCTTCAGCCGCAACGTAGTCATTCCGCTCAAGCCCGACCTGAGCGACCGGGCCAGTCTGCTGGTTTCGCGACTGTCGATGGTGGGCTTCGCGGCGGTGGCCGTGTGGCTGACGATCGGCGCGACTTCTTCCCTGGTCGAGATCGGCCTGGCCGCCTACGCCGCCATCGGCATGTTGGCGCCCGGCGTCTTCCTGGCCTTCCTGTGGCCGCGCGCCAATGCGATCGGCGTGGCTGCGGGCATAGGCGCGGGCTACGCGGCCCTGTTGCTGCCGTCCGCTCAGTCCCTGTGGGCGGCGCTGCTGCCGGGGTGGGACAGGGGACTGGTGGCGATGGGCGTCAACGCTTTTGTCGCGATCATCGCCGTACTGCTGACGACGTGGGGCCGCGCCGAGGAAGGCGGGCGTTAAGCCCGCCTCCTGTTCGCGTCAGTCGCGCCCTGCCTCGGTCTCGTTCCAGCCCTTGATGCGGGTTTCGAACGCGGCCAGCAGGCGCGCGGGCGCACCGTCCAGCTGACGCCCCAGTCGGTGGATCAGGCTGATGGTCGTGTCTTCGAGGTTGGCCTCGCTGAGCGGGCGGACCACCAGGGTTCCCTCTTCCAGTTCGCTCGTCACCGCGATGCGCGGCAGGACGGTGACCATCCTGCCCGCCCGCGCCGCCTCGCGCATCACATACAGGGAGGTCGTGGTCAGGGCGGGCTCCAGCCACACCTGTTCACGCCGCTCGGCCTCGCGAAGAATCTGGCGGATTCTCAGGCCGATGTCCGGCAGGCACAGGTCGAAGGCGCTCAGTTCGGACAGGGAGACGCTCTTCAGCCGCGCCGCCGGGTGATCCGGGGCGCACACCACCATCAAGGGCTGAGCCGCCACGGCGCGCACGCGGATCTTGGGTTCGGCGCAGTCGTTGAAGATCAGGCCGAAGTGGGCGTTGTCATCGAGGACCGCCCTGACGATTTCCGTCGTCGACTGCACCGATACGGACGCGGCGATGCCGGGGTGCTGGCCCTGGAACTCCTCAAGGACCTTGGAGAAGAAGCCGCCCAGAAAGCCCTCGCCAACCGCGATGCTGACCTTGCCCGCCTTCATCTGCCGATGCTCGTGGAGCCTGTTCATGAAAGCTTCTTCGTTGGCGACGCAGCCCTGATAGTATTCGTAGGCTAGTCGGCCCGCCTCGGTCATGCGGATCGAGCGCCGTCCGCGTTCGATCAGGGCCACTCCCATCTCGCGTTCCAGTTGTGCGATCTGGCGGCTGATGGAAGAGACGGCGACGCCGATCTTGTCGCTGGCCAGGCGCATCGAGCCCAGACGCGCGGCCTCATGGAAGTAATAAAGCGCGTTTCCCTGCATGGAGTCCTCCTAGGACGCAGAGGCTAGCGCGCGTTGCGTGAAACGCAATGATATTGATCATTTGTCCCGTATTGTGAGGCTAAACGAAATGATCGAGACAGGGGCGATCTGTCGCACAGTATTGATCTAGAGGTGTTTGTGACTGGCAAGAGAATGCGCGTCGGCTGGCGCGGCTACATCCCCGCGATCACGACGCCCTTCGACGTCGATGGACAGCTTGACCTGTCAGGCCTCGGGACGTTGCTGGAATGGCTGCACGCTGAGGGCATGCACGGTCTGGTGGTGGCCGGAACCACGGGGGAATGGACCAGTCTGGCCCCCCAGGAGCGCAAGGCTCTGATCACCGCCGTCGGCGAACAGATGAAGGGCAAGATCTCTCTCATCGCCGGTTGCACCGCCTTTACGGCTCAAGAGGTCGTTGATTTCGCCGAGACTGCCCACGCCTGCGGCTATGAAGGCGTGCTGGTGACGCCGCCGCCCTATATTCGCCCGTCAGCGGATGAGATCGTCACCTTCTATCAGACGGTGTCGGACGGTTCCGCCCTGCCGATCTGCGTCTACAACTGGCCGCCGGGCACGGGCGTCGACATGGACTTCGACCTGCTGCGCCGTCTGGCCGACATCGAGAACGTCGTCGCCATCAAGCAGTCGACGGGCGACCTGCGCCGCTTCGTGCAGACCTATTTCGGACTGTGCGAGCAGATCCGCGTTTTCGGCCACAGCATGGACGACGGCGGCCTAGCCTTGTTAAGGGGCGGGGGCGGCGACGGCACCATGGGGGCCGGCGGCGTATTGGGGCGGACCCAGCCGGATTTCTACAATCACGTCTGGGCCGGGGATTTCGAGGCGGCGCGCGCCTGTGGCCGTCAGGACCGGGTCATCATGGACGCTTGGTACACGTCGGAGCTTGTCGGCCGCTTCGGGTCGGGGCCTGCCATTCTGAAGGCGGCGCTGAATATCCAGGGCCTGCCGGGGGGCTATGTGCGCCGTCCGCTGCTGGACGTGCGCGAAGCGGATCTGGAGCGCATTCGCGAGACTCTGGCGTCGCTCGGGCGCGCCTGATCGATGAAACGTCTGGACGTCGTGGTGATCGGCGGCGGCCTGGTCGGCGCCGCTACGGCGTTCAGGCTCGCCCAGGCCGGGGCGTCGGTGGCCGTGGTGGAGGCGGGCTATCCCAATATCGGCGCGTCCGGCGCCAATGCGGGGTCTCTGCATTTTCAGCTGGAGCGCCGTTTCCTGGAGAACGGCGAGGCGCTGGCCGATCAGGCGGCGCAGGTGTTGAGCCTCAACCGCCTCGCGATCGAGGAATGGCGGAGGCTGGACGCCGAAATGGGCCCGGACCTCCACATCCACATGCGCGGCGGCCTGATGGTCGCCGAGACGGCGGACCAGGTCCGCACGCTTGAGCGCAAGGTCGCCCGCGAGGTCGAGGGCGGTCTGGACACCCGGCTGATCGACGGCGCCGAAGCGCGAACGATCGCGCCGGGCCTTTCCGAAGCCGTGACGGCGGCGGCCTACCTCCCGTCGGAAGGCCATGCAGACCCGAAGGCTTTGACCCCGGCCTTCATGACGCGGGCCCAGACGGGGGGCGTCCAGCTGCTGCAGGGCGCGCGCCTGACGGCGGCCGGAGCGGATGCGCAGGGCTATCGTCTGACCGTGCGGCGGGGCGAGGCGGACATCGAACTTGCGACCCGCAAGGTGCTGATCGCGGCGGGCGCCTGGACCGGCCGTATCGGCGAGTTGTTCAACCTGCACCTTCCCATCTATCCGGTCGCCCTGCTGATGAATGTGACCGAGCGGGCGCCGCCGATACTGGAGCAGTTGATCCAGCACGTCGGTCAAAGGCTGTCGATGAAGCAGGCGCACGCCGGAAACATGCTGATCGGCGGGGGATGGCCGTCCCGCATGCTGCTGGACGCAGCGGGCCGGTTCGATCTGGACCGGCCGGCGGAACTGCTGACGCCGTCGCTCGCGGGCAACCTGGGGGTCGCGTCGCGTATCTTTCCGCCGGTCGCCGAGCTCAATCTGATCCGCAGCTGGACCGGGATCACCGCCATCACGGCCGATCAGACCCCGCTTGTGGGCGAAGTGCCCCAGGCGCCGGGCGTCTATGTGGCGGCGGGCGGTTCCGCCTTCACCCTGGGGCCGGTGTTCGCCCGTCTTCTCGCCAGACTGATCCTGGATGAGCGCGAGGATCGCCTGTCGATCTTCTCTCCGGCGCGTTTCGGCCACCTCAACAGCTTCATGGGAGGTCGGCTTGCGTAAGACCGAAGGCGTGTTGCGGGGGGAGCCCTTCGCCTTCAGCGTCGACGGCGACGCGATCCAAGCCTATCCGGGCGAGACCATCGCGACGGCCATGCTGGCCGCCGACGCCACGGGGTTCAGGCGCGATCGTTCGGGTCGGGCGCGCGGTCTCTTCTGCAACATGGGCGTCTGCAGCGAATGCCTTGTCCATGTGCGGGACGGTGACGTTTCCCGACGCGTGCGCGCCTGCCTTGTCCCGGCTGCACCCGGAATGACGGTCGAGACGGGGATCGGTGAATGAGTTCGTCCCTCAGCGGCGCGAGCCCGGATTACGACCTGGCCGTGATCGGCGCAGGACCGGCGGGGCAGGCGGCCTGCCTGAGCCTCAACGGGGCCTTGCGGATCGCCGTCATCGACGAACAGGCGCGGCCGGGGGGGCAGATCCTGCGCCAGCCGCCGCGCACGTTTTCGGTCGCCGACTGGATGAAGGGCGGGGCCTATCGCGGGCTGAAGGCGCGGCTCGCCGCCTTTGAGGCCCTGACGAACGTCGACTTCATGGGCGGGCGATCGGTGCTTGGGCTGCGCGAAGCGGGCGGCGTGTGGACGCTGACCCTGTCCGGCGCGTCGGGCGTCGACGAGGTTTCGGCGCGCCGGGTGCTGATCGCCGGCGGCTGCTACGACCTTGCCGCGCCCATTCCCGGCTGGACCCTGCCGGGCGTCATGAGTGCGGGCGGGACGCAGGCCTTCATCAAGAGCCAGCAACTGGTCCCCGGAAAGCGCCTGGCCTTCGCGGGCAGCCACCCGCTGCAACTGCTTGTGGCCGAGCAGGCCCTGGAGGCAGGCGGCGAGGTGGCCGTGGTGGCCTTCATCCAGCCCTTCTCGACGCTCGCATGGCGCGCGATCACCCGACCCTGGGCCGCCCTGACGCATTGGCCCGTTCTGGTCTCGGTGCTAGGCAGCGCCTGGCGCCTGCTCAGGGCCGGCGTTCCCCTGCGTTTCGGCCGAGCGGCGCTGAGCGTGGAGGGGCAGGGCAGGGTTTCCGCCTTGCATCTAGGGGGCGCTGAGCGGTTCGACTGCGACGCGGCCGCCCTCTGTTTCGGTTTCATGCCCCAGGCGGACCTTCCGCGCGCGGCGGGCTTGCAGGTGACGCCTGCTCGGCCCGGCGGTTGGAAGGCGAGCCACGACGAATGGATGCGGGCCTCGCGTCGGGGCGTCTATGTCGCAGGCGAGACGACAGGCGTGAAGGGCGCCGCAGCGGCGTCGGCCGAAGGCGCTCTGGCCGGTCTGGCCGTCGCCCTGGACGAAGGCCTTATCGATCAGGGCGAAGCGCGTCGTCGCGCACGGCCCTGGCGCAAGGCGCGGCGGGCGGCGATGCGGTTTGCGGCCTTGCTTGAGGCCATCGCGGACCCGGGGCCGTTCAGCGCGCGGTTGCCTGATGCGGACACGATCGTGTGTCGGTGCGAGGATGTCGCCTTGGGTGATCTGCAGGCCGCCCTGGCGCAGTGCGCGGAAGTCGGCTCGGTCAAGCTGGCGACCCGATGCGGCATGGGCGCCTGCCAGGGCCGAAACTGCGAGCATAGCCTGCTGAGCCTGGCCGGACAGCCGCAATCCGATCGTTCAGGGTTCACGGCGCGCTTCCCTGCAAGGCCCGTCAGGATCGGTGATCTCGTCGTTCGTTGATTGCGTTTATCGCAACGAATTTTCCAAAAGCTGTCATTGTGTGCGGCGACAGAACGCCACAAAACTGTCTTCATCAAAAGTCGGAACACGTTGCAATGGAGGGGAGCGTGGCCGGAACTACTCGCGATGGGGGCAGGCCGTCGTTCACGGTGGATCACGTGTCCAGAACCGTCCCTGACCTCGATCAGGCGCTGGCGTTCTACTGTGGCGTCCTCGGGGCGGTGGAGCTCTACCGCATGGGGCCGATGGACGCGGCCGACATGCCGACGGGTCCCGATGGGCGCGACTGGATGGAGGCCCATGTGGGCGTCCAGGGGGCTTGTCTGACCCTGGCGATGATCGCCTTCGGCGATGGCGCTCGCGTCCAACTGGTGCAGTACGACCGGCCGGACGGGCGGTGGACGGAGCCGCCGCTCAACTGCGACATCGGCGGGCATCACATCGCGTTCCGGGTGGATGACGTTCTCGCCGCCGCCGCATGGCTGACGGAGCGGGGCTGCACGCCGCTGGACGCCATCGAGATCGACGCCGGACCGCTGGCCGGAAAGACCAACCTCTACATCCAGGATCCTTTCGGGCTGCAGCTCGAACTCGTCGACTAGCCGGGAGGGCGACATGGCGACCACGAAAATCAATCCATCAGGACTCTACGACAGCACGCCTTTCGGCTTCTCGCATGCCGCCGTTCAGGACGGCGGGAAGGTGCTTCACCTCGCCGGCCAAGTCGCATGGGACGCCGATTGCAACGTCGTGGGCGTCGGCGATTTCGCCGCCCAGGTCGACAAGGCGCTCGCCAACATCGCGGCGGTCCTCTCCCATTCCGGTCTGGGTCCGTCGGACGTCGTCCGGCTGCGGACCTACATCGTCGATAACGACATGGAGCGCCTCGGGGCCGTGGTCGGCGCCCTGAAACGCTTCTACGGCGACGAAACGCCGGCGCCCAACACGGTCATCGGGGTCCAGTCCCTGGCCTTGCCGGACTTCCTCGTCGAGATCGAAGCCACCGCCCAGTTCCGCGATTAAGGCCGCGGCCACGCGCGCCTGATCGCTCATCCATTCACGCTAAATTCCCTTGGAGTTCCTTCGTTGACCTCTCCCAATACGCGTCAGTGTCTGCTGACATCCACTGTTATCGGCGGTGTGGCCGCCCTGACGGCTTTCGCCGCCCAGCCCGCCGCCGCCATGGTTCAGGACGAACCCACCTCGGTCAGCGAGATCGTCGTCACGGGTTCGCGGATCGTCCGTAAGGACTATAATTCGACCAGCCCCATCGTGACCGTCGGCCAGGAAGACCTGCAAGCGACCGGGTCGGTGACGGTCGAAGGCCTGATGAACGACATGCCGCAGTTCATGCCCGGCAACAGCCACGGCTCAGTCAACCCGGGCAACGGCGGTCAGGCCAACCTGAACCTGCGCGGCCTGGGCAGCAACCGGACGCTTGTCCTGATGAATGGTCGCCGCATCGTGCCGTCGAACGCGGACGGCACGGTCGACGTCAACCTGATCCCTGCGGCCCTGATCAAGAACGTCGAAGTCATCTCGGGCGGCGCCTCGGCCACCTATGGTTCGGACGCCCTGGCCGGCGTGGCGAACTTCATTCTGAACGACAGCTTCTCCGGCGTTCAGATCGACGCCCAGTATGGTCAGACGGAACGCGGCGACGGCACGACCGAGAGCTTCACCGTGACGGTGGGCGGCAACCTGGACGA
This sequence comes from Brevundimonas olei, assembly GCF_037055245.1. Classification (GTDB taxonomy): domain Bacteria; phylum Pseudomonadota; class Alphaproteobacteria; order Caulobacterales; family Caulobacteraceae; genus Brevundimonas; species Brevundimonas olei. The sequence continues at coordinate 916,730 of NZ_CP146369.1, forward strand.
CGGTCGCGGCAATGCGGTGCTGTCGATCGGCCGTTCGACCCGTTCGGCGATCATGAGCGATGCGCGCGGCTTCTCGCGCATTTCCGGCCGCAACAGCGTCTCGCCGCTCGGGGTCACGACCTTTGACTCGACGAACCTGCCGAGCCAGGCCTTCATCAACAGCTATCTGAACTGCGCCAACTGCGTCACCCCGACCGGCGAGTTCGGCTACAACACCGACGGTTCGCTGTTCAGCCACGTCGGCGCCTACAACTTCAAGAGCCCCGGCGGCGCCGAATGGGACGCCTATCACGAGCCCGGCGTGGCCTGGGCCTACAACACCGGCGCGACCGGCATGCTCAGCATTCCGCTGGAGCGCTGGAACGCCTTCTCGGCGGTTCGCTACAACCTGACGGACTCGATGGAACTGTACGGCAACGTCCTGTACACCCAGTACAGCTCGGACGTGATCCTGGCGCCGACGCCGATGCCGGGACCGTCGCCGACGTACGGCTTCCGCGTGCCGACGACCAATCCGTTCATCTCGGCCGACCTGCGCGCCTTCCTGGACGCGCGTCCGGATCCGACGGCTTCGTTCGGTCTGAACAAGCGCTTCAACGCCATCGGCGGCCGCCTGGCTGAAGACAGCACCACGGTCTATCAGGTGACGACCGGCGTGCGCGGCGATCTGCCCTTCGGCGACTGGCGCTACGACGTCAGCGCCCAGTACGGCCGCGTCGACAACCAGACGCAGCAATCGGGCAACGTCTCGCGCTCGGCCGTTCAGCGACTGCTGGATGATCCGACCGGCGGCGCCAGCCTGTGCGAAGGCGGCTTCAATCCCTTCGGCCTGACGCAGCTGTCGCAGAGCTGCATCAACTACATCAACCGCAACAGCAAGAACGCCACCCTCAGCGAGCAGAGCGTCGTCGAGGCGACCCTGCAGGGCGGCCTGTTCCAACTGCCGGCCGGTGAAGTCCGCGTCGCCGTGGGCGCCCAGTATCGCGAAGACACCTTCGCCTTCCGTCCCGACGCCGGCCTGTCGCAAAGCAATCCGATCGTCGACCACCTGGGCGCTGACGGCCTGCCTGACGGCGGCAAGATCGGCGGCGTGGAAGTCGCCGGTTTCAATCCGGTTCAACCCCTGACCGGCTCGACCAACTCGACCGAAGTCTTCATCGAGGCCCTGATCCCGGTCCTGGCGGACAAGCCGTTCGTCCAGTCGCTGGATCTGAACCTCGGCTATCGCTACGCCGACTACAGCACCGTCGGCGGGGTTTCGGCCTATAAGGCGGACATCGACTGGGCCGTTGTCGACGGTCTGCGTGTTCGCGGCGGCGTCCAGCGCGCCGTGCGTGCGCCCTCCATCGGCGAACTGTTCGGCAACCGCGACATCAGCTCGCCGCAGATCGGCAGCCCGGTGAACGCCGCAGGTCAGGCCGTCTATGGCGGCGACCCCTGCGACATCCGCGGCGCCTACCGGAACGGGCCGGACGCGGCCAAGGTCCGCGATCTCTGCATCGCCCAGGGCCTGTCGGCGGCCGCTGTCGACAGCTATGTCTTCAACAGCACGCAGATTCAGGGCTTCGTCGGCGGCAACCGCAACCTGAAGGAAGAGACGGCGGACACCTGGACGCTGGGCTTCGTCTATCGTCCGCAGCTGGAGAACCCGCTGTTCTCGCGCCTGTCGACCTCGCTCGACTACTACAGCATCGAGATCACCGACGTGGTCGGCACCATCACGGCCGCGAACCAGCTTCAGGGCTGCTTCAACGCCACGGGCGTGACGAACACCAGCTATGACGTCAACAACGGCTATTGCCAGCTGTTCCGCCGCGACTCCATGACGGGCAATGTGGTGGACAGCCTGGGCCTGCAGCAGAACCTGGCCACGCTGAAGACCTCGGGCGTCGACCTCCAGGTCGACTGGGGCTTCGATCTGGTGGACGCCGGCATGCCCGACTGGGGCGCGCTGAACCTGAATTTCGTGGTCGGCTGGATGGACGCATGGCAGCGTCAGGATGCTGCGGGCGGGCCGTTCAACGAGCGTGCGGGCACCATCGACTCCACCAACGGCTTCACCTTCCCGGAATGGAAGTTCCTGACTTCGGTCAACTATTCCAAGGGGCCGTATGGCGTGGGCCTGCGCTGGCGCCGGGTGGGCGAGATGGATATCTACCGCACCGACAACAAGCTGGATGCGATCAACTACTTTGATCTGCTGGGCACCTGGGAGGTTAACGAACGCGTCGTTCTGCGCGCGGGCGTCAACAACCTGACCGATCAGGACCCGCAGACCTGGTCGCCGGGCATCCAGGCCAATACCGATCCCTCGACCTATGACATCCTGGGACGGCGCTACTTCGTGGGTCTGACGGCTAAGTTCTGACCCCGATCAGGCGCGGCGGCGACGGTTCGGCCATCCTCCTGAGGCCGTCGTCGTCGCGCTTTGAATTCTGAGCGGGACGTATGAGTTGAGGGAACCGAGTATGAGAAGACGTGAACTCCTTCTGGGCGTGGCCGGTGCGGCGGCGCTCAGCATTGCAGCCGCATCGCCCGCTGCGGCTGCATGGCGCCAGACGGACGCGCGCGAGCGGTTCGCGGCGCTGGTCAAGGAGAGCCAGAAGGCGGATGATGCCCTGAATCCGCTGCGCCTGGCGCGACGGGGGCAACGGCCGACCGGCGACGTCTTCATCGACCCTCAGGGCGAGGCCTACGCCCGGCAATTCGGGGCCCAGAAGCGGGCGGAGCTGAACGCGCTGTCGGCTATCGACCGCGCCTCCCTGCCCGAGGGCGATCAGATCGCCTATGATGTCTTCCGCTATCAGGCGGAGAAGGCGGTCGACGAGATCGACAGCGGTCTGCATGCGATCCGCAACAAGGCGCCGCTGAACGCCTCGTTCGGCCTGCACGTCGAATTCCCCGACTATATGACCAGCGCCCAGTTCAAGTCGGTTCAGGACTATGAGCTGGGTCTGGCCCAGCTGGAAGGCTTCACGACCTTCATGAACGACACGGTGAAGCGTCTGGAGCAAGGGATGGCCGAGGGCTATCATCAGCCGAAGATCGTGGTCACCAACGTCCTGGCGCAGGTCGAGGCCTTCCTAGCCCTGCCGGTCGAGGACAATCCCCTCTATGCGCCGGCGACGCGCTTCCCCGACGCGATCGGGGCGGCGGATCGTACGCGGCTGGAGGCGGCCTATCGCAGGGTGGTCCAGGACGGCGCCTATCCGGCCTATGACCAGTGGCGCGTGTTCCTGCGCGATCGTTACCTGCCGACCGCGACCGATGGCGCGGGCCTGTGGGCGATGAAGGACGGCGCGCGCGTCTATGCGGCCGACCTGGTCCGCCACACCACGACCACCATGAGCGCCGAGGAGATCCACCGTCTGGGCGTGTCGGAAGTGGCCCGTATCCGGGCCGAGATGGAGGAGTCGCGCAAGGCGGCGGGCTTCACCGGCGATCTGCCAGCCTTCTTCGAACATATCCGCACGGAGCCGAGCTTCTACTACACCGAGCCGAAAGACCTGATCGATCACTTCGAGCGGATCGAGGCCAAGGTCTGGCAGCGGATGCCCGAACTGTTCTCACGCCGCCCGCGCGCCGAGTTCGAGGTCCGTCCGCTGCCGGCGCTGGGGGACCAGCGCGGCACGGGCTATTACCGCTCGGGCCCGCCGGACGCTTCGGAGCCCGGCGTGCTCTATTTCAACATGGCGATGCTGAACACGCGCCCCATCCCGACGCTGGAGACCCTGGCGCTGCACGAAGGCGTGCCGGGCCACCACTATCAGTCGTCCTTGGTGCAGGAAGACGAAAGCCTGCCGGATCTGCTGCGTTTCCGCCTGGCGCCGGCGACCGCCTATACCGAGGGCTGGGGGCTTTATGCGGAGTCTCTGGGCAAGGACTTGGGCCTGTTCACCGACCCCTATCAGTGGTTCGGCCATCTCGACATGGAGATGCTGCGCGCCGTGCGTCTGGTGGTCGACACCGGGCTTCACGCCCTGCGGTGGGAACGTCAGCAGGCCATCGACTACATGCTGGCCAACACCTCGATGGCGCAACGCGACGTGGTGGTCGAAATCGATCGCTACATCACCAACGCCGGTCAGGCCTGCGCCTATAAGGTGGGCGAGCTGAAGCTTCAGGAACTGCGCGGCCGGGCGACCCAGAAGCTGGGCGACCGGTTCGACATCCGCCATTTCCACGATCAGGTGCTGGACACCGGCGCTCTGCCGCTGGACGTGCTGGAAGCCAAGATCGACCGCTGGCTGGCCGCCGCCTAAGCGGGCGGGACTGAAGGGGAGCAGGGCATGAACAGACGGCAGATGCTGACGGCTGCGGCGGGAACGGCTGCTCTGGCGGCCGCGTCTGCGGCTGCGGCGTTCGACAATGCGGACGGTCGGCTGGCGACCCTGTTGGAGCGGCACGCCCGCTCCCTTCAGGCGTTCGACGGAGGAAGCGAGGCGGATCCGCTGGGCGACCGCTCCGTCGCCGGACGGGCCCGTTTCAGGGCTGAGAACACGCAAAGGATCGCCGAGCTTCAGGGCGTCGATCGCGCGGCCCTGTCGCCCGCCGCCCGCATCGACCGCGATACAGCGGCCTTCGTCTATGGCGTTCTGGATGATCATCTGGCGCGGCCGGGGACCGTGGATCTTGATCTTCGCCCCAGCCCCTATGTCGTCAGCCAGATGAACGGCGCCTACTACTGGTCGCCGCCGCGTATCGGGGGGCGGGCGATCAAGGGACGGGACGTCTATCTGGACGGCCTCGCCGCCCTGGCGCGCGGCATCGAGCAGGAGAGCGAACGCATCGTCCACGACGCGGCTCAGGGCGTCATTCCGCCGGACTTCATTCTGGCGATGACAGCGGCGCAGGTCAGGGCCCTGCGCGACAGCGCGCCGGAGGCCAATCCCGTCCTGGCTCCGGCGTACCACTCCGACGAAGCCCTGGGCGAGGAAGGGGCCGCCCTGTTCCGCAGGATCGTAGCCCCCGCGCTGGACCGTCAGGCGCTGGCGCTGGACGCCCTTGTCGGGCGCGCGTCGGACAAGGCCGGGGTCTGGGCGCAGCCGGACGGCGAGGCGCTCTATGCCTCATCGCTGTACGCCAACATCACCATCCGGCGGGCGCCGGGCGAGCTGCATCGTCAGGGTCTGGAGTGGGTGGCGGCCCTGTCGGCCGAGATCGACGCTGATCTGAAGCGACTGGGTATGAGCCAGGGCTCGGTCGGCGAGCGTATCGCCGCCCTGAACGTCGACCCGCGCTTCCTGCAGCCGAACACCGATGCCGGGCGGGTCGAGGTTCATCGTCAGGCCGAAGCCTATCTGGCGGCGTCGCGGGCGCGGGCGTCGCGGGCCTTCACCCATCTGGTCGACACGCCGGTCGAGGTTCGCCGCATGTCGACGGCCACCGAGGACAGCTCTCCCGTCGCCTTCTACAACGGGCCGTCGGGCGGAATGTCGGGCGCGGTTCTGCTGAACCTGAAGACGCCCAGCGATCTGCCGTCCTGGCGCCTGCCCACCTTGATCCATCACGAAGGCGTGCCGGGCCATCACTCTCAGGCGGCGGTGCTGGACGAGGTCGGCGGCCTGTCGGCTTTCCGGCGCGCGGCGCGCTTCTCCGCGTGGACCGAGGGCTGGGCCCTTTACGCCGAAGCCATGTCTGACGAGATCGGCGCCTATGAGGCCGACCCCTACGGCCGTATCGGCTATCTGCAGGCGCAGCTCTGGCGCGCCGGCCGCGTGGTGGTCGACACCGGCCTGCACCACGAGCGCTGGGATCGCGAACAGGCCGTCGCCTATATGGTCGACACCGTCGGCGAACTGCGCGGACCGACCGAGCGGGAAGTGAACCGCTACTGCGTCTACCCTGGGCAGGCCTGCTGCTTCATGGTCGGAAAGCAACAGATCGTCGCCTCGCGCGAGGCGGCGAGACAGGCCATGGGCGGTCGTTTCCGTCTGGGCGACTATAACGATCTTGTACTGCGTTCCGGCCCCTTGCCGATGGAAGTCCTGGACGCCCTTGTTCAGCAATGGAGCGCCGCCTGATGCGTCGTCGTGATCTCCTGGTCGGCGCTGCGGCGCTCGGCATGGCTTCCCCTCTGGCGGCCTGCGCTACGGGCGCCGTTTCGACCGTTTCGCCCGGCGCGGCGAAGGGCGGCGGGGCCGACGACGCCCGCCTTGCCGCCATGCTCGAACGCCACGCCCAGGCCCTGCGCGCCGAGGAAGGGGGCGGCGACCGCCTGGCCGACTATTCGCTGGCGGCCCGCGCTCGCCACGGACAGGCGACGGCGCAGCGGCTGGCTGAACTGGGCGCGGTGAACCGCGCGGCGCTCTCGGCCGCCGCAGCGCTGGACTACGACACGGCCCGCTTCGTCTATGAGGCGATGGCCGACCAGTACGGCCGTTACGGCTTCTCGGACATCAATCTTCGGCCCAGCCCCTATGTCGTCAGCCAGATGAACGGCGCCTACTACTGGCTGCCGGACGGCATCGGCGGTCGCTCGCCGATGAAGAACGCGGCCGACGCCGACCGCTATCTCGACAAGCTGAACCAGTTCGCCGTCGCCCTGGATCAGGAGACCGAACAGATCCGCCACGACGCGGGGCTCGGCGTCATCCCGCCCGACTTCATTCTCGCCAAGACCTTGACCCAGATTGCGGCTCTTCGTGAGTCCTCGCCGACGGGCAATGCGCTGACGGCGCCCGCGCTGGAGCGAGCGCGCGAAGCCGGGATCGCCGGTCTGGACACGCGCGCGGCGGCGATCTTCGCCGAGCGGATCCGACCCGCCCTGCAGCGCCAGAGCGAAGCCCTGGCCGCCTTGCAGCCTCGCACCGACGCTCGCGCCGGCGTGTGGGCCAAGCCGGACGGAGAAGCCTATTACGCCTCCGCGCTTCATTCCAACACCACCGCCAGCTATGCGCCGGGCGAACTGCATCAGCTGGGCCTGTCATGGGTCGCCGAACTCTCGGCCGAAATCGACCGGCTGCTGAGAGCCGAGGGTCTGACGGAGGGGGAAGTCGGCGCCCGCATGGCCGCCCTGGATCGCGACCCGCGCTTCCTCAAGCCGGATACGGAAGCCGGGCGTCAGGAAATCATCGACTACGCCAACCAGCGCCTGAACCGCGTCAAGGGGCTGCTGTCGCGCGGGTTCACTGTGACCCCGGATCGGCCGGTGGAGGTGCGTCGCGTCTCGCCCGCCATCCAGAACGGCGCGCCCGGCGGTTTCTACAGCGCCAGCAGCGATCCCGCTCAGCCGTCGATTATCTACATCAACCTGCGCTCGGTCGAGGAAAACGCCCTGTGGCGCATTCCCACGCTCCTCCACCACGAAGGCGTGCCGGGGCACCATTTCCAGGATAGCGTCCTGCAGGCAGCCGGCGAGCTGTCGCTGTTCCGGCGGACGGTCCGTTTCTCGGCCTGGACGGAAGGCTGGGCGCTCTACGCCGAGCAGCTCGCCGACGAGATCGGCGCCTTCGAAGGCGATCCGGTCGGTCGGATCGGCTATCTGCAGGGGCAGCTTTTCAGGGCCTGCCGCGTGGTCGTCGACACGGGGATTCACCATGCCCGCTGGACGCGTGAACAGGCGATCGACTGGATGGTGACCCATGCCGGCGAGCATCGCGACGCCGCCGAGCGCGAGATCGACCGTTACTGCGTCTATCCCGGTCAGGCCTGCAGCTTCATGGTCGGCAAGCAGCAGATCGCAGCCTCGCGCGAAGAGGCAAGGCGCCGGCTTGGGGCGCGGTTCGACTTGCGCCAATATAATGATTTCGTCCTGGCTTCCGGGCCGCTTCCCATGGATGTCCTGGCCGAGGCCGTGCGTTTGAGGGTGGCCTAATCAAGCAGCGCGCCCGAGACTGACTCGTCGCGGGGCGCTCATGCGTATTACAGGTCTAGTCTTCCACCAGGCCGCGCCGGAGACGACCTGGGTAGCCGTGAGCTGAGCCTTCAGGTGCGGCGGCGTTCGTCGCCGCGCCACAGCCACAGGCCGCCGAAGATCAGGGCGAGGGCGACCAGCGTCAAAGCCTGGGGCGCGACTTCGGCCAGGCCGGCGCCCATGGCGTTCATCCGCACGAAGGCCTGAACCGCCGCGGTCGAGGGCGACAGATGCGCCAGCCAGACCAAGGCTTGCGGCATCATGAAGTGCGGCCAGGCTGCGCCCGCCAGGAAGAACAGCGGCGCCGAGGTTCCGACCAGCACCTGCAACACCCGCTCGTGCCGGTCGAACAGTCCGCCCAGCAGCAGGCCCAGCGCCGCAACCCCGGCGGCGAAGACCGGCGCCAGCAGGATCACCCCGGCCAGGTCGCCCGCGCGCGGATAGTCCTGAAACCAGAAGACGAAGCCGAAATAGAACAGGCAGGACGCCGTGCCGATCGTCGTCAGCGCCAGCCACAGACCCAGCCGGGCGCTGCGCCGCATGGGGGACGCGCCGGTCTCGCGACGCAGGGCGGCGATGACGCCCGCGCCCAGCAGCAGGGTCTGTTGCAGGATGATCAGGCTGACGGCGGGCACGGCGTAGTCGCCATAGCCCTCGGTCGGGTTGAACAGGGATTCCTGTTTCAGGCTCGGCGCCAGTCGGGCCGCGCGGGCGGCCTCGGGCAGGCCCTCCAGCCGCGTCTCGGCGACATGGGCGGCGGCCGCCGCGACCGCCTTGCCGACCGAGGTGACGCGGACCAGATAGCCGCCGTTCAGCCAGACGGCCACGCCGTCGGGCGCGCCGCGCGCCAGGTCGGCCTCGAACCGCTCGGGCAGGATGACGACGCCGTCGACCACACCGCGCTGCATCAGGTCCGACGCCTCGGCGGTGGAGGGGATGACGGCGGCGACCTCGATCGCATGGGAGGCGTTCAGGTCTTCGACCAGCGCGCGAGTCAGGGCGCTCTGCGTCGGCGTCACCACGGCGACCGGCAGGCCCGTCGCCGCCTGTCCGGCATAGGCGGCCGGATAGTAGAAGGCGTAGAGAACGACAGCGAGGATCAGCAGGCTGCTGACCGGCCGGGCGCGCGGCAGGTTGCGGAAGGTCGCGATGCAGGCGGCGCCGACGCCCTGTTCGGGCAGGGGAAAGGCCAGCGCTTCGGCCTTGGGAGCGCGCCGGGCGCGCAGGCGGATCAGCACGGCGGCCAGGATCAGGGCGATCAGGGTGACGGCGCTCAGGATCGCCAGATCGCGCCAGGCCCCGCCGGTCGCCGCACCGGTCACCATCTGTCCGGTCTGCAGCCGCAGATAGTGGGTGTAGGGCAGGATGTCGCTCCAGATCCGGGCGAAGCGCGGCCCGTGATCCAGCGGCAGGGTGCCGTTCGAGAAGGCGATGGCCGCGCCCGAATAGATGGCGGTGGCCGAAAACGCCATGTCGACGTCCCCCAGCAGGGCGACCAGCAGGGCCGACAGGGCGACGCTGACCGCCATCAGGGCTGCCACGCCCAGCATCAGCAGGGGCAGCGACCCGGCCACGCCCCAGCCTCTGATCCCGCACAGCCAGCCGATCCAGGCCAGGCCCCACAGGGTGAAGATGACGAAGTGCGGCGTCAGCCGCCCGATCAGGGCCGCCGTGCTCCGTCCGCCGGTCTGCGCTCTGAACATCTGGAAAGAGCCGCCCTGCATCAGTCGTCCGACCGCCAGCACCGCTGAACAGGCCGCCAGCAGGTGCAGTACGCCTGGCGCCAGCAGGCCGCCGAGGAACAGCTCGAAACTCAGCTGCGGATTGCCGATGATCGACACCTGGACGGCGGGCGGCTCCAGCGCCGTGGCCGGCAGGCCCATCTGGCGCGCCCGCTCCTCCAGCCGGGGCGCGGCGGCCGAGGCGATGGCCGAGGACTGGCCCAGGGCCGACAGGGCGCCGACGGTCTGGAAGGCGCCGTTGAACGACACCGTCACCTGCTCCGGGCGGCGAAAGGCGCCTTCGCTGAAGCCTGGGGGGAAGTGGGCGATGCTGTAGACCTCGCCGCGCCGCATCAGAGCCACGGCCTCGTCCACCGTCGCCGGGGCGCGGGCCACGCGCACGCCGGGGCTGGCCTCCATGTTGCGGATGGCCGCGCGGCTGAAGGCGGAGTCATCCTGATCCACCACGGCGACCGGGGCCTGGCGGATGACGCCGGGGGCCAGCATGGCCGCGATCACCGCCAGCAGGATCAGCGGCAGGCCGAAGGCGACGAAGGCGTCCCACGGGCGGGTCGCCAGCCGCCGCGTCTCGTCCTGAACGGCCGCGAGGAAGACGGCCGCGCCGCCCTTCATCGCGACGACCAGTCGAACAGGACGCTCATGCCTGGCCGCAGACCCTCGATCGGCCGGGCGGGCTTGGCCTTCACCTGAAAGCTGCGCACGTCATAGCCGCGGGACTGGCGGGTCGAGCGCCAGGTGGCGAACTCGCCCTGGGGGCTGATGGCGGTGACGCGGAAGGCGGCGCCCTTGATCCCCAGCGCGGGCACGTCGCCGCGCACGGCGGCGCCGATCTTCAGGTCGCGGAACTGGTCCTCGCGCACGCTGAAGGCGACCCAGGGATCGGCCGTGTCGACGATGGTGAAGACCGGCACCCCCGTCAGCACCAGTTCGCCGACATTGGCGAAGCGTTCGGACACCTCGCCGCCGTGGGGGGCGGTCAGGCGGGTCTCGCCCTGCAGGCTCTCGACCTCGGCGACGGCGGCGCGGGCGCCGCTGACGTTGGCGTCGGCGACCGACTTCTCCTGCGGCCGGGTTCCGGCCAGGGCCTTCAGATACTGCTGGCGGGCGGCCTCGGTCTGGGAGGCGGTGGCGGCGCGAGCGGCGACGGCCTCGTCGCGGCGCTGGGCCGAGATGACGCCCTCGGCGAACAGGGTCTCGGCCCGGCGCGCGGTCTGGTCGGCCAGGCGGGCGGTGGCCTGGGAGGCGCGCCAGACGGACTCGACCGTCCGGACGTCCTCGGCGCGGGCGCCCTCGCGGCTCATGGACTGGATGGCCTCGGTCGACTGCAGCAGGGCGCGGGCCTGGGCGTCCTTGGCCTCGACCTCGGGGCTGCTCATCAGGGCCAGCTCCTGCCCCGCCTTCACCTGATCGCCCTCGGCGGCCAGGAAGCGTTCGACGCGGCTGGGCACCTTGGTGGCGACGGTGAAGGTCTCGGCCTCGACCATGCCCTGGACCTGATCCGGCGCCGGACGGGCGGCCAGGAACAGGCCCACGACGATGAAGGCGATCAGCAGGACCACGCCCGCCGCGACGATCAGGGGCAGGGGCGACCGGCGCGGTTTCGGCGGGGGCGCTTCGGCCGGCTGGGGCGGCGTATAGGCCGAGGAAGGCGTCTCGCTCATGGGGCGCTGATCCGGTCGTCGCGTTGCAGATAGTCGTTCAAGGTCTGGTCGCTTCCCGCCGCCGCCAGCAGGGCCGACAGGCTGAGGTCGTATTCATAGGCCGCCGCCGCCCGTTGCAGCCGCGCCGTACCCAGCAGGTTGCGGGCGTCGATGACCGAGGCGGCGGTCGCCTCGCCCTCGCGGAAGCCGACCTCCTGAACGCGCAGGTTTTCGCGCGCGGCCGCCAGACTGCTGTCCATGGTCAGGAACTGCCGCCGCGCCAGCTCGACCTGGTTGTAGGCGCGCGTGACCAGCAGGCGGGCGTCGTCGCGGGCCTGGCGCTCGACCTCGCCGGCGGCCGAGGCCTGGGCGCGGGCGGCGCCGAGCATCCGACGCCGATCCAGCGACGACATCAGGGTGTAGCGGGCGCCCAGCCCAAAGGCCCAGTCCGGCTCGGTCGGCAGGGCGTCGTCCGGGTTCATGTTGTAGGTTCCGAAGGCGTAGACCGACGGCTTCATCCGCGAGGCCGCGAGATCCGCCCCGGCCTCGGCCAGATCGCGCCCGGCCTGGGCCTGAACGATGCGCGAATTCGACTGGCCCGCGCTGTCCAGGAAGACGGAGGCGGGGCCGACCGGGTCGCGATTGACGAACAGGGGCGTGGTCGGGGTCACGCCCGCCTCGACGTCGGCGACGCGCGCCAGGGAGGCGACGGCGTTCTCATGCTCCAGTTCGGCGCGGTTGACCTGGCGCTGGGCGGCGTCGCGGGCGACCTCGACCTGAAGGGTCTGGGCGCGGCTGAGCATCCCTTCCTCCTCCATGCGCCGAGCGTTGTGCAGGTGCAGGTCGAACCCGTCGCGGGTCTCCAGCGCGATCTTCAGCGCCTCGGCGGCCAGCACCTGGCCGAAATAGGCGCGGGCCAGGTTGACGCTCTCCAGGTTCAGGGCCTCCTGCCGCCGGGCCTCGGCCAGGTCGACGTTGGCCGCCGCCGCGCGCCGCAGGGCGGGGATGGCCCCGCCGGTGTAGATAGGCTGGAGCGCCGTGACCGTCGGGCGGAAGGTGGTGTCGTCCACCTGCAGCCGGATGTCGTGGGGCAGGGCGGCGAAGATCTCCGGCAGGGTGGCCTCAAGCCGCTGGCCCACCGCGTTCAGCACGTCGCCCGGCACGCCCGGCAGGTCCGATATCAGGCCGGGGATGGCGGCGCCGAGGTCGGACTGGGCGCGGTCCAGCGCGTCCGACAGCGACAGGTCGAAGGTCTTGCGATAGCGGATCAGCTGGGCGTCCAGCGACACCGTGGGCCGGTTCAGTCCGGCGGCGACCTGGGCCTGGGCCTCGGCGGCCTGGACTCCGTAGCCGGCGGCGCGCCCGAGGCTGGAGGTGGTGCGCAGCCGCGCCTCGGCTTCGGCGTAGGTCAGGGGCGTGCGCGACGTCTCCTGGGCGGCGGTAGGATGAACCTGCGCCATGACGGATGTCGCGCCCAGGGTCAGGACGCCCGCAGCCAGGGCTCCGCGCCATCCGATCCAAGCCCTAGCCATCGCTTCAACCCCGCAATCAGCCGTGAACAACGATCCTGAAGCACGGCCGTTGCGTCAAGCAAGCCGCGCCAATTGCAAAAGGCGCGCCCGCCGTGACGAACGCGCCTTTCGATTGAAGACGAAGGTTTCCGGCTGCGCCTAGAGACCCGGCAGCTTGAACCGGCTGTCGCGACGCGGCGCGATGGTGATGCCTTCGCGGCCGCCGGTCAGAGCTTCCAGGCGGGCGTGCTCGCTGGAGGCGTCAATGGTCTTGGCGCCTTCCGAGGTCTGGCTGACCGTCGCGGCCTGACTGGCCGGATCGTCCTTGCGCCAGAACATGATGCGGTTGGCCCAGCTTTCTTCCTTGTGCGCCAGGCCGCCGAACTCGTCGTCGACGACATAGCGGGCCAGGGGGTCGGCGCGGTCGGCGCCGGCCTCGGCGGCCAGGACCTGTTCGCCGGGGGTGCGGGTCACCGCCTGGCGCTGGCCCAGCAGAATCTGACGGGCGGCGCTTTCAGGCGCCAGCTCCTGCGGGCGCGGGGCGCCGGGCGAAGGCGGGGTCAGGCCGTATTCCGGCGGCACCACCAGGGGGGCGCTGGCCACGGTGACGAATTCGTCCGGCACGACCTTGGTCAGGCCGATGCTCTGCTTCATCGATCCGCAGGCGCTCAGGCTGAGGGCCGCGCCGGCGGCCAGGGTCACGATCAGGACGGGACGGTTACGCATGGGTCGTTCGGCTCCGGGAGGCGCGCCGCACGGGCGCAGGCTCGGGTCGATAGTTAAGGGGGTGTGATTACGACTTTTCGTGGGCCGCGCCAACTGTCGAACGGCGCTCGGACAGGAAGCTGTCCAGGATCAGCAGCACGACGCCGACGGTGATGCCGCTGTCGGCGATGTTGAAGATCCAGGGAAACAGGCCCGTGCCGGAAAAGTCGAGAAAGTCGACCACGCCGCCGAAACGGATGCGGTCGACGACGTTGCCGATGGCGCCGCCCATGACCAGGCCGATGGCGGCGATCAGCAGGCGGCGATCGGCCCGCGTCGCCCACCAGGCCAGCAGCCCGGCCACGACGACGGAGAAGACGCTCAGAATCCAACGCCCCGCGCCGCCGCCGAACAGGCCGAAGCTGACCCCGGTGTTCAGCACATAGGTCAGGTTGAACACCGGCGGCGCGACCTCGGCGATGCGATAGCCGTCGGGGATATTGGAGATATGGGCGGCGTCGATGGCCCCCAGCACCCAGGCCTTGGTCAGTTGGTCCAGGATGATGACGGCCAGGGCGATGCCGTAGGCGCCGAGCGCGAGACGGGAAATCTTCATGCCGAGCGAGTTAGCAGGAAGACGTTCGGCGGCGAAGAGGGAAAGCGAAGAGGCGCGGATCGTCCGCACGGCCTTTCCCCCCGGTTTTCCCCCGCTATAAGCGGGGCATGACCCTGCCTCATCCGCTGCCCCGCCTGTCCGCCGTCGCCGACGACTACGACATCCTGCTCTGCGACGTCTGGGGCGTGATCCACAACGGCCGCGAAAGCTGGCCGGCGGCCTGCGAGGCCCTGACGAAGTTCAATGAGAAGGGCGGCCATGTCGTCCTGATCTCCAACTCGCCGCGCCCGTCGCCGGACGTGGTGGCGCAGCTGGACGCCCTGGGCGTGCCGCGCAGCGCCTGGAAGGCCTTCGTCACCTCGGGCGACGCCACCCGCATGGAATTGGCGCGCCGCGCGCCCGGACCGGCCTGGATCATCGGGCCGGATCGCGACTTCGTCCTCTATGAAGGCCTGGACCTGACCAGCGCCCACGATGCCGGCGACGCGGCCTTCATCTCCGTCACCGGCCCTTATGACGACACGACCGAGACGCCCGAGGACTATCGCGAGCGGTTGACGCCCGCCGTCGCGCGCGGGCTGGAGCTGATCTGCGCCAACCCCGACCGCATCGTCCAGCGCGGCGATTCCATCATCTACTGCGGCGGCGCCATCGCCGATCTGTATGAGTCGATGGGCGGACGCGTGGTCATGGCGGGCAAGCCTTTCGCGCCCATCTACGCCCTGGCGCTGAAGGAGGCCGAGGGTCTGATGGGCCGCGCGGTCGATCGTTCGCGCGTCCTGTGCATCGGCGACGGCGTGGTCACGGATGTGCTGGGCGCCGCCGAACAGGCGCTGGACTGTCTGTTCATCGCCCAGGGCATTCACGGCGACGCCGCCAAGGGCCCGGACGGGGCCCTCGATCCTGCCCGCGCGGCCGAACTGCTCCGCGCCGAGACGACCTTCGCCCGCTACGCCGCTCTGGAACTGACGTGGTGAGTCTCGCCATTTCGTCGCACCTGCCTTAAAGGGCCGCTCATGGTTGATCTGGTCCAAGCGCACCCGTCGGGCGGTTACATCCTCGACGAACTCCACGTCGGCATGGCCGCCGAGAAGACGGTTCACGTCACGGAGGAGCGGATTCGTCTGTTCGCCGAGGCCTCCGACGACTTCAATCCGGTGCATCTGGATGAGGCCTTCGCCGCCAAGACGGCCTATCGCGGCCGCATCGCCCACGGCCTGCTGTCGGCGGCCTTCGGCTCGGCGGTGGTGGGGACGATCCTGCCGGGGGCGGGCTCGATCTACATCTCCCAGACGCTGGCCTTCCACTTCCCGGTGCGGATCGGCGACACGGTGCGGATCGTCATCACCGTCATCGGCCTGGACCATGACAGCGCGCGCGGCGAGCTGCGCTGCGAAGGCTTTGTCGAGGACAAGCTGATCATGGACGGCGTGGCCGTCGTGCGCGTGCCGCGCCGCCGCAAGCCTTCGGCCCGCTGAAGGCCGCCTGAAGTGGTCGAGGTCATTCGCGACTGGCGCGGCCTGACGGACGCGCAGAAGGGGGCGGCTGTCGCCGTCGGCGCTTTCGACGGCGTGCATCGCGGCCATCAGGCGGTCATCGCCTCGGCGCGTGGGGCGGCCGAGCGCCTGGGCGTTCCCCTGGCCGTCGTCAGCTTCGACCCTCATCCGCGCCGCCTGTTCCAACCCGAGGCCGCGCCCTTTCGTCTGATGACGCCGGACCAGATGGCCCGCGCCCTGGCGCCGCTGGGCGTCGATCGCCTGTACCTGCTGCCGTTCGATCGCGAGATGGCGGGCATGACGGACGAGGAATTCGCCCGCCGCGTCCTGTCCGAAGGCCTCGGGATCGTCCACGCCGCCGTCGGCTTCGACTTCACCTTCGGCAAGGGCCGCTCCGGCTCGCCCGCCTTGCTGCAGGCTTATGGCGAGACGCTGGGCTTCGGCGTCTCGGTCACCGACCGCATCGACGACGCCTCAGGGCTCAAGCTTTCGTCCAGCGCCGTGCGCGAGGCGCTGAAGGCGGGCGACATGGACCGCGCCGCCGCCATCCTGGGCCGCCCCTTCGCCATTCAGGGCGAGGTGATCCACGGCGACAAGCGCGGCCGCACCATCGGCACGCCCACCGCCAACATCGCCATGGGCGAGTATATGCGCCCGGCCTATGGGGTCTACGCGACCCGCACCCGCCTGCCCGACGGCCGGGTGGTCAAGGGCGTCGCCAATCTGGGCGTGCGTCCGATGTTCGAGGTCGAAGAGCCCCTGCTCGAAGTCTGGCTGCTGGACTTCGACGAGAGCCTCTACGGTGAGGTGTTGGAGACCGAGCTGATCGCCTTCCTGCGCGGCGAGATGAAGTTCGACGGCCTGGACGCGCTCAAGGTCCAGATCGACGCGGATGCAGAGGCGGCGAGGGCCGTGCTGGCCTGAGGCCCCTAGCCCGGCGCCTTTTCGGCGATGGCCATCAGGTCGTCGTGCAGCGACTTGCCCTTGTCGTCGATGATGTCGGCGATGCGCCACATCGGGCCTTCCTTCAGCAGTTTCAGCGTCCGGCGCCGGTCCTCGCCGTGGTTGGTGAAGACGACCTCGGCCGTGGCCGCGCGCGGACCGTCCGGCGTCATCGTCACCGTTTTCAGCGCGAAGCCGTCGATGTCCTGACAGGCGCAGATCGGATCGTGGTCGAGGTAGGGGGCGCTGTTCGTGCGCTTGGCTTCGCGGTCGTCGACGCCGATCAGGGCGTTCATGGTGCGCGAATAGAGCGGGTCACGGCCGGGGGTGATGGTCGCCTCGGCCGGGGCGGGCGTATCGCGCGGCTCGCTGACGCGGGCGTAGAGGGCGCGCACGAAGGCCTCGGCGTCCTTTTCGCCCGCGGCGTAGACGGCGGCGCGGCCGGTCAGGGCGGGGGCGGCCTTCTCTGCCGCCGCAGGCGTGCTCGTCGGTTCTGAGCAGGCGGCCGCCGTCAGGGCCAACGCCGCTGCCGTCGCCAGGGCTTGAACACGCATCTGATCGTCTCCCCATCTGTTCGTCTGGACTATGGCGCAGGGGACGCCGGGTCTGCTAGAGCCTTCCCATCATGACCGTTCGCGTGATCCGCCCGATTTCGATTAGCCGCCCGGCGTAGCGCTGCAGGGCTGCAAGCCCCGCGCACGTCGGGATTTCTCGAAACATTCCGCCGAGACGACGCCGCCTTGAGCCATCAGGGCATGGGCCGTCCGGCGCCTTCACGCTAGACTGACGCTCGACGCCGCTTCCAAGCGGCCGCGCGCGACAAGACGAAAAGACATTCCATGGCCGACGCCGACACCCAGACCCCTTCCGGCCGCGACTATCGCGACACCGTCTTCCTGCCCGAGACGCCGTTCCCGATGCGTGGCGGCCTGCCCAAGAAGGAGCCGGAAATCCTGGAGCAGTGGGGCGACCTTTATGGCCGCCTGCGCGCCATCCGTCAGGAGCAGAAGGCGCCGCTCTATGTGCTGCACGACGGCCCGCCCTACGCCAACGGCGACATCCACATCGGCCACGCCCTGAACAAGACGCTGAAGGACTTCGTGGTCCGCTCGCGCTTCCTGCTGGGTTATGACGTCGACTACGTGCCGGGCTGGGACTGCCACGGCCTGCCCATCGAGTGGAAGATCGAGGAGGAATTCCGCAAGAAGGGCCGCCGCAAGGACGAGGTGTCGAAGGAAGAGTTCCGCACCGCCTGCCGCGAATACGCCGGCAAATACATCGATCTGCAGCGCGACCAGTTCCTACGTCTGGGCGTCACCGGCGACTTCGCCAACCGCTACGCCACCATGGACTTCACGTCCGAGGCGGCCATCGTCGCTGAGTTCCACAAGTTCAAGAACTCGGGCCAGCTGTATCGCGGCTCCAAGCCGGTGATGTGGTCGCCCGTCGAGCGCACGGCCCTGGCCGACGCGGAAGTCGAGTATCACGACCACGTCTCCCCCACGATCTGGGTCAAGTTCCCGGTGGTCGGCGCGACCGACAGCCACCCGGACGACCTGCTGGCCTTCCGCACGGCGACGCCCGCGATCGTGATCTGGACGACCACGCCGTGGACCATCCCGGCCAACCGCGCGATCAGCTACGGCCCCGAGATCAACTACGGCCTGTATGAGGTCACGGCCCTTGAGGAAGGGCTGGACTATGAGCCCTGGGCCAAGCCGGGCGATCGTTTCATCATCGCCGACAAACTGGCCGAGGATGTGTTCAAGGCCGCCAAGATCGCCGCCTGGACGCGCGTCTACGACATCGATCCGTCGGGTCTGGAGTGCGCCCACCCGCTGGCGGCGCTGGACAGCGGCTACGGCTTCTCCGTGCCGCTGCTGGCGGGCGATCACGTCACCGACGATGCGGGCACCGGCTTCGTCCACACGGCGCCGGGCCACGGCGCGGACGACTACAATGTCTGGCTGGCCCACGGTCATCGCGAGGTGCCGGACACGGTCGATCCCGACGGCGCCTACTACGACCACGTCCCCCTGTTCGCCGGCCTCAAGGTGCTTGAGACCGAGGGCAAGAAGACCGGCAAGTTCGGTCCCGCCAACGGCGCGGTGATGGACAAGCTGATCGAGGCCGGCAACCTGCTGGCGCGCGGCCGGATGGAGCATTCCTATCCGCACTCGTGGCGCTCCAAGGCGCCGATCATCTTCCGCAATACGCCGCAATGGTTCATCCGCATGGACGAGCCGCTGGAGGACGGCGACACCCTGCGCGACCGGGCGCTGAACGCCATCGACGCCACCGCCTTCCACCCGGCGGCGGGCAAGAATCGCATCCGCTCCATGGTCGAGGGCCGCCCCGACTGGCTGATCAGCCGTCAGCGCGCCTGGGGCACGCCCCTGGCCATGTTCGTCGACAAGCAGACCGGCCAGCCCCTGCACGATCCCGAGGTCGACGCCCGCATCGTCAAGGCCGTGGCCCAGGGGGGCGCCGACGTCTGGTTCTCGGCGCCCGACGCCGACTTCCTGGGCGCGCATGATCCGGAACGGTTCGAGAAGGTCACGGACATCCTCGACGTCTGGTTCGACAGCGGCTCGACGCACGCCTTCACCCTGGACCCGCACACGGCCGAGAGCGGCTATACGGGCGACCGCCCGTCGCACTGGCCCGCCGACCTCTATCTGGAAGGCTCGGACCAGCACCGCGGCTGGTTCCAGTCGTCGCTGCTGGAAGGCTGCGGCACGCGCGGCCGGGCGCCGTTCAACGCCGTCCTGACCCACGGCTTCACCCTGGATGAAAACGGGGAGAAGATGTCGAAGTCGCGGGGCAACACTACCGACCCCCTGACCATCATCAAGGAGTCGGGCGCCGACATCCTGCGCCTGTGGGTGGCCCTGGTCGACTATTCGGACGACCAGCGCATCGGCAAGCAGATCCTGCAAACCACGGTCGACGCCTATCGCAAGCTGAGGAACACCGTCCGCTATCTGCTGGGCGCGCTGAACGGCTTTGATGAGGCCGAGCGCCTGACGGACTATGATCAGTTCCCGCCGCTGGAGAAGTTCATCCTGCACCGCCTGTGGGAGCTGGATGGCCAGGTGCGTCAGGCCTACGAGGAATACCGCTTCCAGGACGTGGTGCGGCCGGTGCTGGAGTTCTGCTCGGGCGACCTGTCGGCGCTATATTTCGACGTGCGCAAGGACAGCCTCTATTGCGACCGTCCCGACAGCATCAAGCGCCGCGCCGTCCGCACGGTGATGGACGAGGTGTTCAGCCGCCTGACCGCCTGGCTGGCCCCGCTGACGCCCTTCACCATGGACGAGGCCTGGACCACGCGCTTCCCCGACGCGGGCACCAACTGCGCGCGGGTGATCCCCGAAACGCCGGGCCAGTGGGAAAACGCGGCCGAGGCGGCGCGCTGGGCGAGCGTCTCTGAGGTCATCGACTGCGTCAACACCGCATTGGAAAACGCCCGAACCAAGCGGGAGATCGGTGGCGCGCTTGACGCCTTGGTTGAGGTAACCACCTCTGACGACCACCGCGAGGCCTTTAAAGGTCTTGATGCGGCAGAAGTGTTCCGAACCAGCTTAGCTACTTTCGAACGGGAAACCGCAGTCTCAAGCCTGGACGTACCGGTAGAGACCAATGAGCAACTTCAACAACGGATCGATGAGCAGGCTCGCGGCTTAGTTTATGATCATCACACTGCGGTAGCCTTCGTGCGCATCGTTCCACTGACCGATAAGCCCAAGTGCGCCCGCTCTTGGCGCCGTGTGCCGGACGTCGGCTCCGACGCCGACTACCCCGAGTTGTCGGCCCGCGACGCTGACGCCGTGCGGTGGCTGGACGCGCGCAAGGCGTAAAAGAGATCAGGCCCCTCCGTTCGCCGGAGGGGCCTTTTTCTTCCTTCTCCCCTTGTGGGAGAAGGTGGCAGGCGAAGCCTGACGGATGAGGGGTGTGTGCGCCGTGATCCGCGTGGCTGTCGCGGCGTCTGAACCGCCAGAACGTCAAACGTCGCGCCGACACCCCTCATCCGAGCGCCTCCGGCGCCCACCTTCTCCCACAAGGGGAGAAGGATCAGGCGGCGTCGTGGAAGATCAGCCCCAGCGTCATTCGCCTGCCCTTGCGCACCGTGCTGACGCCGTGGCGCATCTGGACGCGGTAGTCGCCGCGTGTTCCGGCGACGGGACGTTCTCTCACGGCGAAGATGACCGCCTGCCCCTGTTTCAGCGGCACGACATGGGCCTGTGACTGCGAGCGGGGCTTCTGCTCGACCAGAACGAATTCTCCACCTTCGAATTCCGCCGGATCGCTCAGCAGGGTGGCGGCCTGCAGCGGGAAGACCAGATCGCCGTACAGATCCTGATGCAGCCGATTGTAGTCGCCGGGACCGTAACGCAGCATCAGCGAGGTCGGCCGCGTCTGGCCCGCCGCGCGGCAGCGGGCGGTCAGCTCTTCCAGTTGCGCCGGAAAACCCGGCCGTCCCAGCCGCGCCGCCCAGTCGTCAGCGACCGGCGCCAGACCTTCGTAGAGCCGCGCCCGCAGCCGGGGCAGGGGATCGGGCAGGGGTTCGGCGAAATACTGATACTCGCCCTGACCGAAGCCGTGGCGCTGCATGACGATGCGGCTGCGGAACCGCTCGGGCTGGTCGTAGAGGGTCTGCAGGGCCTCGCAGGTCGCGGGCGTCAGCAGGGGGCCGGTCATGGCCCAGCCCTGGGCGTTCAGGTCGGCGGCGATGCGGGGCCAGTCGAGGGCGGCGTCGGTCATGCCGCCATCAGAGCGCGCGGCGGCCCGGTTGTCTGGCGGTTTTCGGCCGCGGGCCTAGAGGCGCACCCTCTGCTCGGCCGATTTCAGCGTCGAGCGGACGAAGTCGGCGGGCGGGTCGGTCTCGGCCAGGACGGCTTCCTTGATGGCGCGGGGCTCGCCGAACAGGTGGCCCTGGCCCATGGCGATATCCAGTTCGAGGATGTCGACGACCTGTTTCTCGCTCTCGACCTTTTCAGCGATCAGCTCGAGGCCGTGACGGCGGGTCAGGGGGGCGAAGTCGCCGGCGCGGATGTCCGGCTGGCTGGGAAGGGGAGCGGCGCCGTCTAGATCCAGCAGTTGCTCGATCAGCAGATCGGCGGCCACCTTGATGAAGCGCACGTCCGAGCGTTGCAGGTCGGCGAAGTCCAGGTCCAGCGTCTGCACCTTGTCGATGGAGAAGCGGAAGCCCAGGTCGGCCAGCTTGGCCATGTTGCGCGCTTCGACGGCGCCGCGCGCGTCGAACGTCGCCTGACCCAGTTCGAAGATCAGGGCGTCCTTCAGGTCGCGGTTCTGGCTCAGGAAGTCGAGGAACTGCGGGAAGAAGGTCTCGTCGCCCAGAGACGCCAGCGAGATGTTGCAGAAGACCCCGACCTTGCGGTCCTGCCCGGCCAGACGGCGCACGATCTGGGCGCAGCGGAACAGCAGCAGGTTGTCGATGGCGGGCAGCAGGCCTTCGCCTTCGGCCACCGACAGGTACTCGGCGGGCATCATCACCCGGTTGGACGGGTCGCGCAGGCGGGTGAAGCTCTCATAATAGACCGTCCGCCGCTGGGGCAGGGTCACGACGGGCTGAAGATACAGGTCGACG
The DNA here is from genome assembly GCF_037055245.1 of Brevundimonas olei. Classification (GTDB taxonomy): domain Bacteria; phylum Pseudomonadota; class Alphaproteobacteria; order Caulobacterales; family Caulobacteraceae; genus Brevundimonas; species Brevundimonas olei. Next base: position 938,848 of record NZ_CP146369.1, read on the forward strand.
CGGTTCTCGCTGAGGGCGTCGTGAACGGTTTTCAGCAGGGTGTTCGACTGGACCTGACGACGGCCCTCGAAGGTGTCGGCGGTCAGGGTGGAGGCGGCCAGCCGTTCCTCGATCGAAGCGCTCATCTGCTGGACCAGGCCTTCCAGCATCCGCACCTCGCCGGTCAGGGCGTCGGTGCGCGACAGGGCGCCGGTCTCGATGGCCTGGGCCAGTTCGGTCAGGGCGCCTTGGGTCGACTCCATCGCATCGGCCAGCAGGCGGTGGGCCTCGCGCACCTTGCCGATCTCCAGACGCAGGGCGCGGCGGTCGGCCATGCCGGTGACGATGGCGTGGACGCCGGCCATGATCCCCAGCGCGCCCAGCACCCCGGCCGCGCCCGCGCCGCCGCCCAGACCGGCGCGCCAGATCGCCGCCCCGATGGTCAGGGCGAGGAACAGGTAGCCGAAGAAGAGGAAGCCGCCGGTGATCTTTCGCATGGGGCCGGTCAGAACCGCCTTTCCCTATAGAATCGATCAAGTATCACGTTAACGAAGGCTAACGGCTAGGGTCCGCGCGGATAAACGGGCGGCAAAAGGAGGTTAACGCATGGAATTGTTCGATCTGAGCGGCAAGGTCGCCATCATAACCGGCTCTTCCAAGGGCATCGGCAAGGCGATCGCCGAGCGTCTGGCCGAGCACGGCGCCCGCGTCGTCATCTCCTCGCGCAAGGCCGGGCCGTGCGAAGAGGTCGCCGTCGCCATCAATGACAAGCACGGCGAGGGCCGCGCCATCGCCATTCCCGCCAACATCGCCTCAAAGGAAGACCTGCAGCGGCTGGTGGACGATACCCGCACCGCCTTCGGTCAGATCGACATTCTGGTCTGCAACGCCGCGACCAATCCCTACGCCGGGCCGATGGCGGGCATCAGCGACGAGCAGTTCGAAAAGATCCTTCAGAACAACGTCATCTCCAACCACTGGCTGATCGGCATGGTCGCGCCGGAGATGGTCGAACGGAAGGATGGAGCGATCCTGCTGATCTCCTCCATCGGCGGGCTTCGCGGAAACGCTTTGATCGGCGCCTACAACATCTCCAAGGCCGCCGACATGCAGTTGGCGCGCAATCTGGCGGTGGAGTTCGGGCCGTCGAACGTGCGGGTGAACTGCATCGCGCCGGGCCTGGTCCAGACCGATTTCGCCCGCTACCTGTGGGAGAACCCCGAGCTGCTGAAGACCGTCACCGACCCCGCGCCGCTGAAAAGGATCGGCCAGCCGGATGAAATCGCGGGCACGGCGGTCTATCTGTGCAGCCCTGCGTCGGCCTATGTGACCGGCCAGACCCTGGTGGTGGACGGCGGACTGACGATTGCCTGGTGAGAACAACAAATCGCGCTCAAGCAGCCCGAAGGGCGATAGCGCCGCCAAACTGGGGCAGGATATCGTCTGGCGGCTGGAGGCGGCAGCGTTCAGCGGGCTGTTCGGCTTCCTGCGCCTGCTGGGCGTCGAACGGGCCTCGGGTTTCGGAGGCAAACTGCTGCGGACGCTGGGGCCGCTGACCGGCACGCACAGGACGGTGACGCGCAATCTGAGGATCGCCTTTCCCGACATGGACGCCGCCGAGCGCGACCGTCTGGCGGTGGAGCAATGGGAGCAGACGGGGCGCACCTTCGCCGAGCTGGCGGTGATGGATCGACTGACGCCGGAGAGCGGGCGGATCGACATCGTCGGGCTGGAGCGGCTTCACGCCGTGCGCGACAGCGGCCGTCCGGTCGTGCTGATCTCGGGCCATCTGGCCAATTTCGAGGTCATGGCGGCGGTCATCATGTCGGCGGGCGTGCCGTGCCAGGTGACCTATCGCGCGGCCAACAACCCCTATGTCGACGCCCTGATCCGCCAGAGCCGCGAGCGCTACGGCATCAAACTGTTCGCGCCCAAGGGCGACGGCACGCGCGAGCTGATGGCGGGGATGAAGCGCGGCGAGTCCATCGCCCTGCTGGTCGATCAGAAATACAGCCAGGGGCCGGAGGTCGAATTCTTCGGCCAGCCGGTCAACGCCTCGCCCGGCGCGGCGCGCATGGCGCTGAAGTTCGGCACGGTGATGCAGCCGCTGTCGGTGGTGCGCCTGCCCGGCGTGCGTTTCCGCGTGACGGCGCACGAGCCGATCGCCGTGCCCGACACGGGCGACAAGGCGGCGGACGTGCTGGCGGGCGTTCAGGCGGCCAACCGCTTCGTCGAGGACCGGGTGCGCGAGCATCCGGTCGACTGGTTCTGGGTGCACAAACGCTGGCCGCCTCAGGTCTATGAGGCGCTGCGGGCGTCGGACGCCTAATCCAGCACGCCGTCGTCGGCGCGGCGGAAGGGACCGGCGTAGCCTTCGGTTCGGGTGCGGCGACGATCCGGGCCGAAATAGCTGGGCGAGCGCACGAACGGGCGGGGGCGCAGGATCACCGCTTCGAGACGCGTCAGCAGGGTCTGGGCCTTCACCGGCTTGGCCACGAATTCGGTGACGCCCGCGTCGCGCGCCTCGGTCACGCGGCTTTTCTCGGAATGGCCGGTCATCATGATGACCGGCAGGTAGGGATTGGGACTGTCGGCCTGGCTACGGACGGCGCGGGTGAAGGCCACCCCGTCCATCGGCTTCATGCGGAAGTCGACGATGGCGATGTCGACGGCCTCCCGACGCAACAGCTCCAACCCGTCGGCGCCGTCCTCGGCCTCGGTCAGGCGGCCGACGCCGACGGATTTGAGCATGGCGGCGACGATGGCGCGCATATTGGGATTGTCGTCGACCAGCAGGACGTGGATCGAACTCAGGGCGGACATCTCAGGACACCGGAAAACAGGAACGCCGGAGGCCGTCCGGCGCGACACGAGAATGGGCTCAGCGCCCGGCGGCCGCCAGATACTCGCCCGGCCCGGCGTAGGCCTCCTGCCGCTCTACTGACCAATAGCGCAGGGCCGTCAGGGGAATGGCGGCGCCGCTGACGGCGCAGCGCACGAAGGCGCCGGCCGACAGGACGGCGAATTCGCCGTCGCCGTAGTGCAGGCTGGCGGTCTGACCCGCCGCCTGGCCTGGGTCCTGGGGAGAGGATTGCGTGCTCATGAGGCCATCATAGCGTGAAGCCTGTGCGGGACGAGAGGCGAATCGCCGTCATCTGACCGCTTCTCGTTCATAAGTTCGGATGTTTCATGTCTCGATCGCCCGCCGACATCCTCGCCGCCGGCGTCTTCGCCGCCGTTCTGGCCGCCGCGCCCGGAGCGGTCGCTCAGGAGACGCAAGGCCAGCGCCCGACCATCCGCGAACTGGGCCGGGCGCCGGGCGTCCTGTCGCCGGGGCGGCTGAACGCCATCACCGACGTCGCCGGGGTGAAGGTGGGGCAGGTGACGCTGCGCGCGGGCGACAGCGTCCGCACCGGCGTCACCGCCGTCGTGCCGCACGGCGGCGACCTGTTCCGCGACAAGGTGCCAGCCGGACTGTCGGTCGCCAACGGCTTCGGCAAGCTGGCCGGCGCGACCCAGATCAGGGAACTGGGCGAGATCGAGACGCCCATCGTCCTGACTAACACCCTGTCGGTGGCGCGGGGCATCGACGGCGTTCTGGACTGGATGCTGAAGCAGCCGGGGCATGAGGACATCCGTTCGGTCAACGCCGTGGTGGGCGAGACCAACGACGGCGGGCTGAACGACATCCGCGCCCGCGTCGTCACCGCCGCCGACGTGGTGCGGGCCATCGAGACGGCGACGTCGGGGCCGGTGGAGCAGGGCGCGGTCGGCGCCGGGACCGGGACCATCGCCTTCGGGTTCAAGGGCGGGATCGGCACCAGTTCGCGCAAACTGCCTGACAGCCTGGGCGGCTTCACCGTCGGGGTGTTGGTCCAGTCGAACTATGGCGGCATGTTGAGCATCGACGGGGCGCCGGTCGGGGTGCGGCTGGGCCGCTACTACCTGCGCGAAGAGGTGGAGAATGAGCGCGCCGACGGCTCCATCATGATCGTGGTGGCGACCGATGCGCCGCTGTCGGACCGCAATCTGGAGCGGCTGGCGAACCGGGCCTTCGCCGGTCTGGCGCGGACGGGGGCGGCGTTCTCGAATGGGTCGGGAGACTATGCGATCGCGTTTTCGACGGCGGAGGGCGTGCGGCGCACGCCTGAGCGGCGGATGGGGCAGGCGATGGTCGCGGACTGGCCCAACGACCGGATGTCGCCCCTGTTCGTCGCGGTCGCCGAGGCGACGGAGGAGGCCATCCTCAACTCCCTGCTGAAGGCGCAGACGACGACCTCGGTGATCGACGGCAGGGCGGTCACGGTCGAGGCGCTGGACATCGACGCGGTGAAGGCGGTGTTGAGCGAGACGGCCAGCCGTTAGGGCTCCGCCCCTCTAAGCCCGCTCATCCCGGCGGACGCCGGGATCCAGTAAGAGCGACGCGCTCGATTCTCTGAAGACTGACGCCTAGTTTCCAAGCGCTGAGGTTGAAGCCAAAGCACTGGGTCCCGGCGTCCGCCGGGATGAGCGGAATTTCAGGGATCAGAACAGGTCGCCCTGACCCGCCGGCGCGGCCTTCGGGCGCGGGGCGGGCCTGGGCGTCGGCGCCGGACGCGGCGTCGCGCCCTCACTATCGATGGTCGCCCCCTTCGCGCCATCCCCGAAGACGATCTGAACCGCCTGCCCCGGCGACAGAGCGGCGGCCGAGGCGATCATGGCGCCCTCGGCGTCCTCGATGCGCGCGAAGCCGGGCTTGGGCCGCTTGGGGTCCAGCGTCGACAACGCCCGTGACAGGGCGGCCAGCCGGGTTTCGTCGCGGTCCAGCCGCCGCTTCATCGCCGGGCCGAAACGGTCGGCATAGGCGGCCAGCCGGTCGCCGCGTCGCTCAATGGCGCGGTCCAGCAGTCCCCTGGACAGTCGCCCGGCGACGGCCGCCAACTGACGTTCATGCACGGCGACGTTGCGATGAAGCCCCGAGCCCAGGCGGCTGGCGGCGAGGTCCAGTCGTTGCTGCGGCAGGGCCAGCAGGTCTTCGGGCCGGGCGGGCAGGCCGCGCGCGGCGGCGCGCAGACGGGTGCGGCGATCCTCCAGCATCCGCGCACCGGCGCGCGACAGGCGGCCTTCCAGATCGCTGAGCGCCCAGCGCAGGTCGGCCAGCACCGGGGTGGCGATTTCGGCCGCCCCGGTCGGGGTCGGCGCCCGGCGGTCCGACACGAAGTCGATCAAGGTGGTGTCGGTCTCGTGCCCGACGGCCGAGATGATGGGGATGCGGGCGGCCGCGACCGTGCGCGCCAGCCCTTCGTCGTTGAAGCACCACAGATCCTCGACCGAGCCGCCGCCGCGCGCGACGATCAGCAGGTCGGGGCGCGGGATCGGGCCGTCCGGCGTCATCTGGTCGAAGCCGCGGATGGCGTTCGACACCTGGCCGCAGGCTGCGTCACCCTGAACCACCACCGGCCAGACGATGACGCGGCAGGGCCAGCGTTCGGCGATCCGGTGCAGGATGTCGCGGATCACGGCGCCGGTCGGGCTGGTGATGACGCCGATGGTGGCGGGGAAGGTCGGCAGGGCCTTCTTCTTCGCCGGGTCGAACAGGCCCTCGTCGCGCAAGCGGACCTTCAGCCGTTCCAACTGGGCCAGCAGGGCGCCTGCGCCCGCCGCTTCCATGCTTTCGATCACGATCTGATAGGAGGAGCGCGCCGGATAGGAGGTGATCTTGCCGGTGACGATGACCTCCAGCCCCGTCTCGGGCTGGACGCCCAGGCCGCGCACCACGCCCTTCCAGATCACGCCGTCGATGGCCGATTTGTCGTCCTTCAGCGTCAGATAGACGTGGCCCGAGGCGTGGCGGTTCACCTTGGAGATTTCGCCGCGCAGCCGCACATGGCCGAAGCGTTCCTCCAGAGTGCGCTTCAGCGCGAAGCTCAGCTCCGAGATCGACAGCGGCGGATTGTTGTCGCGGGCGGGCTGCGGGGCCGCGCCCTCGAAGGCGTAGTCGTCATCGGAGGTCATGGCGCGCACCCTAGCCGCAGCCGACGCCCCCGCAAAGACATCCGCCGATCCGCCGGGGCGCCGCGACAAGCGTGGCGGAACGGGCGCGTCCCCGCGCGCGTTCGCGAAACATGGTGCAGTCCCCAGACCCGCCCTCGGAGGAGGCCATGGCCGACGACGTACCGCCCGATCAGGCGCGCGAGCGCGATCTGGCGCGGCGCAGTCACAATCCGGCGCTCAGCCCGTGGCTGGTTCTGGGGCTGATTCTTCTGGCCGGCGTCGGCGTCTATGTGGTGTCGGCCGTGATCTAGAGACAGGAGGGTTTGATGATGAGGATTTTGCTCGCCGCCGCCTCGACCGCCGCCTTGCTGGCCGCCTGTTCGCAGGCGCCGTCCAGGCCGGACAGGACGCCCGAGGCCTCGCCCGACGCCGCTTCGGCGCCGAAAACGGCGACGACGCCTGCGGCCGCACCGGCTGGGGCCATGGCCCTGGGCCTGACCGTCGCGCAACTGGAGGAGGCTGATCTCATCACGTCGGCCGGCGTCGATCTGGGCGATGTCCAGCGGGTCGACCTGGACGCGTCGGGCGCGGTCACGGGCCTGATCATCGAGCCGGCCGGCGAGGGCGGGCCGCGTTGGGTGCGCATTCCGCTGGATGGTCTGACGCCTCGAAAGGAAGGCGACGACTACGACCTGGTGTCGACCATGACGCTGGAGCAGTTGAAGGCCATGCCCGCCTGGATGCCCTGATTTCCATGATCCTGCGTCGGCTAACCGTTTCCGGCGCTTGACCGGGACGGCGCGCGCGGCCATTCCGCCCCCATGAACATTCTGCTCGTCGGATCGGGAGGGCGCGAACACGCCCTGGCCTGGAAGATCGCCCAGTCGCCGCTGGTGGAGCGGCTCGTCGTCGCGCCTGGTAATCCGGGCATGGCCAGGCTGGGCGAGATGCGGCCCGACCTGAAGGCGACCGACGCCGACGGCCTGGCGGCCCTGGCGCGCGAGATGAAGGCGGATCTGGTCGTCGTCGGCCCGGAATCGGCCCTGGCCGAGGGGCTGGCCGACCGGCTGCAGGCGGCGGGCATCCCCTGCTTCGGCCCGACCCAGGAGGCGGCGCAACTGGAGACGTCCAAGGCCTTCTCCAAGGCCTTCCTGCAGCGCCACGGCATTCCGACGGCGGGCTATGGCGTCTATGAGGACGTCCCCTCGGCCAAGGCGGCGCTGGACCGGTATTCGGCCCCCTATGTCATCAAGGCCGACGGCCTGGCGGCGGGCAAGGGCGTGGCCATCAGCCCCGATCGCGCCGACGCCGAGGCCGAGATCGAGCGGATGCTGGGCGGCCGGTTCGGCGCGGCCGGATCGCGCGTGGTGATCGAGGAATTCATGGACGGGGAGGAGGGCTCCCTCTTCGCCCTGTCGGACGGGACGCGGGCCGTGCTGTTCGGCGGCGCCCAGGACCATAAGCGCGCCTTCGACGGCGACCTGGGACCCAACACCGGCGGCATGGGCGCCTATTCGCCCGCGCCCGTCTTCACGGCGGCCTTCACCGAGGCGGCGAACGCGCGCGTCGTCGTCCCGACCATTCAGAAGATGGCCGAGGAGGGCGCGCCCTATCGCGGCGTCCTCTATGTGGGGCTGATGGCGACGGCCGAAGGCCCCAAGGTGGTCGAGTTCAACGCCCGCTTCGGCGACCCGGAATGCCAGGTGCTGATGATGCGGCTGGACGGCGACGTCGTGCCGCTGCTGCTGGCCTGCGCGCGCGGCGACCTGACCCAGGCGCCGGCCCCGACGTTCAAGCCGGGCGTGGTGATCTGCGTGGTGCTGGCGGCCAAGGGCTATCCCGACAGTCCGCTGGAAGGCTCGGTCATTCGCGGCGCGGATCAGGACTTCGGCCCGCACGTCCAGGTCTTCCATGCGGGGACCAAGCTGCGCGACGACGGCGCCCTGGCGGCGGCGGGCGGTCGGGTGCTGAACGTCTGCGCCTATGGCGACGACGTGGCCCAGGCGCGCGAGCGCGCCTATGAGGCTATCGCCAAGATCGACTGGCCGGGCGGTTTCCACCGCACCGACATCGGCTGGCGGGCGCTGGAGCCGCGCTAAAATCACGTCACCCTCGGGCTTGTCCCGAGGGCCCATGGCGGCCGTTAGGCGCGGCGGTTGGTTCTTATGACGCGCTCTTAAGCCCGATGCGGCGCCTGTAGAACGATAGGCCCTCGGAACAAGTCCGAGGGTGACGATCGTTATGTCAGGTCATCGCAAACAACAGCCGGCCCTCGCCCATGCGTTCGCGCAGTGGGATCAGATCGGCGTGGGACACGGAGAAGCAGCCGTAGGACCGGCCCAGCTTGCCCTGACGCGCCAGGAAGGCCGGGTCGGCGTAGTCGGCGCCGTGGATGATGATGGCCCGTTCGCGCGCCAGGTTGTTGGAGTACTCCAGCCCGTCCAGCAGGACGTTCGGTCCCTGCTGGCTGCCCCAGCTGGCGCCCGCCGTGGCGTAGGCGCCGATGGAGGACATATGGCTGTCCGGGCGGTTGGAGAACTGCTGCGCATAGCCTGAATGCGCCGGGTCCGAGCCGCGCCCGTGGCTGGTGCGGTAGGCCGTGACCCAGCCGCCTTCCAGATCGACTTCGTAGAGTCGGTCCTCGCCCGAGAATTTCTGGAAATCGACCAGATACATCCGGTCGCGCTTCGAAATCTTGTGGCCGTGCACGTCCATGGCGGCGCGCGCGCGTTCGATCAGATCCTTGCGGACGACGCCGTGGGGATCGATCGTCGTCCCGACGTCCGTGATCTGGACAGCGGCCGGCGCTGCGCGATCCGGCAGGGTGGGAAGGTTTGGAGCCACGGCCCCGGCGAGCTGAAGGCTGGAGGTGGAAGCGGCGGAGGAGCACCCCGCCAACAGGGCCGATCCGCCCAGAATCAAGCCACGTCTGGAAAGCCGCATGCGACGCCCCTCGCACGGTTAAACAACTGTATCGGCTTGTTTCATGAACCGTCCTTGCAAAGCAACCTTGGCCTTGGCGGGAAGATTGGAACGGTTATGTTGCGCGCCTCAGTAACGGGAGGGATGAATGAAAAAGCTTGCCCTGATTGTGACCGCGGCCGTTCTGGCCGCGACCGGCGCCGAAGCGCGCCAAACCCCGGCGCCTGCGTCGGTTTCCGCTGAACAGCCGACGAAGTTCGTTCAAGTGGGGCGGCTTTTGGCCGATCCGGCCAGCGGTCGGGTCCTGCGTGATAAAACTCTCGTGATCAGAGGGAACCAAGTCGTCGAGATCCGCGACGGCTTCGTCGGCGAAGGGGACGTCGTCGATCTGCGCTCGGCCTTCGTCCTGCCCGGCCTGATCGACAGCCATGTCCATCTGACCTTCGAATCGAATCCGAATTCGCGCCTCGATGGACTGACGCAGTCCAATGCGGCCCAGGCGATGGTCGGTGCGCGATATGCGCGGCGCACGCTCAATGCGGGCTTCACCACGGTGGCCGACCTCGGTGCGACGAACGAATCCATCTTCGCCCTGCGCGACGCCATCCGCATGGGCGACGTGCCCGGACCGCGCATCATCGCCGCCGGTTCGGCCGTTTCGGTCCATGGGGGGCACGGCGACGTCAACGGCTATCGCGACGACATCCTGCACTTGATGTCGCCTGAGAGCATCTGCTCGGGTCCGGAAGACTGCCGCCGCGCGGTGCGAATGCAGGTGCGCGCGGGCGCCGACATCATCAAGATCACGGCCACGGGCGGCGTCCTGTCCAATACGGCAGCAGGCCTGGCGCAACAGTTCACCGAGGACGAACTGGCCTCTATCGTCGAGGTCGCCCATCGCATGGGCCGTCAGGTCACCGCTCACGCTCACGGGGGCGACGGCATCAACGCCTTCCTGAAGGCGGGCGGCGATTCCATCGAGCACGGCACCTATCTGGATGACGACTCCATCCGGATGTTCAAGGCGAACAACGCCTGGCTGGTGCCGACGCTGATGGCGGGGGATTTCGTCGCTCGCGTCGCATCCAGCCCCGACAACTTCTTCACTCCGGCCCAGACGGCCAAGGCGCTGGAAGCCGGACCCAAGATGCTGGACATGGCCGCGCGCGCGCACCGCGGCGGGGTCAGGATCGCGTTCGGCACCGACACCGGCGTCTCGGCCCACGGCGACAACGCTCAGGAGTTCGCCCTGCTGGTCCGCGCAGGACTGACGCCGCTTGAGGCGATCCAGGCGGCCACTGTCGGCGCCGCCGAGCACCTGCGCATCCAGAACGAAGCCGGGCGCCTGGCGCCGGGGATGCCGGCCGACCTGGTTGCGGTCAGCGGCGATCCGCTGACGGACGTCACCGAACTGGAGCGCGTGCGCTTCGTGATGAAGGGCGGCCAGGTCTTCCGGGCCGACTGATCCGACTGCCTAGAAAGAGGCCGCCGCTCAGTCCTTGTCGCGGGCGGCGGCCTTGGCGGCGCGCTCGGCCTGACCGCGCCAGCCATAGCCTTCGCCGTGCTTGCCGACGCTGACGAAGGTGGCTTCCTCGGCCTTGTGGAAATACTGCTCGGACACCATCCAGCCCTTGAAGGGCCGCAGCACCCACAGGCACATGGCCGCCAGGATCGGGAAGGTCACAAGGAAGTGGACCCAGACCGGCGGATGCAGGCTGAACTCGAAGATCATGAAGGCGATCATGCCGACGACGCCGACCGCGCACATGACGAAGAAGGCCGGGCCGTCGGCCGGATCGGCGAAGCTGTAGTCCAGCCCGCATTCAGGGCAGGATTCACGCAGGCTCAGGTAACCCTTGAAGACAGGGCCCTCGCCACAGCGCGGGCAGCGGGCGCGAAGGCCGGTCTTCAGCGGGCTGATCGGAGGATAGGCGGGATCGGACACGAAACGGTTCCTAGAAGAACGATGTCCATGATGTCGGCCGTTCGCCCTGGGGAAGCAAGCGGGTGTTTTGTCCTATCCGCGCGGATAGGCCCTGCAGGTCGGGCGAGTTAGGCCCCGTTAACCGCGATTAAAGCCCTTCGCGCGAGCATGCGCGCGATATGTCCGGGGCCCCCGCCAAGAAGCGCGTTCTGCAGACGACCGTGGCGGCCGCCGCGGCGGGCGTGGTCGTCTTCGCGCCCCTGGCGCCGGCGCCGTCTCTGGCCCAGGCCGGCGCGCCGGTCGAGATCCGCATCGGCGCCAATGCGGGCTTCACCAAGATCGAGTTCGCCGGGGTCGTGGGATCGCGCGCGCGGGTGCGCCAGGACGGCCGCACCGTCGTGGTCCGCATCGGCACGACCGCCGCCCCCGACGTCAGCCGCCTGCGCGTCGATCCGCCCAAGGGGCTGGAGAAGATCGAGACCCGCGCCGCTCAGGGAGCGACCGAACTGGTCCTGACCCTGGCCGAGGGGGCGGGCGCGACCAGCGGCGCCGCCGACGGCGCCGTCTGGCTGAACCTCTATGCGCCGGGCGCGCGCGCCGACGGTTCGCGACCCTCGCCCGTGCCGATCGGCGGGGCGGTGCCGGTGGCGGCCGAGGTCAAGGGCCAGCAGACGGTGATGCGTTTCGCCTGGAACGGGCCGGTCGGCGCCGCCGTCTTCCGGCGCGGCGAGGCGGTCTGGGCCGTCTTCGACCATGCCGCCCGCATGGAGATGAAGGGCGAGGGGCTGAACGGCGCCCGCTGGGCCGCCGGACCCGACTTCACCGCCGTACGCATTCCGGTCGAACCGGGTCAGGCCGTGGCCGCCCGCGCCGAGGGCTCGACCTGGGTCGTGACCATCGGCGGGACCGCGCCCTCGCCCAGCGGCGTGGACATCGAGCGTGACGACGCGGTCAAGGCGTCGCTGACCGCGCGCATGGCCGGGGCGACCCGCACCGTCTGGCTGACCGATCCGATGATCGGCGACCGCTTCGCCGCCGTCACCGCCCTGGCGCCCGGCAAGGGGCTGAAGACCGGGCGGCGCACGGTGGACGCGGGCTTCCTGCCTACCGCCCACGGCCTTGCGATCGAGACGCCGACCGACGACCTGAGCGTCACGGCCGACGGCGACCTGGTGACGGTGACGCGTCCGCGCGGCCTGACCCTGTCCTCGCCGACCGCCGGATTGGAGACGGCGGTCGAAGGCGCCGACGCGCCGCGCGCCGCGTCGCGTCCGGCCCTGATCCTGGCCGACTGGTCCGCCGATGCGGGCGAGGGCGGCTTCACCGCCCGTCATCGCGCCCTTCGGGACGCCGCCGAGCGTGAGAGCGGCCGCGCCGCCGAAGATCCGCGCGCGCCCATCGAGGCGCGGCTGGCCTACGCCCGCTTCCTGGTCGGGCACGGTCTGGGGTTCGAGGCGGTCGGGGTGCTGAACGCCCTGATCAAGCAGACGCCCGCCATGCAGGGCGTGGCCGAGGTGCGCGGCCTGCGCGGCGCCGCCCGCGCCTCCATCGGCCGTTTCGCCGAGGCCGAGGCCGACTTCTCGTCCGGCGCCCTGGCCGGGGATCCCTCGACCAAGGTGTGGCAGGGCTATATCGCCGCACAGCAGGGCGACTGGGCCAACGCCCGGCGGCTGTTCGCGGCCGGCGCGGGCGTGGTCGACGGCTTTGCTCCCGAATGGCGCGCCCGCTTCGGCGCCACCCACGCCATGGCGGCGGTCGAGACCGGCGACGCCGACGCCGCGCGCGAACTTCTGGCCTATGTCTTCAGCCAGCCGAACGTCTCGGCCCCCGACCAGCTGACCGCCCGCCTGGTGCAGGCCCGGCTGTTCGAACTGGACCATAACCCCGACCGCGCCCTGGCGATCTACAAGGCGGTGGCGCGCGCCCCGCTGGACGGCGTCGCCACGCCCGCGCGGCTGGGCGTCATCAAGCTGGAGATGGCCAAGGGGACGCTGAAGGCCGACGCCGCCGCCGCCCAGCTGGAGGCGCTGAAATGGCGCTGGCGCGGCGACGCGACCGAGCTGGCGGTGATCCGCACCCTGGGCGAGCTCTATCTGTCGCAGGGCCGCTATCGCGAGGCCCTGACCACGCTGAAGACGGCGGGGCCGAAGATCGTCACCCTGCCGGGCGGGGATCGGCTTCAGGCCGATCTCGACAACGCCTTCCGCGCCCTGTTCCTCGAAGGCGCGGCCGACGGCTTGCAGCCGGTGCAGGCGCTGGCCCTGTTCTTCGACTTCCGCGAACTGACGCCCGTCGGCGCCGACGGCGACGAGATGGTGCGGCGTCTGGCGCGGCGCCTGATCGACGTCGACCTGCTGGATCAGGCGGCGGAGCTGCTGAAATACCAGGCCGAGAACCGGCTGGACGGGGTGGCCAAGGCGCAGGTGTCGACCAATCTGGCCGCCGTCTATCTGATGAACCGCCAGCCGGAAGAGGCGCTGAAGGCCCTGTGGTCGTCGCGCACGACCTTGCTGCCCACGCCGATGAACCTGGAGCGCCGCGCGCTGGAGGCTCGCGCCCTGATGGAGCTGGGGCGCTACGATCATGCGCTGGAGGTGCTGGGCAAGGACGCCTCGCCCGCCGCGCGGGACGTGCGCGCCGACATCCTGTGGAAGCAGCAACAGTGGGGGGCGGCCGCCGCCCTCTACGAACAGCGTCTGGGCGATCGCTGGAAGGAGACGGCCGTGCCGCTCAGCGAGGTCGAGGAGACGCGCCTGATTCGTGCGGGCGCGGGCTATTCCCTGGCGCAGGACGCCGGCGCCCTGAGCCGCCTGTCGAAGAACTACGCCCGCTTCGCCGAAGGGGCGCGCTCGCCCGGCGCGATCCGGGTGGCGCTGGCGGGACTGGACGGGGCCGACGGCTCGGGCCGCCCGCAGGACTTCGCCGCCCTCAGCGCCGGAGCCGACGCCTACGCCGGCTGGATCACGCAGACCAAGGCCGAGTTCCGGGCCAGGACCGGCGCGGGCCAATAAAAAACCCCCCTCCCGGCGGGAGAGGGGTCTTTTGCGTCTATCCCCGCGAGGGGGATCGAACGCGCCTGAAAGGCTTAGCCGTTGACGGCGTCCTTCAGCGGCTTGGACACGCGGAAGCGCACGGCCTTCGAGGCCGGGATCTTGATCGTCGCGCCCGTGGCCGGGTTGCGGCCTTCGCGCTCGGCGCGCTCAGCCGTGTCGAACACGCCCAGGTTCGAGATGCGAACGTCGCCGCCCGACTTCAGGGACTTGTGGATGTTCTCGACAATGGCGGTCAGCACCTTGCCGGCGTCAGCTTGCGAAACGCCCGCGTCCTTGGCGACGGCGGCGATCAGTTCAGCTTGAGTGGTCATGAGGGTCGTTTCCCAATGGTGGTCGCCCGGAAAGAAGCGCCGGGCGAGGACCGGGGGATCAACGACGGTTTTTGCAGGCTTGGCAAGCCCGCATCGGCGCGAAGGCCTTGCAGGCTGGGGATTTATCCCGCTCCGGAGGCTCTCTGGAAGCTCTCGACAAGGCTTCCGGCGACCAGTCTCCACCCGTCCACCAGCACGAAGAAGATCAGCTTGAAGGGCAGGCTGACGACCACCGGCGGCAGCATCATCATACCCATGGACATGAGCACGCTGGCGACCACCAGATCGATCACAAGGAACGGAACAAAAAGAAGAAATCCGATCGTGAAGGCGGTCTTCAACTCGCTGATCATGAAGGCCGGCGTGACCACGCGCAGGGGCAGGTCCTGCACGTCCGCGGGGGGCTCCACACGCGACAGGCGAGTGAACAACGCCAGGTCGTCCGGCTTCACCTGGGCCAGCATGAAGGTTTTTACCGGTTCAGACGCCGCATCGAAGGCCTGAGGCAGCTCCATCTGCTGATCCATCAGGGGGCGGACCCCCGAATCATAGGCGTCCTGCCAGGTCGGAGCCATGACGATGGCGCTCAGAAACAGGGCCAGGGACACCAGGACGGCGTTCGGCGGCGACTGCTGCATCCCCAGCGCCGTGCGCAACAGGGACAGCACCACGACGATTCGCACGAAGCTGGTGGTCATGATGACGATGGACGGCGCCAGCGACAGGACCGTCATCAACCCGACCAGTTGCACCACGCGCTGCGTCAGGCCCGCGCCGGTCCCCAGGTCGATATTGATGGCCGAGCCGGTCTGAGCCGCTTCCTGCGCCAGCGCGCCCAGCGGCCAGATCAGGCACAGGGCGGTCGTGATCAGCGACAGCAGGGCCGCGCGTTTCAGTTCTGCGCGGGTCGGCGCGCCGAACAGGGCGGGGCGCTTCACTTGACGTCTCCCGGCTGGCGCGGCTCGATCAGTTCGCGGCCTTCGCCCAGCAGGATCAGCCGTTCTTCGTCGTCGACGCGGATCAGCACCAGGCGGCGCGAGGGGTCCAGCACCAGGGTCTCGACCACCTTCATCCGCCGCACCTGTCCCTGCGGCCCCTGGAAGCGGGCCAGGATTTCGGGCGCATAGCGGCGCGCCGCCCAGGCGGCCAGGCCGATGATGCCCAGGGTGATGGCCAGGCCGAAGATCGCCCGGAACAGATCGAGGAAGTTCATGCGTTCGCAGGCCCCAGACGCGACGGAGACGACGCGGACCGCCGCGACGCTTCGCCCGCATGTTTCAACGGACGTGGTTAACGGCGCGTTTAGGGATACGGGATATTAACCATGCAGGCGGCAAATTCTGCCGATCCGTTCGTCCGAGGGATTCGCGTGTCCGTCACCGACCTGCCGCTGCTGAATCAGATCAAGGGCCGCCTGGGCTGGCTGGACGACCGCCAGCGGGTGATCGCCCAGAACGTCGCCAACTCCGACACCCCCGGCTATGTCGCCCGCGACCTGAAGACGCCGACCGATTTCGCCGAGGCGATGCGGACGGGCGGCGGCCTTCGCATGACGGCCACCAACGCCCGTCACATCTCGCCGCCCGGTCAGGCGGCACGGTTCGAGGCGACGAATACGCCGGATTCCGAGACCACGCTGGACGGCAATTCGGTCGTGGTCGAGGAGCAGATGCTCAAGATGGCCGAGAGCCGCATGGCCTATGACGCCGCCATCGGCTTCTACCAGAAGTCGATGCAGATGATCCGCCTGGCGGCCAAGAAGCCCGGCGCCTGAAGGGGATTGAACCATGCCTGATCCGGTCAACAATCGCCCCGTAACGCCCCGCAACACCGCCATGGCCGTCGCCTCGACCGCGCTGAAGGCGCAGCAGTCGCGGATGCGCATCATCGCCGAGAACATCGCCAACGCGGAATCCACGGCCAACGTCGCGGGCGGCCAGCCTTATCGCCGCCAGACGCCAGTGTTCCAGGCCCGCAACGTCGACGGCGCGACCGGCGTGGTCCTGGCCGAGGTGCGGCCGGACCAGAGCGACTTCCGCATGGATTACGACCCCTCGCACCCGGCGGCGAACGCGGAGGGCTATGTCCAGCGGCCCAACGTCGACACCCTGGTCGAGGCCATGGACATGCGCGAGGCGCAGCGCGCCTATGAGGCCAACCTGAACGTCATCGAGACGGCGCGGAACATGGAGTCCCGCACCCTCGACATCATCAAGAAATAAGAGGGGCTAGGGCATGAATCCCATCATGGCCGCCCGCGCCTACGCCGCCGTTCAGGGCGGGGGCGGGGTCAATGTCGCCACCTCGGCCAATGCAGCCGCCTCGACGGGGCCTAATGCAGCGGGGGGCTTTGCGGACCTGCTGCAGAATGTCATGACGCAGACGACGCAGGCGACCCGCGCGGCCGAAACCCAGATGGCCCAGTCGGTGCAGGGGCAGGGCAATCTGATCGACGTCGTCACCGCCATCTCCTCGGCTGAGGCCTCGCTGGAGACGGTCATGGCCGTGCGCGACCAGGTGATTTCGGCCTATCAGGAAATCATGCGGATGCCGATCTGACGGCGCCTTGCGGTCAGAACCCCAGTTCCGCCCTCAGCGCTTCGGGCGTCAGCCTGCTCTCTCTCAGTTCAGCCAGAGTGACCGAGCGGTCGCGCTTGGCGTACCGGCGGCCGTCCGGCCCGGCCAGCAGGCGGTGGTGGCGATAGACGGGCGCGGGCCAGTCCATCAGCGCCTGGATCAGCCGCTGGATATGCGTCGCCTCGAACAGATCCTGGCCCCGGATGACATGGCTGATCCCCTGCAGGTCGTCGTCGTGCGTCACGGCCAGATGATAGGCGGTCCCGGCGTCCTTGCGCGCCAGCACCACGTCCCCCGCCGTCTCGGGGCGCGCCTTGACCATGCCGGTCTCGCCATCGGGGCCTGAGCCTTCCTCGATGAAGCTGAGTGCGTCCCAGGCCGCGCCGCCCAGCGCCTCCTTCGCCCGATCCAGCGACAGTCGCCAGGCGAAAGGGCGTCCTTCGGACAGCAGGCGCGCCTCTTCCTCGGCCGGATGCGGGCCGGGGCGAGCGGCCTCGGCCGGGCCGTGAGGCGCATCGCCGATGGCGTCCAATATCTCCTTGCGGGTGCGGAAGCAGCGATAGAGCAGGCCGCGCCGGTTCAGCGCCTCGACCACGGCGGCGTAGGCGGCCAGATGATCGGACTGGCGCCGCACCGGCGTCTCCCAGTCCAGCCCCAGCCAGGCCAGGTCTTCGTAGATGGCCGCCTCGAACTCGGGCCTGCATCGCGTCGGATCGATGTCCTCTATCCGCAACACGAAGCGCCCGCCGACATCCTTCGCTGCGCGCCAGGCCGTCAGGGCCGAAAAGGCGTGCCCCCTGTGCAGGCGGCCGGTGGGCGAGGGGGCGAAGCGGGTGGCGAACATGGAGACAGACTAGCGGTTTCCGGCCGTGGTCAGAACCGGGCGGCGAACGGCTCTTTTCGAGGGATGGGGCGCAGGCCTAGCATGGCGTCATGGCTCTTGCTCCGTCTCCCGCCTCCGTCGCCGCCGCCCGCGAGGCTCTGGCCGCCGCCGATCCGGCGCTGGCCAAGGCGCACGCCTCGACGCCCGTGTTCGAATGGCGGTTGCGGCCGGGCGGCTATGAGGGCTTGTTCCGCATGATCGTCGAGCAGCAGGTGTCGGTGGCGGCGGCGGCCTCGATCTGGAAACGGGTGGTCGACGGGCTGGACGGGCAGGTGACGCCCGAGGCCGTGCTGGCGCGCGATGTCGAGACGCTGCGCACCTTCGGCCTGTCGGGACAGAAGGCGAAGTACGGCCATGAGATCGCCCGCGCCCAGACCGAGGGTCACATCGACTTCGACCATTTGGAGCGGTTGGACGACGTGGAGGCCATCGCCGCCCTGGTCGCCATCAAGGGGGTGGGCAAATGGACGGCCGAGACCTTCCTGATGTTCTGCGAGGGGCGGCTCGACGTCTTTCCCGGCGGGGATGTAGCCCTCCAAGAGGCGATGCGCTGGGCCGACCGCGCCGAGGCCCGTCCGAACGAGAAACAGGCCTATGCCCGCGCCGAGATCTGGCGGCCGCATCGCGGGGTGGCGGCGCATTTGCTCTGGGGGTGGTATGGTGGCGTTCGGCGCGGCGAGATCGCGCTGGACGAGGGCGCCTGACCCTCGTCTTCACCAAGGCCGGGGGCGACCCCGAAGACGGCGCCGCGTGGCGCCCTGGGGATGATGACGATGTTGGAGCCGATCGCGGGCGCAGACCTGGTTCGTCCGACTGCGGTGCTGCCGCTGCTGGATTTCGCGGGCGTGGCCGTGTTCGCCGCCACCGGCGCCCTGGCCGCCGCGCGCGAGAAGCATGACGTCCTGACCTTCGCCTTCTTCGCCGCCGTCACCGGCATGGGCGGCGGCACCCTGCGCGACCTGCTGATCGGGGCGCCGGTGTTCTGGGTGCAGGACTGGCGCTATGTCGCCGTCTGCATGGTGGCGGCGGTCGGCTTCTGGATGCTGGGTTCGCGGTCGTGGCGTTTCCGCGCCCTGCTGTGGCTGGATGCGGTGGGGTTGGCGGCCTATGGCGTCATGGGGGCGGCCAAGGCGGCGACCTATGGCGTGACGCCTCTGATCTGCATCGTCATGGGCGTGCTGACGGCCTGTTTCGGCGGCATCGTGCGCGACGTGCTGGCGCACCAGCCTTCCATCCTGCTGCGGCGCGAACTGAACATCACCGCGGCTCTGGTGTCGGCGGCCCTGTTCGTCGGGCTGAAGGCCCTGAGTCTGCCGACATGGCCCGCCGTGGCGGTGGCCGTCGTGGCCGGGTTCGGCGTGCGCGCAGGCGCCCTGAAGTGGGGCTGGAGCCTGCCCGCCTTCCCGACCGCCGCGTCGCGCTATTGAGGCTGTCCATGAGCGAGATTCCCGTCGCCTATGCCGCCGCGCCGCGCTGGGCTTTCGGCGACAGCCCTGAACTGGCGGACGAACTGCTGGCCCTGGTGCTGGCCGGCGGCAAGCGCGCGACCTGTTCGTCGCTGGCGTCATGCGAGGCCGACATCATGCCGACCGTGGGCGAGGTCAGCGTCATTCTGGACGGCGCGGGCGTCCCGCGATGTGTGATCCGCACGACCGAAGTCGAGATCATGCCTTTCGAGCAGGTCAGCGAGGACTTCGCTCGCGCCGAGGGGGAGGGCGACCTGACCTATGCGTGGTGGCGCGACGCGCACGAGGCCTACTATCGCCGCGAAGGCAGTTGGGCGCCGGGGATGAAGGTGGTCTGCGAACGCTTTGAACTGGTCGAGGCCTTCTGATCGCGCCGTCACGAAAACTCCTCACGCCGGTCATGGCGATGCGTGGGAATCAGGCGTAGGATTTTCGTCAGCAGACCAAGGAAGGAGACGTGTCTTCAGTCCTGTCGCGTCGATAACCCCCCGTATGAGCGGGAGGGCCTGATGCAGGTCCTGACCCGCCCGCCGTCCGGCTTTCCAGCCTTGGTGCTGAACGCCGATTTCAGGCCCTTGTCCTACTTCCCCCTGTCGCTCTGGCCCTGGGAAGAGGTGGTCAAGGCTGTGTGGCAGGACCGCGTCGACGTGGTCGCCACCTATGACAAGGTCGTCCGCAGTCCTTCGCTGGAGATGCAACTGCCCAGCGTGGTCTGCCTGAAGTCCTATGTGGATCAGGACCGCAAGCCGGCCTTCACCCGCTTCAACGTCTTCCTGCGCGACGGTTTCGCCTGCCAGTATTGCGGCGAGCCGGGCACGTCCCAGGATCTGACCTTCGACCACGTCATCCCGCGCTCGCGTGGCGGGCGCACGACGTGGCAGAACATCGTCGCCGCCTGCGGTCCCTGCAACCTGCGCAAGGGCGGCCGCACGCCCGGTCAGGCGCACATGCCCCTGCGCCGCACCGCCCACCAGCCCAGCGCCTGGCAGCTTCAGCAGGCGGGGCGGCGCTTTCCGCCCCACTTCCTGCACCAGAGCTGGCTCGACTACCTCTACTGGGACATCGAGCTGGAGCCCTAGCGCGTCGCTGGTTTCACCCGGCGGAGTAGCTGGTTTTGGTCAGAGTGTAGAAGTCTGCGGCGGCGAAGCCCTGTTCGCGGGGGCCGTAGCTGGACTTCTTCGTGCCGCCGAAGGGGACGTGGTAGTCGACGCCCGCCGTGGCCAGGTTGACCATGGTCATGCCCGCCCGCGCCCGGCGCTGGAAGTCGCGGGCGTGCTTCAGCGACTGGGTGACGATGCCCGCCGACAGGCCGAACTCCACCCCGTTGGCGACCGCCAGGGCCTCTTCATAGGAGGCGACGCGGATGGTCGAGGCGACGGGGCCGAAGACCTCCTCGGTGTTGATGCGGGCGTCGGCCTGGGTGTCGACGATCAGGGTCGGCTGGACGTACCAGCCCGGCTTGTCGAGGCTGAGACGCTCGCCGCCCGCCAGCACACGGCCCCCGCCGTCGCGGGCGATGTCGATGTAGTCATAGGCGGTCTGGCGCTGGGCCTCGGTCACGGCCGGGCCCATCTGGGTCGTCGGGTCCAGGGCGTCGCCGACGCGCAAAGCCTCCACCTTCTCGGCCAGGGCGGCGACGAAGCGGTCGTGGACGCCGTCCTGCACGATCAGGCGACTGGAGGCGGTGCAGCGCTGGCCGGTGGCGAAGAAGCTGCCGTCCAGGGCGATGGCCACGGCGCGCTCCAGATCGGCGTCGTCCAGCACGATCAGCGGATTCTTTCCGCCCATCTCCAGCTGCACGCGGGCCTGACGCTTCATCGCCCCCTCGGCCACCCCGGCGCCGACCTTCTGCGAGCCGGTGAAGCTGATCCCGTCCACGTCCGGGTGGGCGACGATGGCGCGGCCGACGTCGCCGTCGCCGATGACCATGTTGACCACGCCGCCGGGCAGGCCCGCCTCATGCAGGATGGCGATCAGGGCCTCGGCCGTGGCCGGGGTGGGGCCGGCGGGCTTGATGACCACGGTGTTGCCGAAGGCGATGGCCGGGGCGATCTTCCAGGCCGGAATGGCGATGGGGAAGTTCCACGGGGTGATCAGGCCGAACACCCCGACCGGCTGGCGATAGGTCTGGATCTCGACGCCCGGCCGGGTCGAGGCCAGGTTCTGGCCGTGCAGGCGCAGGGCCTCGCCGGCGAAGAACTTCAGGATGCGGGCGGCGCGGGCGGTCTCGCCTATGCCCTCGGCCAGGGTCTTGCCCTCTTCGCGCGACAGCAGGCGGCCGACCGCCTCGCGCCGCTCCATCAGCAGGGTCCCGGCCCGGTCCAGGATGTCCGAGCGGACCTCGGGCGAGGCGTCGGCCCAGGGACCGAAGGCGGCGCGCGCCGCCTGGACCGCCTGATCCACCTCGGCCGCCCCGCCCTTGGGCGTGCGCGCCACGACCTGACGCGTATCGGACGGGTTCAGGCTCTCGCCCGGCCGCGACCCGGCGATCTTCTCGCCGCCGATCCAGTGCGATAGCTCAAGCGTCTCGGTCATGGGGATCATCCTTGTTGCAGGGCTGGATTGCCCGACGACGGCTGTTCGGACAAGGCGTAGATGCAGATCATCTCGACCCAGGTCTGGTCGGGCGCGAAGGGCAGGGGCTTCTGGAAGCTGCGCATCAGGGCGTCCCAGGCCTGGACGTCCGGATTGGCCGCGTCGCGTGCGGCCTTGGCGGCGGCGTCATAGGCGTCCCCCTGTTCCAGGATCATGAACATGCGGTCGCCCACCAGCCAGATCTCCAGCTCGCGCACGTCATCGGCGCGGATGGCTTCTGTCACGGCGGCGGGCGGCCCTCCGGCGCGATGCCATTCCCGATAGCGAGCGATCTGAACGGGATCGTCGTGCAGATCCACGGCAAAGCAGCGACGCGTGGGGGGTGAACTCACAGGGACCTCATGGAGGGCGTTGACGGGCCGGAAAGGCCATCTATAAACATAATACATATTATAATAATGAGCCTGCTTAGGGAGGCAAGCCGTGACCCAATTGTATGGCCGGACGCTGAGTCGTCGCGCCCTGTCCGAGCGCACCGGCGCCTTGTCGCAGTTCGCCGGAGTCCGTCTTGCCACCCTGGGCGACGGCGTCGAGCGCGGCGTGCGCCAATTGGAATTCCGCACGGGCACGGGGTTGCGCTTCACCGTCCTGATCGATCGGGCCATGGACATTGCTGAGTGCGAGCACAACGGGCGCGCCGTGGGGTGGCATTCGCCATCCGGCTTCCGCCATCCAGGTCTTCACGAGTATGAAGGAGAGGGCGGCCTGGGCTGGTTCCGTTCCTTCTCGGGCCTGATGGTGACGTGCGGGCTGGACCACGTCCTGTTCATGCACGACGATCCGGCGGAGCATTATTTCTATGGCCCGCGCAAAACGGTCAGTTCGTCTCTGCACGGCCGCGTGGGGACGATTCCCGCGCGCCTGACCGGCTATGGCGAGCGGTGGGAAGGCGACGACTGCATCCTGTGGGCAGAGGGGGTGGTGCAGCAGGCCACGGTTTTCGGCGAAGACCTGCATCTGATCCGCCGCATCGAGGCGACGGTCGGCGGTGACGAAATCCGGCTGCACGACCGGGTGGTGAACCACGGCTTCTATCGAACGCCGCACATGTATTGCTACCATATCAACGTCGGCTATCCGGTGCTGGATGAAGGCGCGCGTTATGTGGCGCCGATCCGGGACGTGGTCTGGGCGGCCCATGCGGGCGAGGATTATCGCAAGCAGGGCGCCGGATATCGCACCCTGCCGGCGCCGATCCGCAATTTCCACGAGCAGGTCTGGCAGCATGACATGGCGCCGGACGCCGAGGGGCGGGTGAGCGTCGCCCTGGTCAATGAGGCTCTGGGCTTCGGCTTCGAGGTCGAGACGCTGAAGTCGCAGTTCCCGGCCATGTACGAATGGCAGAATCTGCACGCCGGGCACTACGCCGTGGGGATCGAACCCTCGACCAACCATGTGCTCGGCAAGGATTTCGCCCGCGACCGGGGGGAACTGATCCAGCTCGAGCATGGCGAAGAGCGGTGTTACGACAGCGCCTTCCGCATCCTGCCCGATAAGGCCGCGGTGGCGGACGCCGTTCGCCGCATCGAGGGCGTGCAGCGCCAACCCGAGGATGAGTATCCCGAACCCTCGGGCGTCTATCCGTCGATTGGGGGACGCTGAGGATGGCGGGTGTTCAGGACATGCAGGGGAAGGTCGTTCTCTACACGGGCGCGGCGGGCGGGCTGGGCCTCCAGACGACGCTGCAGTTGATGGGGCGCGGTGCGACGGTGGTGGCGGTCGATAACGACCCAGCCAAGGTGGCGGCGCTGCAAGATGCGGCGACCTCGGTCACGACGGGGCGACTGGTGGTCTCGATCGCCGACCTGTCGGACCTTGAGGGCTTTCGCGCCGAGTTGAAGGCGCGTCTGGGCGAGGTCGGCGGCTTCGACGTGGTGATCAATAACGCGGCCGTCTATCCGTCCAAGCCCTTCGAGGACTACTCCATCGAGGAGCATCAGGCGGTCCAGCGCATCAACGTCGATGCGGGCGTCGTGGCGGTGCAGGAAGCCCTTCCGGGCATGCGCGAGCGCGCCTTCGGCCGCATCATCAATATCTCCAGCATCACCATCTCGGGCGAGTGGGCCAACCTGTCGCCCTATGTGGCGTCGAAGGGCGCGCTTATCGGTCTGACGAGGGCCTGGGCGCGTGAGTTCGGCGCCTATGGGATCACCGTCAACGCCATAGCGCCGGGGGCCTTTCCCACCGACGCCGAGGCCATTCATCCGGACCCCGAAGGCTATGTCCGTCACGTGCTGGACAGCCAGGCCGTCAAACGACGGGGGCACGTCGGCGACATCGCCCACGCCGTCGCTTTTTTCGCCGCCGAAGAGGCGGGCTTCATCACCGGTCAGACGCTGCACGTCAACGGCGGCTGGGTAATGGGCTGAACTTGCAAGGGTATTGAAGACAATGGGAATCCTCAACGGAATCCGCGTTCTGGACTGCTCCATCGCCATGGCCGGTCCCTTCGCCGCCCAACGCATGGGCGATATGGGCGCCGACGTGATCAAGGTCGAGCCGACGACCGGCGAGTGGCAGCGTCACGTCGCAGCCGGCGGCGCGCGCGGCAACCAGATCAACGTCTCCTTCCTGTCGCTGAATCGGAACAAGCGGTCGCTGGCCGTCGACCTAAAGGCGGACGAGGGCAAGGCCCTGCTGCTGGAAATGGTCAAGACGGCCGACGTCTTCCTGCAGAACTATCGGCCCGGCGTGGCCGCACGCCTGGGCGTCGACTACGAGACCCTGTCGAAGATCAATCCGCGTCTGATCTACGTCTCCATGTCCGGCTACGGCGAGGACGGGCCTTACCGGAACTATCCGGGCCAGGACCTGCTGCTGCAGGCCATGTCGGGGGCGATGATGTCCTCGGGGTCGGCGGATCAGCCGCCGTCGCCGGCGGGCCAGTATCTCGTCGACGCCATCACCGCCTACACCGCCTTCGAGGGTGCGCTGGCGGCCCTGTTCCATCGCGAGCGTACGGGCGAGGGGCAACTGGTCCAAGTCAACATGCTGGACGCCATCACCACCATTCAGATGCAGGAGCTGTCGGTCTTCACCGTCGGCGGCAAGCCCCAGACCCGATCGGCCGAGCCGCACGCCCATAGCTATATTCGCGCGCCATATGGGGTCTTCGCCACCAGCGACGGCCATATCTCCATCGCCATGGCCTCGCTGAAGACTCTCGGCCGCCTGATCGAGGAGCCCTTCTTCGCCGATCTGGACGATGAGACCGACAGCTGGGCCCACCGCGACAAAATCTACGCCTGCGTCCGGCGTCGTCTGGTCAACCGCACTAGCGCCGAATGGCTGGCCCTGTTCCGTGAGAACGACATCTGGTGCGGCCCTGTCTACGGCTATGCGGACGTCGTCGATGATCCCCAGATCCAGCACAATGGAACCTTCGTCGAATACGACCATCCGACAGAAGGCCGGGTGAAGACGCCGGGCTTCCCGATCAAATTCTCCAAGACTCCGTCCGTGGTCGAGCGCGGCGCGCCTCTGGTCGGCGAGCACACGCGCGAGATCCTGGGCGAGACGGGCCGCGACCCGACCGAGATCGAGGCCCTGATCGCGGCGGGCGTGGTGCGGGCGGGATGACGGCGCCTGCCTATCGCGGCCTGACCTGGGACCACCCGCGCGGCTACCGCGCGCTGGAATCCGCCGCCGCCCGGATCGATCCGGCGCGCGACGGCTTCGCCCTGAGCTGGGACCGCCATTCGTTGGAAGGATTCGAAGAACGCCCGATCGCCGAGCAGTGCGGCCTCTACGATCTGGTCGTGCTGGATCACCCGCATGTGGGTGAAGCCATCGCCGCCGACTGCCTGATCCCGCTCGAAGAGCTCTTCACCGCCGAGGAGATCGCAAACTGGGGGGCGAAAGTGATGGGGCGCAGCCTGTCCTCCTATCGCTACGCAGGGCGGCACTGGGCCCTGCCCCTGGACGCCGCGACCCAGGTCATGGCCTGGCGGCGCGAGTCGATGGAGAGACCGCCGACGACGTGGGACGACGTGGCCGATCTGGCGGAGCAGGGCGGCGTCGTTCTTTCGCTGTCCGGTCCGCACGCCGCGCTCAGCTTCCAGTCCATCTGCGCCGCCCTGGGCGCGAACCCGGCGGCTGACGGCCAGATCTTCGTCGAACGAGCGGCGGGGCGCGAAGCCTGGGCGTTGCTGTCGCGGCTGGCGGCGCATAGTCCGAAAGGGCTGGGCGGGCTGAATCCCATCGGCATCCTGGAGCACATGAGTCGTCACGAAGACGTGGTCCTGTGTCCCCTGGTCTATGGCTATGTGAACTATGCGCCCGGAGGCGTGCTGGGTTTCGCCGATGCGCCGCGCGCCCGCGCCGGCGGACCCGTGGGTTCGATTCTGGGCGGCACGGGGATCGGCGTCTCGAAACGTTGCGCCGTCACGCCGGGTTTGCTGAACCACCTGCGGTGGCTGATGTCGCCCGAGGCTCAGGGCGGATTCATCCCCGAGCATGACGGTCAACCGTCGCTCAAAAGCGCGTGGCGCGACGCGGAGGTCAACGCCCGCTGGGGCGGCTTCTACGCCGATACCTTCGCGACCCTGGAAGGAGCGAGCCTGCGCCCGCGTCATGACGGCGCCATCGCCTTTCAGACCGCCGCCTCGGAACGTCTGCGCCAAGGGCTGGAAGCCGGCGACGACGCTGATGTGGTGCTGAACCATCTGCAGGCGCTGTTTGTGCGGCTCCGGCCGAACGGCGCTGAAACTTGAGGACGATCGACATGAGCGAAGAGCCCGAACTGTTGTTTGAAGTGGACGGCCATGTCGCCGTCATCACCCTGAACCGACCGCAGAAGCTGAACGCGGTCACGCCCGAGATGGCCCACGCCGTCGAGGCCGCCATCGCCGAGTGCGACGCCTCCGAGACCATTCGCTGCGTCGTCATCACCGGGGCGGGGGAGAAGGCGTTCTGCGCCGGGTCGGACATCAGGACCCTGGATGGCTACAAGACGCCGTGGCAGTTCCGGAACCGGGGCGACTATTGCGACGCAGTGCGCCTGTGCCGCAAACCGACCATCGCGGCGGTCAACGGCTACGCGCTCGGCGGCGGGCTGGAGACGGCGATGAGCTGCGACATCCGCATCGCCTCGACCAACGCCAGGTTCGCCGCGCCCGAGATCAAACTGGGCTGGATCGGCGGCGGCGGCATGGCGGCGGGCCTGTCCCATTCCATCGGCGCGTCCAATGCAGCGCTGATGATCCTGACGGGCGACCCGGTGGACGCGGAAACGGCCAGAGGATGGGGTCTGGTCAGCGAGGTGACGGCGCTCGGCGATCTGCTGGCCCGCGCCCGCGCCATCGCTGAGGTCATCGCTTCGCGCGCGCCCATCGCCGCCGAAACGGCCAAGCTGAACCTGAAGGCGGCCCACGCCATGCCTTATGAGAAAGCAGTCGAGTACGAACGCGATCTGCAGACCATCTGCTTCGCCACCGAGGACGCGCGCGAGGGCCGGGCCGCCTTCGCCGAAAAGCGCGCGCCCGTATTCAAGTATCGCTGAGGATCAAGAGATGCGTCTGACCCCCGCCGCCATCCTGCCCGTTGATGACGACGCCCTTCTTTTCGGTCGGATCTGGTCCCCGGCGGCCTCAGGTCCGCTCTTGGTGCGCGTTGACGGCGCGCGCCTAACGGACGTCTCGCGGACCTTTCCGACCGCGCGCGACCTGTGCGAGGCGAGCGATCCCACGGCGGCTTTGAAGGCGGCCGAGGGCGAGGATGCGGGGACTCTGGCGGATGTCCTGGCCAATACGGACGCCGAGACGCGCGATCCGACGCGGCCCTGGCTGCTGTCGCCGATCGACCTGCAGGCGGTGAAGGCGGCGGGCGTGACCTTCGTCACCTCCATGCTGGAGCGCGTGATCGAGGAACGCGCGCGCGGCGATCTGTCGGCGGCGGCGGGCATCCGTGACCATATCCGCGACCTGGTGGGCGACGATCTGCGTCGCCTCAAGCCCGGATCGCCGGAGGCGGCGGCGCTGAAACAGACCCTTATCGCGGCGGGCGCCTGGAGCCAGTATCTGGAGGTCGGCATCGGTCCCGACGCCGAAATCTTCACCAAGGGTCAGCCGCTGTCGAGCGTGGGAGCCGGCGCCGACATCGGCGTCCATCCGGCCTCCACCTGGAACAACCCCGAGCCGGAGGTGGTGCTGGTCGTCTCCTCGCGCGGTTCCATCATCGGCGCGACCTTGGGCAACGACGTCAACCTGCGCGACGTCGAGGGGCGTTCGGCCCTGTTGCTGGGCAAGGCCAAGGACAACAACGCCGCCGCCGCCGTCGGCCCGTTCGTGCGCTTGTTCGACGGGATGTTCGACCTGGAGGCGGTGCGTCGGCTGGAGATCGCGCTGACGGTGACGGGCCGAGACGGCTTCGTCATGAACGGGCGCTCGGCCATGAGCGAGATCAGCCGTGATCCCGCCGATCTGGCGGTCCAGGCGATCAATGATCATCACCGCTATCCGGATGGGCTCGTGCTGTTTCTCGGGACCCTGTTCGCGCCGGTCGAGGACCGCTACGAAAAGGGGAAGGGCTTCACTCACGCGTCGGGCGATGTGGTGCGGATCGCCTGCGACCGCTTGGGCGCGCTGGTGAACCGGGTGCGGCCGACCGACCAGTGCGAGCCGTGGACCTTCGGTGCGGCGGACCTGATGCGCAACCTGGCCCGACGCGGCCTGATCTGAGGCGAGGCATGAAGCCGAAAATCCTGATCACCCGGCGCTGGCCCCAGGCCGTGGAGACGCGCCTGGCGCAGCACTATGAGGTGACGCTGAACGAGAGCGATACACCGCTTGGTCTGGAGCAACTGCGCGCCGCTATGGGCGATTACGACGCCCTGTGCCCGACGGTGTCCGATCGGGTTCCAGCCGAGGTGCTGTCCGCCCCGGGCGCACGCGTACGCATCATCGCCAACTATGGCGCGGGCTATGAACATATCGATCTGGAAGCGGCCAAGGCCGCCGGGATCGCTGTCACCAACACGCCGGACGTCCTGACCGACGCCACGGCGGAGTTGGCGCTTCTGCTGATGCTGACGGCGGCGCGCCGTTCCGGCGAAGGGGAGCGTGAGTTGAGGGCCGGGGCGTGGCAGGGTTGGCGTCCGACCCATCTTCTGGGCCAGTCTCTGGCGGGCAAGACCTTGGGCCTGGTCGGCTATGGCCGGATCGCGCGCGCTACTGCAGATCGGGCGAGGGCGGCTCTTGGCATGAAGATCGCCTATCACAGCCGCCGTCGAGCGGAGGATGAGGGAGACGCAGCCTATCACGACACCCTGGAAAGCCTGGCCGAGGCGTCTGACGTCCTGTCGCTGCACACGCCGGGGGGAGCGGCCACGCACCACCTGATCGATGCGCGCGTGTTGCGGCTGATGAAGCCCACCGCCATCCTGATCAATACGGCGCGGGGGTCTGTCGTGAACGAGAACGACCTGGCTCAGGCGCTGCAGGATGGCGTGATCGCCGGGGCCGGTCTGGACGTCTATCAGGGCGAGCCCGCCGTCAATCCCGCTCTGTTGCAGGCGCCGAACGCGGTGCTGTCGCCGCACCTGGGAAGCGCCACCGTGGAGACCCGCGTCGCCATGGGGATGCGGGCGGCCGACAATCTCGACCGCTTCTTTGCCGGAGAGCCGCTGCTTGACCAGGTCGCTTGACGCTCTCGAGCAGGCGCTGGACGACTGGCGCGGCGCCGGGCCGTTCGTCCTAGGCCTTTGCGGCGCGCAAGGGTCCGGCAAGTCGACCTTGTCGGCCGCGCTTGAGCAGCGGCTGAAAGTGCGGGGCGTTCGGGCAGCGGTCCTGTCGCTGGACGATCTCTATCTGTCGCATGATCGGCGTCAGGCGTTGGCGCGGGCGGTCCATCCCCTGTTCGCCGTGCGGGGCGCGCCTGGAACCCACGACGTGCCGCAAGGGCTGGCGCTGGTGGAGGCGGCGAAGGCCGGACAAGACGTGCTTCTGCCGCGTTTCGACAAGGCGACGGACGATCCCGCCCCTGAAGCGGGCTGGACCCGAGCCCAGGGACCGCTGGACGTGCTGATCTTCGAGGGGTGGTGCGTCGGCGCCCGGCCTCAGGCCGAGGCGGACCTGGTCGCTCCTGTGAACGATCTGGAGGCGCGGTGCGACCCTGACGGCGTCTGGCGGCGTTACGCCAATGGGGCACTGGCCGGCGCCTACGCCGATCTTTTCGCACGCATCGACCGGCTGGTGTTGCTGGCCGCGCCGGGTTTTGAAGTGGTGGCGCGGTGGCGCCTGCAGCAGGAACAGGCCCTACGCGCCCAGGCCCCTGACGGCGCCCGCGTCATGAGCGACGCCGAGGTCGCGCGCTTCATTCAGCACTATGAGCGGCTGACCCGCCATATCCTGTCCGACATGCCGTCCTATGCTGATCTGACGTTGAGGTTGGACGAGGATCGGCGACTGAAAGACCTGTCATGATCATCGCCTCGACCACCGACTTTCGCGAGGCGGCGCGCCGTCGTCTGCCGCGCTTCCTGTTCGACTATATCGATGGCGGCGCCTTCGCCGAGAAGACGCTGCGCGACAATGTCGATGATCTGGCGGGCGTGGCGCTGCGTCAGCGCGTCTTGCGCGACGTCTCGAGTCTGAGCCTGACGACCGAGCTGTTCGGCGAGAAGATGGCAATGCCGGTGGCGCTGGCGCCCATCGGCCTGGGCGGCATGTCGGCGCGGCGGGGCGAGGTGCAGGTGGCTCGCGCGGCCTGCGCCGCCGGCGTGCCCTACGTCCTGTCCACTGTCAGCGTCTGCTCGATGAAGGAAGTGATCGACGGTTGCGGCTGGCCGGTATGGTTCCAGCTCTATGTGCTGAAGGACCGAGCCTTCATGCGCGATGCGCTGGAGCGGGCCATGGCTCTGGGCGTGACCAAGCTGGTCTTTACCGTCGATATGCCGGTGCCCGGGTCGCGCTATCGCGATCCCCATTCGGGCATGAGCGGCCCATGGTCGGGCGCGCGTCGCATGATCCAGGCCGCCCTTCATCCGCACTGGGCGTTTGACGTCGGCCTGCTGGGACATCCGCATGATCTGGGGAACATCTCGGCCTACCGCGGCAAGGCGACGGGTCTGGCCGATTACATCGGCTGGCTGGGTCAGAATTTCGATCCGTCGATCAGTTGGTCGGACCTGGAATGGATTCGCGACGTGTGGAAGGGCGACATCATCATCAAGGGCGTGCTCGACCCCGAAGATGCGCGCGACGCCCTGCGCTTCGGCGCGACGGGGCTGGTGGTGTCGAACCACGGCGGACGTCAGCTGGATGGAGCCATCTCGACCGCTCGCGCCCTGCCGGCCATCGCCGAGGCGGTGGGCGACGATCTGACGGTGCTCGTCGACGGCGGGGTCCGCACCGGGCTCGACGTGATGCGAATGCTGGCGTTGGGGGCGAAGGGCGTCCTGCTGGGACGGGCCTACATCTACGCGTTGGCGGCCGGCGGCGAGGCAGGGGTGGCTCGCCTGCTGGAGTTGGTCGCAGCGGAGATGAGGGTGGCCATGGCTCTGTCTGGCGTCACGTCGATCAAGGATATCTCGTCCGAGGCGCTGGTGTCGCAGGGTTGACCCGATGCCGCAGGCTATTCAGCCGGCTCAGACTTGATTTAAGGTAATACGTCATACAACATGCCTTCCAACGTAGAGGGGATGGAACGCATGGCGGATGGCGCATTGGGAGAGAGGGCGGAATTCAGCCGTCGGTTCGCGACCCTGGGACTGGGCGCGGCCATGGCGATGAGCCCGACCATCGTGCGCGCCTCAGGCTCCCTGAGCGGCTTCTACAACGTCCGCGACTATGGGGCGGCGGGCGACGGCATCGCCATCGATTCCGACGCCATCAACAAGGCGATCGAGGCCGCTTCGGCCAAGGGCGGCGGCACAGTGGTGGTGCCGCCGGGTCATTATCTGTGTTTCTCGATCCGTCTGCGCAGCTTCATCACCCTGGTGCTGATGAACGGTTCCGTCATTGAGGCGGCGGATCCGCGCAAGCACGCGGGCCGCTACGACCTGCCCGAAAACGTCTTCGAGGAGCAGCTTCAGGATTATGGCGTCAGCCATTTCCACAACAGCCTGATCTATGGCGACGGCGTCACGGACGTCGCCATCATCGGCAAGGGGCTGATTCACGGCATCGGTCTGGATCGCGAGGGTCCGACGCCGCGCTGGCACGGCATGGCGGGCTGGAAATCGCCGAGCGAACAGGGCCTGACCGCCGACGAGGCGCGCCGCGCCATCCCGCGCGAGATGGCCTATGAAGGGCGAGGCAACAAGGCGGTCGCCTTCACCCGTTGCCGCAACATTCTCCTGCGCGATTTCACCATTCTGCAGGGCGGGCATTTCGCCTGCTATGTCCTCGGCTCGACCAACGTACGGATCGACGGCCTGACCGTGGATACGGACCGCGACGGCATCGACATCGACGCCTGCCGGGACGTGCGGGTGACCAACTGCCTAGTCAACGCCCCCAAGGACGACGCCATCGTGCTGAAGAGCAGCATGGCGCTGCAGGAATTCCGCATGTGCGAGGACGTCAGCGTCATCGGCTGCAAGACCAGCGGCTATCTGCTGGGCACGGTGGTGGACGGGACCTATCAGCCTTCGCCCTATATGTCGGTGGATAACGTCGGGGTGCTGGGCCGGATCAAGCTGGGCACGGATTCGGCGGCGGGTTTCCGCAATATCCTGGTGTCGGACTGCACCTGCGAGAACACGCGCGGACTGCAGATGGGAGCCATCGACGGCGGGGTGCTGGAGGACGTGGTCTTTTCCAACATCATCCTGCGCAATCCGGTGAACCATCCGATCTTCGTGCGGTTGTCGGCGCGCAATCGGGCGCCGCGCGGCGCCCAGATGTCGCGCGTGCGTCGCATACGGTTCTCAAACATCAACGTCTCGGGCGCGCGGGGCGATTTCGTCAGCGGAGTGGTCGGCATTCCAGGCGGAACGATCGAGGACGTCAGCTTCTCCGACATCCATGTGCGTTCCAGCGGCGGCGGCACGCGTGAGGACGCGTCGCGGGACATCCCCGAGCGCATCAACTCCTCGCTCGAACCCAGCTTCATGGGGACCTTCCCCGCCCATGGGCTCTATGTCCGCCACGCCCGCAACATCAGCGTCAAGGACACGACCTTCGAGGTTGAGGAGGCGGACGCACGGCCCGCCGTCGTCATGGACGATGTCCAGGGCGCCGTCATTGACGGTCTGCGCTCCAGCGCCGCGCCGCGAGGCGCGGTCCGGACCGTCCGAAGCCGTGACATCCGCACCGGCGACGTAAGCCGCCTGACCTGACCGCTCCAAAGCGACGTAACGACGCCCGCCAAGGGCGTGAGGAGGATCTTCCATGAAGCGCATCTCACCCCAATCCCTGCGCGCGCGCCTGATCATAGGCGGCGCGACGTGGGTTCTGGCCGTCGGCGCGGCCTCGGCGGCGGACGAAAGGCCCCTGACCGACGGCTGGCGCTTTACGCGGACCGACGCCGTCGGCGCCCAGGCGTTCCGGTTCGACGATCGGGCCTGGAGCGCGGTCGTCGTGCCGCATACCTACAATGTCGAGGATTCCGGCATCGGCGGAGCCAAGGCGCGGGGCGAGCCGGAAGGCGTCTATTATCGCGGTCCCGCCTGGTATCGTCTGACGCTGGATCAGACGCCCCGGCCGGGCAAGCGTTACTTCCTGCATTTCGGCGGCGCGACGTTGAAGGCCGACGTCTATCTGAACGGCCGCGCCGTGGGTACGCACGAGGGCGGATACGCCGCCTTCCGCTATGATGTGACCGACGCCCTGCGCAGCGGGGGCAACCTGTTGGCCGTCCGTGTCGATAACGCGCGCAACACCCGATACGCGCCGCTGAACGGCGACTTCAACATCTTCGGCGGCCTGTATCGCGAGGTGAAGCTGATCGAGACGCCGGACCTGCACATTGACCTGATGCAGCAGGGCGGGCCGGGCCTGCATGTCCGCACCGAGGCCCTGACGCCTGGGCAGGCGACGATCGGCGCTAGAGTGCAGGTGCGTAACGACAGCCGCGCGGCGCGGCGGTTCGAGGTGCTGACGCGCGTCATCGATGCGGACGGCGCCGTCGTTGCCGAGACCCGTACGCCGACGACTCTGGCGGCCGGCCGAGGGCAGACGGTGGAGCAGACCCTGGCTCTGGTCAATCCGAGGTTGTGGGAAGGACGGCGATCGCCCTACCTCTACAGAGCGGTGTCTGAAATCCTGTTGGACGGTCAGGCGATCGACAGCGCCGAGGTTCCTCTGGGCGTCCGCACCGTGGGTCTCAGCGACAAGGGCGAGTTCCTGCTGAACGGCCAACCCTACGCCCTCTACGGAGCCAACATCCAGATGCCGACCCGCTTCGGCAAGGGACCCATCGTCACGGACGCCGAGATCGACGAGGACATGCAGATCATGTCGGACATGGGCGTCACCGCCCTGCGTCTGGCGCATATGCAGCATCCGCAACGCGTCTATGAGACGGCGAACCGTCTTGGGCTGCTGCTGGTCACGGAAGTGCCGCTGATCGACGACATGGACCCCTCCGATCAGTTCCGTGAAAACCTGGTTCAGCAGATGCGCGAGCTGATCGCCCAGAACGACAATCATCCCTCCGTGGGCTTGTGGGGCATCGGCAATGAACTGCGGACCTCGGGCGACGCGGCCAACCGGCTGATGGCGGCGCTGCAGAGCACCGCCAAGGAAATGGATCCGACCCGGCCGACCACCTATGCCCACTGCTGTCTGGCGGATGACGACTCCATCGCTCAGCACAGCGACACCGTTTCCTATAATCGCTATTTCGGCTGGTATTGGACCGAACCCAAGGACATCGGTCCCTGGGCGGACGAGCTGCACGCGCGGATGCCGCACCGTCCGATCGGCGTCAGCGAGTACGGCGCGGGAGCCAGCATCCAGCATCAGGAGGATCCGGTGCTGCGCCGGCCTGTAGCTGACGGCTACTGGCACCCCGAACAGTGGCAGACGACCTTCCATGAGGTGCATTGGCGCGAGATGCGTCAGCGGCCTTTCCTGTGGTCCAACTTCATCTGGCTGGGTTTCGACTTCCCATCGTTCAAGCGCAACGAGGGCGACCGTCCGGCCATCAACGACAAGGGCCTGGTCACCGAGGACCGCCAGACACGCAAGGACGCCTATTACTGGTATCAGGCCAATTGGTCGAATGAGCCGATGCTTCACATCACCAGTCGCCGCGACGTGAACAAGCGCACCCAACGGGTGAAGGTGAAGATCTTCTCCAACCAGGATCAGGTGCGGCTGCGTCTGAACGGCGGCGACTGGACGGCCGTGCCGGTCGAGGACCACGCCGCCGTCTGGGAGATCGATCTGGCGCCGGGCGAAAACCTGGTCGAGGCGACGACCGAGGCCGGCGGCCGCGAGCTGAGCGACAGCGTGCGCTGGAACTATCGCACCACGCCTTGATCAGCCCTTTTCACTCCTGAACCTTCAGCCCTCCCGTATTCGCCGGGAGGGCTTCTTTTTGGAGCGGCCGCCATACGAAAAACCCCTCCCGGCGCGGACCGGGAGGGGCGTTTCGGGGAGGAGGGGAGGACGAGATCAGGCTCTGGACGTGAACCTGTAATCGCCGGAACCGACCTCCAGCACCAGACGATCGCCGTCCATGCCGCGCACGACGACGCCCTCGACCTGGGTCAGGGGCAGGCCGGTCTCGCGCACCTTGTCGGCGGAGCGCGCCGGGATGCGGACCTCGGCCCGGCTGTTGGTCGGCACGACCAGACGCAGGTCGAAGCCGCCGTCCGGCTGCATCTCCCAGTCGGTGGTGATACGGCCCAGGATGCTGTCGTAATCGCCCCCGCCGCGCGGCACGCGGGAGTCCAAGACAGGATCGAAGCGGAAACTGAGGAAGCCGGCGCGGACCGGATCGATCCCCGCGATACGGCGGAAGACGAATCCCGTCACCGCACCAAGGGCGTAGTGATTGAACGAGTTCATGGCCACGTCGCCGACATCGCCGTTCCAGCGCTCCCAGATGGTCGTGGCGTCCTTGCGGATCATATAGCCCCAGGACGGGAAGTCCGTGCGCAGCAGCAGGTCGTAGACGAGGATGTCCTGTCCGTTCTCCACCAGGGCGTCGAGGCTGTAGGGCGTGCCGAGGAAGCCCGTGGAAAGAAGCGTTCCCCGACGACGGATATCGGCGACCAGATGGCCCGTCGCGGCGGCGCGCAGAGCATCGGGCACGAGCCCAAACCACAGCGCCAGAATGTAGCCGGCCTGAGAGCCGTTGCCCATGGAGCCGTCCGGCCGCACGAATTCCTGCTGGAAGGCTGCGGTGATGCGCTGCGATAGTTCCTGATAGCGGACCGCTTCGGGGCGTCGGCCGGAGCCGAGCGCCATCTCGGCCATGGCGTCGACCGAGTGCTTCCACATCGCCGTGCCGATCAGGGCCTTGGGGGTGGTCTCGTCGCCTGGATTGACCGCGTCCAGCGCCACCCAGTCGCCAAAATCATAGCCGCGCTCGCGGCGCCAGATGTAGTCTGGGTTGTGCTCCAGGATGAAGCGCAGATAGCGCGTCATCGCGGCCCAGTTCTGATCCACCACGGCGGTGTCGCCGTAACGCTTCCACGCCGTCCAGGGCAGGATGACCCCGCCGTCGGCCCAGCCGGGCGAGGCGCCCAGCCCCAGGTCCTGCCAGCCGGCGGGCGCATAGTCGGGAAACTCTCCGCGCGGCCCCTGGGCGTCGCGCACGTCTCCCATGAACCGTTCGGTGAAGGCGGCGACGTCCATGTTGAAGGCGGCCGCGTCCCAGAAGACGTTGGCGTCGCCAGTCCAGCCCAGGCGCTCATCGCGTTGCGGGCAGTCGGTCGGCACGCCGAAGAAGTTGGAGCGCTGGCTCCACAGGGTGTTGCGCCACAGGCCGTGGATCACGGGATCGGCCACTCTCAGGTGACCCGTCTCGGTCAGGTTGGAGGAGACGACGATGCCTTCGATATCATCGGCCGTGGGCGCGCGCCCCGTCGCTTCCTCAAAACCTTCGACCTCCACGTAGCGGAAGCCGAAATAGGTGAAATGCGGCTCATAGGTCTCCCCGGCCGGGTCGCCCCTCAGGGTATAGACGAGCGCGGCGCGTGCGGCGCGCAGGTTGGACTGGTCGACGTATCCGTCGTTCTGCAGCACCTCGGCGAACTTCAGCGTGACGGCCTGGCCGGCGCGGCCCTTCGCCTTCAGGCGCGACCAGCCGGAGAAGTTCTGCCCGTAGTCGAGGATATAGTTCGAGCCGACCTTTGTGATCGACTTGGCTTTCAGCGTCTCGATGCGGCGCAAGGGCGGGCTGACCTGGGCCTTGAGCGCGCACGGCGGCTTCGGCGCGATCTCGACCGCGCGCCATCCGCCGGCGTCATAGCCGGGCGCCGCCCAACCGGTCTTCTCCAGCCGGGCGTCATAGTCCTCGCCATAGTAGATTTCGCCCTTGGTGACCGGGGCCTCGGTCAGGCGCCAGCTGTCGTCGGTGACGATGGTCTCGCGTACGCCGTCCGCATAGGTGACCTCCAACTGGGCGAAGAAGCGCAGCGGCGCGTCGCCGAAGGCGTAGCGGCCCGCCGGTGCATGATAGCTGCCGTACCAGCCATCGCCGACCATGGCGCCGATGGCGTTCTCGCCGGGCGACAGCAGATCGGTCACGTCGTGGACCTGATAGAGGGCCGTCTTGCGGAAGTCGGTGCTTTCAGGGCTGAGCAGGGCGTCGCCGACGCGGCGGCCGTTGATCTGCGCCTCATAGACGCCGAGGGCTGTCGCATAGAGGCGGGCGTGGGCGACTGGACGCGACAGGGTGAACCCCTTGCGCAGCAGAAACGCGCCATAGCCTGGCCAGGCCTGAGGCTGGTTCTTCGAAACATCGGCGGCGGACCAGCGCGCGTCGTTGAAGCCGGGCTGCTCCCAACCGGTCGGGGCGTGCAGCGCCGTCTTCATGCCGCGTGAGGTGATGCGCTCGACGCGGCCGCCGCCCAGGTCGGCGCGGATCATGGCCGCCGCTGCGATTTCGTGCAGCTTGGGCTCGTTGAAGGCGTTGGGATCCTTGACCCGGAAGGCCACGACGTGACGGCCTGCGCCCAGGCGGTGGCGGGTCTCGGCGATCGGCGCGACGCCGAACGAGATGGACGGGTGATGCGGGCGCTCCACCGTGCGTCCGTCCAGCCAGATTTCGGCGTCGAAATTGGCTATGGAGAAAAGGGTGACGTCGGCCGCCGAAGGCAGGGTGAAGTTCAGGCGGAAATAGCGGTCGGATCGGTCCGCCGGACGATCGCCGCGCATCCACAGAAGACCCGCCTCGCGGTCTGCGCGGGCCATGACGGTCTCGGCCGCGATCCAGTTCGCTCGCCAATCCGAAGGCTGAATCAGGCCCATTTCGAAGCGCGAGACGGCGCTGGTCGCACGCCGTCCCTTGTTGTCGCGCACCAGCACCCTCCACCAGACGACCTGGCGCGATTTGAGCGGACTGCCCAGCCAGGACACGTCCATGCTCTGATCCGTCAGCACTTCGCCTGCGTGCCAAAGATCGGGCGCGCCGCTCTCCAGCAGTTCGCGCGTGCTGGCGGCCTGGATCTCGTAGCGGGTTTGATGAACGTCCCGGTCGGGGCTTTGCAGCCGCCAGGACAGGCGCACGGCCTGATCCTCAAGCCCGATCGGTTCAACGGCGGAGGAGGCTCTGAGGTCGAGCACCTCCAGCGGGGGCGTCTGCAGGGCGCGGGCCGAGGCGGCGGGAGCGGCGGCGGCCAGTCCAGCCAGTCCTGCTCCGCCCAGCAGGCCGCGACGCGAAACCGCGCTCATCGGGCGGACTCAGCGACAGGGGCGGACTCAGCGATAGGGCGAGGGCCTGCGTCGTCCATGACGGCCCTGGCCTCGGCCGGCCAGTCGCGGGCGGGATAGAGGAAGTTGCCCTCGGCCGTGTTGCCGATGCGGGCCAGCCAGCGGCCACCGGTGCGCAGGGAGTTGTGCCAGTTTCCGGTCGCGCGGTTGTCGGTCGAGATGCCGCGGTCATACATTCGCCCGGCCGTGTTGATGTTCAGCCACTTGCCCTGGGTGTCGATGACGTTGCCGGTGACAGTGAAGTGCTTGGACCCCTCGTCCAGATAGACGCCGATCTTGTCGCGAATGTCGAAGATGTGGTTGCCGCGGATGATCGCGTTCGGGTTGGCGGACAGGTTGTAGATGGCTCCGCCGTCCATGTACCAGGTCTTCACCCCGTGGATGCGGTTGCCTTCGATCAGCGTGTTGCGGAGCGTCGTGGGCGTGGTGAAGCGGGTGTTGTAGAGATACCCCTTCTGGTTCTGGTCGTAGTTGGGGTTGCCGCCAGCGTCGTTGTAGCCCCAGCCCCAGCCCACGGCGACCGCATCATAGGGGGCGTCGGTGATGTCGTTGTGCAGGATGCGCGCGCCGTCGACGTAGGTCGTCAGGATGGCGGCGTTGTCCTTGTAGTCCTGGCTGACGCCGGCGATGACGTTATCGGCGATCTCAATATTGCGAAGGATCAGGTTCGGATCCGTAGGGTGGTGAGCGTCCAGGCGCACTCCGCCCGCCATGATGGCGCTGCCGGACAGGACGCCGAAGTGGTTGCGGCTGACCCGCACGTCCTGAACCGCCAGGCCGACCCCAGACAGATTGGCGTTGGCCTCATTGCCCAGACCGAGCGCGATCTGGCCCAACTGGGTGAAATGGTTGTTCTCGAACACGATGTTGTGGGCCGCCGCTACCTGCACGGCGGCGGGAATCTGATGCCACAGCTGGCGCATGGATTCGAACTCCGGGCAGCCCCAACCGCACGAGGACCAGGCGTCCGCCGGTCGGATGGACGACACATCCTTGAGGAAGGCGCCGCTCTGCTGGTTGGCGTAGCCGGTCGACTCGGAAGGACCCATCCACGAGGTGTAGGAGAAGCGAAGACCGCTGAAGGAGAGGTTGCGGATCGGCGCCTCGGGCGTGCCGCTGATCGACATCAGGGCGGGCAGGGCGGGAATCGTGACCCGCAGCCTGGCGATGTCGTCGTCCTGGGCGATGCGAAGATAGAGCTTTCCCGCCTTTGGATCGATGAACCACTGATAGGGCTTGGCGTGCCAGTCGTTGGTCTTGCCGATCAGTTCGGGAGCATTGACCAGAAACAGGCGGGAATCGTCTGGGAAGATGGGCTTCGAGATGGTGTCGTAGCCCCAGGTGTTGTTGTCCCAGGCGGGTTGCTGCATCGTCAGCGTCGTCCCGCTGATCGAGGCGACGGGCGAGAAGCGGTCTGTGAAGAAGCCCGTCGCCTCGATCTCCAGCCGTTCCGGGTGTTGCAGCGAGCCGATGAAGGCCAGGTCAGGGTTGGTGATCTGCAGGCCCGTTGCGGTGAAGCTGACGTCCGAATGACGGATCTCGAGCCAGGGGCGTTCGGCCAGGGTGTCGTTGACCCAGACCTGCCGGGCGTCCAACCCCTTGGGCAGGTCGGCCACATAGATGCGGCGATCTTCATCGAACAGGGTGAAGCCGGAGACGTCGAAGCCGCCGGAGACGACCGGTCGATCCGCGTCCTTGGCGCGCCAGGTCACTGAGTGGTCGCCCTGACCGCCGTCGGCCGCCTTGAAGACGAGAGGTTGATCCAGGCGATAGACGCCGCCTGCGATCTCGACGATCACGTCGTCGCGCCGATT
Organism: Brevundimonas olei; assembly: GCF_037055245.1. Lineage (GTDB taxonomy): Bacteria > Pseudomonadota > Alphaproteobacteria > Caulobacterales > Caulobacteraceae > Brevundimonas > Brevundimonas olei. Next base: position 979,171 of record NZ_CP146369.1, read on the forward strand.
GTGATCCCGAACAAGGGCCTGGGCGCGGGGCAGGGTCTTGACGGGCCGGGCGGCGCTGCCGGGATTGCGGTCATCGCCGCCGGGCGCGACATGGATCATCGTCTGCGCCGCGGCGGCGTTCGCCGAAAGCATGAGCCCTGCGGTGAAAACCCCCGCTGCGAGTCTGCCGAAACCTGTTGCCTGCCCCATGTCCCGCACTCCCCATAATCATGTTATGTATTATGATATGAACCTAGCGGATGAACCCTCGGTGTCAATGCTGGACGGGGACGGAAATCAGGCCTGCGCGACGACCTGTCGCTGCTCGCCCAGGCCTGCAATCCCGAGTTCCATTACGTCGCCGGCGTTCAGGTAAAGCGGCTCGGGCTTCTGGCCCAGGCCGACGCCCGGCGGGGTGCCGGTGGAGATGACGTCGCCCGGCTGCAGGCTCATGAACTGGCTGACGTAGTGGACGATGAAGGCGGGCTTGAAGATCATGGTGGCGGTCGAGCCGTCCTGGAAGGTCTTGCCGTTGACCTTCAGCCACATGTGCAGGTCGGTGGGGTCGGGAACCTCGTCGCGGGTGACCAGCCAGGGGCCGATCGGGCCGAAGGTGTCGCAACCCTTGCCCTTGTCCCAGGTGCCGCCCCGCTCGGTCTGGAAGGCGCGCTCGGACACGTCGTTGATCGTGCAGTAGCCGGCGATGCAGGCCTCGGCCTCTTCTTCCGAAACGTAGGCGGCGTCCTTGCCGATGACGATGCCCAGCTCGACTTCCCAGTCCAGCTTGGTGGAGCCTCGGGGCTTCAGCACCGTGTCGTTCGGGCCGACGATGCAGGAGGTCGCCTTGGAGAAGAGCACGGGCTCTTCAGGGATGGGCAGGCCGGACTCTTCGGCGTGGTCGGCGTAGTTCAGGCCGATGCAGAGGAACTTCCCGACCTTGCCCACGCAGGCGCCGTAGCGGACGCCCTCCGGCGCCAGATGCAGGGCGGTCAGGTCGAGCGCGCGCAGGCGGGCCAGGCTGTCGTCCGACAGGGCGGCGCCATCGATGTCCGGGATGACGCCGCTGAGGTCGCGGATACGGCCGTCGGCGTCGATCACGCCAGGCTTTTCCTGACCCTGGGGGCCGAAGCGAAGAAGTTTCATCGTGAACGGTTCCTGCAGAAGCTCAGTTGACCCAGCCGCCGTCGATCACATTGACCGTGCCGGTGGTGAAGGCGGATTCATCGGAGGCCAGGTAGACGGCCAGGGCCGCCAACTCGGTCGGGCGGCCGAAACGGCCCATGGCCTGACGGGCGGTGAATTCGGCATAGGCCCTGTCAAAGTCGCCGGTGTCGCGCAGCCGCTGCAGCAGTGACGGGGTTTCGACCGTGCCGGGGCAGATGGCGTTGCAGCGAATGCCATGGGTGACGAAGTCGGCGGCGACGGATTTCGTCAGGCCGATCACGGCGGCCTTGGTGGCGCCATAGGCGAAGCGGTTGGGCACGGCCTTGATGCTGGAGCAGACCGAGGACATGTTGATGATCGAGCCGCCGCCGCCCGCGATCATTTGGGGCAGGAAGGCGCGGATCATGCGGTACTGGGCGGTGACGTTCAGGGTGTTGGAGAAGGCCCAGTCGTCTTCTTCGCAGTCCAGGATGGTGCCCGCATGGACGAACCCGGCGCAGTTGTAGAGCACGTCGACCTGGGGGAACTCCGCGGCGATGGCGCGGACCGCCTGCGGGTCGGTGACATCCAGCCTGCGCGTCGTCGCGCCCTCCAGGTCGGCCAGGCCGTCGGCGTTGATGTCCACGGCGATGACGGTCGCGCCTTCGCGCAGGAAGGCTTCGGCCGTCGCGCGCCCGATCCCCTGCGCCGCCGCCGTCACCAGGGCGGTCTTGCCTGCCAGTCTCATCCCTGAGCTCCTAAACATAAGACATATTATGTTTAGCTAGGCCTCCATAGGCCCATCGTCAAGCGGGAGAGAGGAGGCTTGCAGACAAAGAAAAACCGCCCCCCGACGAACGGGAGGCGGCGCACCAAAACGGCAGGGAGAGAGGGGTCAGAAGCGCATGCGCACTCCGGCGGACACGCGGCGGCCGGTGGTGCGGAACTCCTTGGTCCGGTCCGGAGAGACCGAATAGAGGAACTCCTCCTCGTCGGTCAGATTGAGGGCGTCCAGGAAGACGGTGACCTTGTCCGTCACGTCGTAGGAAACGCCGGCGTCCAACTGGCCATAGGCGTCGAAGAACTCCGGCTCGCTGTTGCGGCCGACGGCGACGGCGACAAACTCATCGCGCCACGTATAGGCCAGGCGAGCCTGGATCGGGCCCTTCTCATAGAAACCGACGAGGCTGTAGGAGTATTTCGACAGCCCTTCCAGGCCGTATGAGACGCCGCCGGCGTTGGAGTATTCGGCGTCGGAGTCGGCGTAGGTGAAGCTGGCCTGGGCGCCCAGGCCGTCGAACGGCGCCGGCAGGTTGTCGAACACCTGACGATAGCCCAGTTCGACGCCCTTGATGGTCGCGCCGTCGCCATTGCTCGGCACCGTGACCGAGAAGTCGACCTCATCGACGCGTTCCGTAGTCGTGCTGGTGCTCACGAAGGAGTCCAGGTTCTTGTAGAAGGCCGCGAAGGACAGCAGCGACGTCGGAGCGAAGTACCACTCGACCCCCGCCTCGAACTGCGTCGCGCGGAAGGGCTTCAGGTCGGGGTTGCCGCGCTTGATCGATTCATTGCCGGGGTTGGTCTGGATCGACTGGCGGGGCGACAGGTCGCTGAGCGTCGGGCGCGTCATGACGCGCGAGGCGGCGAAGCGCACGATGACGTCGTCGGTGACGGAAAGGCGAGCGTTCAACGACGGCAGGATGTCAGTGTATTCGCCCTTGAAGCTGATCGGCTCCACGTCGGACAGGACGATGATGTTCTGACCGGCGCCGTTGGGCTTGGCGCTAAGCACCGTGCGCGAGGCGCCGGACGAGGTGTAGGAGGTGTCCTCGATGCGAACGCCCATGTTCACCGTCAGCGGCATTCCGCCCAGGTCGGCCTCGACCTGACCCATCAGATAGCCGGTCCAGACCTTCTCATCGACGACGGACGAACCGGAAGGGTCATGGACGCTGGGTTCGAACGGCTTGCCGTCGCGATCGGCCAAACCCTTCACATAGGCGATCAGGGCGTTGGGATCATAGGTCAGCCAGTCATGCATGATGTCGCCGCCGCGACCGTCGAAGAAGTTCATGCCGGTCGGCGTGAACAGCTCCGCCGGCAGGGCCTCGTTGGAGTCGCAATAGGCGCACTGCTGATCGAACGGCATGGAGGTGCCATAGATGTCCTTGACGCGGTTCTGATAGCCCATGCCGGCATAGACGGTGACGTTTCCGGCCGGCGCCCATTCGCCGTCGATGCGGTATTCGTCGATGGTGTCCTTGGTCCGGCCGGGGCTATTCCAGATGTAATAGTGCGCGGTCAGGCCGTTCGGATCGACGGCGGCGTCGGCGTTCGAACCCGGGTAGCCGAAGCCGTATTCATAGATGGGCGAACCGCCACGACGATCCCACCACAGGTCGACGCCCTTGCGGCGGATGGTGGTGAAGCTGGGCGCCTGGTCGCTCTTGCGTTCGGCGGTCGAGGTCGAGACGTCGAACGACAGCTTCAGATCGTCGGTGACCTGCCAGTCCGCGTTGAAGCCCAACTGACGGGTTTCGACGTTGCGGGTGTCGTATTGCATGATCTGGTCGACGAAGCCGCCGACGTAGCGCTGATAGACCGCCTCATTGCCCTGGACCACTTGCTCGACCAAGTCGCCGCCAGCGAAGTCGAAGGCAAGTCCGGTCTGCCGTTCGGTGATGTCCGCCTTCACGTACATGGCGTCGAGCGTCAGGGTCAGATTGTCCTGCGGGCGATACTGGCCCGAGGCGTTCAGGCCCAGCATCTGCTTGCTGCGCTCGAAGAAGAAGGGCGACAGGTTCGACGGCATGGAGACCTTGTCGAAAGGCGCCACGTCGGGTCCGATGCGCGCGCCCTGGACGCCGCCGCGGCTGTAGTAGGAATCACCGCTGGAGCGGAAGACGTGGCCGGCGCCGATGGTGAATTCGTCGTTGCGGGTGTCCTGGTCGATGTAGGAGGCGGCCAGGGCGAAGCCCAGGGTGCGGTCGTCATTGCGCCAGGACAGGACGCCCGAAGCGTCCGAGCTGTAACTGTCGGCCAGTTCGGCCCAGGTCGAGCCGACCGAGGCGGCGGCGGCGAAGGGCTCGCGCTGGTCCAGCGGACGCAGGGTGCGGACATTGATGGTGGCGCCGATCGAGGCGCCGTTGATGTCGGCCTGGGGCGATTTGTAGACATCGGCGCCGGCGATGATTTCGGACGGCAGGACGTCGAAGGAGAACTCGCGGCCGTTATTGTCCGTGGCCAGGGTGCGGCCGTTGACGGTGACGGCGTTGAACTTGGGGCCGAAGCCGCGCACGGTCACGAAACGGCCTTCGCCGCGGTTGCGGTCGATGGTGACGCCAGGCACGCGCTGAAGCGATTCCGCCACGTTCTGATCGGGCAGCTTGCCCAGATCTTCGGACGCGATCGAGTCGACGACGCCGACGGCATTACGCTTGATGTCGATGGACTGCTGCTGGCTGGCGCGGATGCCGGTGACGACGATCTCGTCTACGACGGTGGCGTCCTGGCCACCGGTATCAGAAGCAGATGCGACTTGAGCCGAGGCGACGGCGGGTAGGGCGACGGCCAGCACGCCCAAGGCGGTCGCGGCCATCAGATGGGTCTTTGTTGACATCACGGGGTCCTGCTGAGGTTCCAACCTGGCGGCCTGTTTATTCCGGCCTTGATGAAACCCTACGAACGCCGTTTGGGTATGTCAAATTATCATCATACGTATTATAACATTTCGCTGCGTTAGCGGACGGATCGGATCGGCATGACGCAGAGGGCGGAACCGAAGACAAAGATCACAGCGGCGATGAAGATCACCGAATAGTCGCCGTCGAACAGGTACAGCAGAACGGCGGCCATGACCGGGCTGATGATCTGGGGAATGTTGACCGCTGTGGTCAGCACGCCCAGGTCCTTGCCTTCATCCCCCTCGGTGCTTTGAGGCAGGACCTGGGTCATCAGGGCCATGTCGATCGACATGAACATGCCGTAGCCCAGGCCGATGATCCCGGCGTAGATCCACATCCCCGTCATGTTCGGCAGCAGCAGGGGGGCCAGCATGGCGCAGCCCATGATCAGGCTGGCGCCGAAGACGAAGGGCTTGCGGCGCTGATAACGGTCCGACAGCCAGCCCGAGACCAGCGACGACGCCACCAGACAGATCAGGGTCAGGATCGCCATATTGGCGATGGCGATGTTGGAGTCGCCGTCCGACAGACCGATATAGTCGCGCAGGATGTAGAGCATGTAGGCCGCGATGGCCTGGTAGCCCATGTAGACCGTGAAGCGTCCCGCGAAGGCCCAGGCGAAGTCGGGATGCTCCTTCGGACTGATCCAGAACCCCTTGGCGAAGGCGATCCACGAAAAAGGCCGGGCGGGCAGGTCGGCGCTGGACGACTCGCGGTTGATGACCACGAAGACGAGGCAGGAGGCGGCGATGGCCAGGGCGAACAGGGCGTAGGCCATGACCTGGGCGCCCGCCAGATAGCCGGCGACCACCGTGCCGGCGGTCAGGCCGGCCGTCATCCCGGCGCCGACGATGCCGGACACCACGCCGCGCGCCTCGGGCGGGAAGCGGTCGGCGATGACGGTGGTCATGGCCGGCTGCATGGAGTTGTAGGCGACCGTGGCCATGACCCAGAACACCATCAGGGCCCAGAAGCTGGTCATCCAGGACACGCCGAAAAGACAGATCGAGCCGATCACCGAGGCGATGGCGATCCACGGAGACCGCCGCCCCCAGCGTGAACGGGTCCGGTCGGAAAGAGCGCCGGCGATCGGCGTCGTCAGGGTCGAGAAGACCGAGGTGACGGCGAACAGCAGGGCCAGGTTGTTGGCCTTGTTCGCGGGGTCCAGGGCCGCGATCTGATTGGGCAGCAGCACGCCGAGCACGCCGCTGTAAAGCGCCATCAGCAGGAAGAAATTGACCATCAGCGATAGCTGGAGCCGGCGACGGCGAACGCCTTCGACGGTCTGGGCGGTTCGTTCGAGGGTCATGGGAAATCCAGGGCTCGCGGCGATATCAGACGGGTGGCAGGCGGTAGAAGCCGCGCGCGGTCTCATGACGGATGAGCGCACGCTCGGCGTTCGAAAGGCGGGCTGTGGCGATGTCGAAAAGCGTCCGCCAGCGGGACAGTCCCCCTCGGGCCAGTTCAGCGACAGGCCAGTCCCCGCCGTACATCAGGCGCGAAGGACCGAAGCAGGTCAGGGCGTGGTCGATATAGGGGCGCAGGGCCTCGTCCCGGCCCTCGGCCCAGTCGTCCTGGGTCGTCAGGCCGGACAGTTTGGCGAAGACCTGAGGCCGCTTCGCCAGATGCTCCAGATTGGCGGCCCAATCGCTATGGCGGATGTCGCCCTTGCCGACGGCGATGTCGGGTTTGCCGAGATGGTCCAAGACGACGCGCGAGTGCGGCGCGGCCGCGAACAGCGCGTCCAGGGCTTCGATCAGTTCGGGCAACTGGTGGTCGCGGGCGCAGAGGTCCAGGCTGAGTCCTTCTTCGGCTGACGCGACCAGACCCTCGATATGGGCGGCCGAGGAGATGAAGCCGGGTGCTTCATTCTGGACTGAGCGACGGACGCCGCAAACCAGAGGTCGTTGTTTCAATTGGCGCAGCAGAGGCCTGACGGCTTCCCCTTCTTCCAGCGGCGCAAAGGCGACCACGCCGAGAATCTGCAAGGGGGAGCGATCCAGGCCGCTGACCCAATCGACCTCATTCAGGGTTTGTTCGGGCGCGCAGTCGGCCTGGACGAAGACGGCTTGGCGAGGCTCCGCCTGCCGGCGCGCCCACTCCTCGGGGCCGTGACGTCCGGCGATGGATGGAACGTGCTTCAGCCAGTCATAGCTGAGACGCTGCGGGTCCCACAGGTGAAGGTGAGCGTCGATCATCGGCCGGCCTTGCCGCCATCGCCGGGCAGTACGTCCCAACCGATGTCGCGCACGGAGGCCAGGGCGGCCTCGACGGCGGCGAGGATCGCCGGATCCAGCGGGGCGGTCATGGCTTCGATGTTGCGGGTCAGATTGGACGCCTTGGACATGCCGACCACGGTGGAAGCGACGCCGATCCGGGCCGCGGTCTGAAAGGCGAACTGCAGCGCGACGACGGACAGGTCCGCACCGAGTGCGGCGCAGGCCTTCGCCGCTTCTGCGGCCGCCTGACGCACGGCGGGGTGGGCGGGATGCCAGTCCGGAGGGCCCTTGGCCGTCAGCAGTCCCATGCCGAGCGGCGAGGCGTTGAAGACGCTGATTCCCGCCGCGTTCAGGCGTCGGGCCGTTTCGGCCAGACGTCGATCCTGAAGGGTGTAGGTGCAATAGGCCATGACGGTGTCGACCTGCTGCTCAACGGCGACGTCTTCGAGCAGGGAGAGGTCGTAGCCGGTGACGCCGATCCGTCCGATGACGCCCTCGCTCTTGAGCGTCCGCAGGGTCGGCAGGGCTTCGTCCAGCAACTGGCGTCTGTCGCCATGCTCTATGTCGTGGCATTGCAGCACGTCGATGTGGTCGACGCCGAGACGCGCAAGGCTGGCGTCCAGGCTGCGCAGGGTGGCGTCGCGCGAGAAGTCCCAATCCCTGTCGCCATAGCGGCCCACCTTGGTCATCAGGACGTAGTCGTTGCGCGCCGCGCCGCGCAGGGCGACGCCCAGGGCCGTCTCGGCGCGGGTCAGGCCGTAATAGGGCGCGACATCGATCAGATTGACGCCGGCCTGCAAAGCGGCGGCGACCACTTCATCGGCTTCGCCCTGCGATACGTCCTGATAGACGCCGCCCAGAGAGGCTCCGCCGAGCGCCAGCGTGGACACCAGAGGGCCGTCGCCGCCTAGACTGTTCTGCTGCATCCTGTCGTTTCCAATCGCGTCTTGTGACGTCTTATCGGTTGGCGGCGGTCCGGTTGTTCGGGACCAGGTCGAGCCCGGCCCGCCTGGGGCGGACATGAGGCCCGCTGGGGCTGGACCAGGTTCCGCTCAGCCGGTTGGCGTTGATCGCCGCCTCGTCGACCTCGATTCCCAAGCCCGGACGATCACCCAGAATCAGGCCGCCGTCAGCGATTTCCTGATCGACCTTGAGGCCGATCGGGAAGCCGAAGTCCTGAAGTTCGACGCCGAGCATGTTGGGAGCGGCGGCGGCGGCGTGAGCGATCGGGTTGCAGTCGTAGCCGACCGGCGAAACCGGCAGGTTGTGGGCATGGGCGGCCATGGAGACGCGGTGGAAGTGGGTGACGCCCCAAACGCTGCCGGTCTGGACGATGTCGACCGCCTTGGCGTCGAACAGGGGGGTGAACTGATCCAGACCCGTCAGGTTCTCGCCGGTGGCGACGGCGCAATGGGCGGCGCGGCTGATCATGGCGTGGCCGTCGGCGTCCCAGCGACGGACCGGCTCCTCAATCCAGGTCAAATCCAGATGCTGCTGGATCTCCGCGAGATGGCGGACAGCCTGTTTGCGGCTCCAGCACTCGTTGACATCGAGCATGAGGGCGGGGCGCGCGCTGTTGCGGCCGAGCACCTCGCGGGCGATCTTGAGGCGGCGGATGTCGCGATCCAGATCCAGGCCGCCCTTGACCTTGGCGGAGCTGAATCCGCGCTCGGCCCATTGGGCGTAATGGGCGGCGAAGGCGTCGTCGTCCAGGCCGAAGCATAGTCCCGACGCATAGCCGGGAACGAAGCGATCACGCGCGCCCAGCATCCGCCACAGCGGCTCGTCAGCCATCTTGGCCTTCAGATCCCAAAGGGCCATGTCGATGGCGGCGATGGCCCCGAAGGTGGCGCCGGCGTGGCCGCTCTTGAACACATGGGCCAGCATTCTGTCATAGAGGGCGGTGACGGCGCGGGGGTCCTCGTTCTCGACAGCGGGAAAGACCCTGGCGATGTCGGCATGCTGACCCAGACCCACCCCGGTCAGGCCGCCATCCGTCTCAAGCAGGAGGATAGCGTTCTCGGTGACGCCCGATGCGATCACCCCGTTGGCGTCGCCGATCGGGCGGCCCCAGTCGTGGACGGTGGTGAGGCTGCGATAGCCGGTGATCTTCATGAAACTCTCAAGCCAACCGAATGCAGTTTGATAATATGTATGATGTTTCGGGCTGGCAAGTCCCAACTGGCGGGAAAACAGAGCCTTTCAATGGCGGTCGGCGTCTCGACTCTCATATCGTGATACGTATGCTGGCCCGCCTGGGCGCGGAGCGTCGAACGAGATCAGATCATGGCTGTGACCCCCCAAACGTCGTCTCGCGTCGCGCGTCGGCCGCGACTGTCGGCCGCCGTGGTCGAGGATCTCGTCAACGCCATCGTCACCGAGATTCATCCCGCCGGATCGGCCCTGCCGCCCGAGAACGTCCTGTGCGACATCTATGGCGTCAGTCGGACCGTGGTCCGTGAAGCCACGACCGCGCTGACGGAGAAGGGACTGGTCGTCTCGCAGCAGGGCCGCGGCACCATCATCCAGGATCCGTCCTCATGGAACCTGCTGGATCCCATGATCCTGAGCGCTCTGTTCCGTCGCGAGGACGGCCTGTCCTATCTGGACAACCTGTCGGAAATTCGCGCCTCCCTGGAGGGCGAGATGGCCGCCAAGGCCGCGCGCAAGCTGACGCCTGAGGCCGCCGAGGAACTGACTCGGCAAATGCAGAAGCTGGAGAGCCTGATCACCACGCCCGCAGGCTATGTGCATGAGGACGTGGCCTTTCACGACATCATCATGAGCCTGTCGGGCGATCGACTGAGCAAGGCCATCATCGACAGCATCCAGAGCAAGGCCGTGAAGACCCACAGCTACAGCGGCAAGCTGAACGTGGAGCATATCCGTGCGACTCATGAGGCCCACGTAAGGGTCTATGACGCCATCATGGCGCGCGATCCGGAGGGCGCGGCCAGAGCCATGCGCGACCACATCGAGGGGTCGTGGAAGAAGCGTCGCCCGGCGAAGCTGCACCAGGTCTGACGCGGCGCAAGGCCGCGCCCTGCACACATAACTTGTATGATGATTTTTGATCGGCTTATCTACCTGCTGGCAGGGGAGGATGAGTCGATGAAACTGACGATGACGCGCAGGAGCGTTGTGGCGAGCGGCGCGGCCGGGGCCGCCTGGGCCGCGCTCGGCGGAGGCGCGGCGCGTGCTGCGAGCCAGGCCGTCCAGGTCGAGCAGTGGGGTCTGTTCGAAACGGCTCTGACGGCGCCCGGCGCGCCGGAGCCGTTCCGGACGGCCGTGACGGGCGTCTTCACCCAGGGCGAGACGACGGTCCGAGCGCCAGGCTTCTATGACGGCGGAGACGTCTATCGCATTCGCTTCTCGCCGCCGACCCCGGGCGCGTGGCGTTGGCGGGTCGAAAGCGACCTGAAGGCGCTGAACGGTCAGGAAGGCAGGTTCGAGGCGATCGCGCCTTCCAGCGGCAACCACGGTCCGGTGGCGGTCCAGGACGACTACCACTTCGCCTACGCCGATGGAGCGCCCTTCCGCCAGATCGGAACCACCAGCTACGGCTGGACCCATCAGCCGGAAGCCCGGCGGCGACAGACGCTGGAGACCCTGGCCGCCTCTCCATTCAACAAACTGCGGATGCTGGTCTTTCCCAACGCCACCATCGCCACGAACGAGGCTCTCTCTCCCTATGAGAAGACGGGGCCGGGGCCGCGTGACTGGGATTTCACGCGCTTCAATCCAGCCTATTTCCAGCGCCTCGACGCCTGCGTGGCGGCTCTGTGCGACCTGGGGATCCAGGCGGACGTCATCCTGTTCCATCCCTACGACGAGACCTTCGGTTTCGAGGAAATGGCGGCTGAGGCGGATGACCATTACGTCCGTTATGTCGTCGCGCGCCTGGCGGCCTATCGAAACGTCTGGTGGTCGCTGGCCAATGAGTTCGACCTGCTGAAGACCAAGACGGACTCCGACTTCGACCGACTGTTCCAGTTGGTGCAAAGCCAGGACCCGTACGGTCGCCTGCGCTCCATCCATAACTGGCGGCGGCTTTACGACCACGGCAAGCCCTGGGTGACTCACGCCAGCATCCAGAACGGTTCGGCTGTGCTCGACGACGTGCGGGCGGAAACCTATCGCAGCGTGTGGCGGAAGCCGGTGATCTTCGACGAGATCTGCTACGAAGGCTCGCTGGAAGACCGTTGGGGCGACCTGACCGGGCCGGAAATGGTGCGAGGCTTCTGGCACGGCCTGATCGGCGGAACCTATGTCGGTCACAGCGAGTGTCTGCCCCGGCATAAGGGCGACGGCTTCTGGCTGGGCGAGGGCGGCGAACTGCGGGGCAAGAGCGCGCCGCGACTGGCCTTCCTCAGGTCGATCATGGAGGCCGGGCCGACCCCAGGCGTCGAACCGATCGACAAGTGGTGGGAACAGCATCTGGGCGGCGTCGCCGGGCAGTACTACCTGCGCTACTTCGGCGATGCGGCGCCGACCGAATGGGCGTTGGATCTGCCGCGTGACGAGATTACGGGCGGAGAACGTTTCCGGGTCGACGTCATCGATACCTGGAACATGACGATCGAGGCCCTGCCGGGCGAGTTCGTCATGGCGGCCAAGGAAACCAAATACTTCTTCCATGATCCCGCGCGCCCGACCGTCGCCCTGCCGGGGCGGCCCTGGATGGCGGTGCGGGTGACGCGCCTGGCGTGATCGAAAGCGGGGCGGCAGGAGCGGAAACGCCCCTGCCGCCGAGGGTCAGAAAGCCAGGGCCGTGGAGGCCACGTGCGCTTCCCAGGCTTCGCGGGTCTTGAAGTCCAGGCCGCCGTCCCAGGCGGAGCCCATGTAGTAGGTGAAGGGCCGGCCCGGCGTGACGCGGACCAGGATCAGATAGTTGTCGGCGTCCTCGGCGAAGCCTTCGACCTGGGCCGGGTCGACGGCGATGGCGATGCCGATGGAGCCGTGCTCGGGATTGGCCGGCTCCCAGAACATCAGGCGGCCGTTGGCGGCGTCGCGGGTGACGAAGCCGGCGCTCGCCGCGTTGCGGCGTTTGGATATGCCGACGCCGACGATCAGGGGCTCGCTCGTGTCCGAGTTCAGGGTCGAGGTCATGCGGGTGAAGTTGGAGCCCAGCGGCAGGCTGAACTCGCGCGTCTCCCAGACCTTGCGGGTCACGTCGACGGGCCAGGGGCGATAGTCGACGCTGAAGCGGGCCTCGTCGCCGCCGGTCGCCTCGATGCGATAGGTCGAGAAGTTGCGGCTGGTCCACAGCTTGTTGTCGTACCAGACGCCCAGACCGCCCGCGCCGCGACCACGACCGACGTCGTAGTAGTCCAGCCCCTCGCCGCGATCGACGTGGTAATTGGGGAAGCGCAGCTGGCGGTCCATGTAGGGATAGCGGACGCGCTTGGCCCAGACGTCGACGCCCGAGCCGGAGGGCGCTTCTCGCGCCTCCAGGGCGGGACCGTAGATGCGGTGCGCGACGCGGTCGTTCTCCCACAGAAGATCGTCGAGGCGGTCGGGCGCGAAGCGGACGACGGCGCGAGGCTGCTGCTGGTCGGCGGGCGGCGAGGTCAGGCGCTCGACCTCGGCGGGGCGGCCCAGCGAGGACGGGTCATAGGCCAGGGCGCGGGTCGCCTGCATCTCCTCGGCGCGCCGTTTGATCTCGGCCTCGCCGACGACGGTGACCGGCGCGGGCGGCGCGGGCGTGGTGGCGGCGATCACCTCGGGCGCATCGCGCGCGGGCTCGGCCAGGGGCAGGCTCTTTTGCGGACCGTTCAGGTCGGCGACCTCCAGCCCCGCCAGGATGTAGGTCCCGGTGGTGTAGAGGCCGACCTCGTTCGGATCGGTCGGCACGGGCATGTCGCCGGTCTTCTGCGTGGCGCCGATCAGGCCGCTGGGAAGGACGTGGCGGTTGAGCGCGGCCCAGCCCTTGAGCACGGCGGGCTCATAGGTCGCACGGTCCAGCAGGCCGTGGTTGATCCCCCAGGCCAGGGCGTAGACGTAGAAGACCGAACCCGAGGTCTCGGCCTGAGGATAGAGTTCGGGGGCCAGCAGGCTGGCGCGCCACAGGCCGTCGTCCTGCTGCAGTTCGCGGATGCGTCCGGCCATGGCCTGGAAGATGTCGACGTAGTCCTGACGGCCCTCGAAGTCGGCGGGCATGGCCTCCAGGGTGCGGGCCAGGCCGCCCATGACCCAGCCGTTGGCGCGGCTCCAGTAGACGGGCCGGCCATTGGCCTCGGTGCGGCCCTCGAAGCGCTGGTCGCGCAGGAAGAGGCGCTGCTCGGGGACCCACAGGCGGTCGATGGTGCGCCGGAACTCCTTGTCCATGGCGCGGACGTATTTCGGGTCGCCGGTCACCGCCGACATGCGCGCCAGAACCGGCGGCGCCATGTAGAGGGCGTCGGCCCACCACCAGATCAGGGCGTCAGTCTCGGTCGCGCGGTTCAGGTGCGGGATCATATAGTCCAGCCGCTGGCGCAGCGGCATCAGCACTCCGTCCTGACCCCGGCGCGAATAGAGCTCCAGATACAGGTCGCCGATGGTCTGGTCGTCGGCGTTCAGCATGGTCGGACCCGAGCGCGCGCCGCGCAGGCTGTAGTTGTAGTGCTCGGCCACGGCCGTCAGGAAGCGCAGGGTCTCGGGGTCCTCCGAGACGCGCGCCAGCCGCGCCGCGCCGATGTAGAAGGTCGCGGCCACCCAGTTGGACGACATCTGCGTCAGATTGCTGCCGGTCGACAGGGCCAGGGGACGCGAGGCCATGTCGGTGATCTGGGAGGAGGCGACGTATTCGACCGCCGCCAGGGTCTGTTCGCGCGAAGGGCGGGCGTCCGCGCGGAAGTCCAGGTTGGGGCGCGGGCGCGCGGTCAGCCATTCGGCCTCAACGCCGGGGTTGGACTGCGGCGCCCAGGGCTCGCCTGCGGCCGGTTGGGCGAGCGCAGGTGCGGTCAGGACGGTGCTGGCGAGCAGGAAGGCGATCGTCGGGGCGGCGCGGCGTAGCGTCACAGGCGTTCTCTCCGGTACGGACCCCGTGGCGTTTGGGGTTTCACTATTTGCTGATGCGTACCATAAAATGGTCCTCAACCAGCGCAAGCCGGAATGACACCGGTGAACCGCGACAAGACGCCGTCCATCTTGCGGCGCGACCATGTGAGGAACGCCTATGCATCGCCGCTCTTTGTTGCAACTCGGAATTACCGGCGCCCTGGCGACCGGCGTGGCGGCCGCGCCCGCCTGGGCACAGGGAACCGGCCGGACCTTCGACGCCGCCGACTTCGGCGCGGTCGGGGACGGCGAGACCATCAACACCCGCCCGATCCAGGCCGCCATCGACGCGGCGGCGGGGGCGGGCGGCGGCACGGTGGTGCTGAAGCCCGGCGTCTATCTGTCCGGCTCACTGTTCGTGAAGTCGAACGTCACCCTGCTGATCGGGCGCGGCGCGACGCTGAAGGGGCTGCGCGACATCGCCGCCTACCCCATGGTGCGCACGCGCGTCGCCGGGATCGAGATGGAGTGGCCCGCGGGCCTGCTGAACGTCTATCGCGAGCGGAACGCCCGCATCACCGGCGAAGGGCTGGTCGACGGCGACGGCAAGGTCTTCTGGGACGCCTATTGGGCGATGCGGCGCGATTATGACCCCCGCGACCTGCGCTGGGCGGCGGACTACGATTGTCGCCGCCCGCGCCTGATCCATGTCTATGACGCGGATCAGGTCGAGGTGTCAGGCCTGAACCTGGCGCGTTCGGGCTTCTGGACCGTGCACGTCTGCTATTCGCGCGACGTGAAGGTGTCGGACCTGATCATCCGCAACAACCTAGGCGGCCGGGGCCCCTCGACCGACGGGATCGACATCGATTCCTCGGAGCGGGTGCTGGTCGAGCGCTGCGACCTGTCGGTCAACGACGACGCCATCTGCATCAAGGCGGGGCGCGACTGGGACGGCCTGAGGGTCGCCCGACCCTGCCGCGAGGTGAAGGTGCGCGACTGCATCGTGCGCGACGCCCTGGCCGGCATGACCTTCGGCAGCGAGACCTCGGGCGGGTTCCAGGACATCGAG
Source organism: Brevundimonas olei (assembly GCF_037055245.1). Classification (GTDB taxonomy): domain Bacteria; phylum Pseudomonadota; class Alphaproteobacteria; order Caulobacterales; family Caulobacteraceae; genus Brevundimonas; species Brevundimonas olei. The sequence goes on from NZ_CP146369.1 coordinate 994,248, forward strand.
GTGTCGGGCCTGCGGATCGAATACCCCGTGCCGCTGGGAATCTTCTTCAAGTCGGGCCACACGCGCGGCGGGGTCATCAACAACATCGCCCTGCGGGACATCCATCTGCAGGACGTGGCGACCCTGTTCCGGGTGAATCTCAACTGGTATCCGAACTACTCCTACGCCCAGATTCCGGCGGGCATGACGGATGTTCCGGACTATTGGCGGGCGCTGGCGACGCCGGTCCCGCGCGAGCAGGGCGTGCCCCGCATCCGCGACGTGCGCCTGTCGGACATCAGGGCGGTGGGCGGCAAGATCGGCTTCGAGGCCGCCGCCTATGAGGAAGCGCCCCTGCGCGACTTCACCTTCGAGCGGTTGCGTTGGGACGTGCGCGAGGCGGGGACCATCGCCAACGCCGACAACTGGCGCTTCATCGACTGCGACATCGACACCCTGGACGGAACGGGACCCAAGGTCACGGCGTCGCGCGGCGTGGTCGGCCTCTGAGGCGTTTTGTCCGGAACGGACTGTTCAAGCCCCGGCGTTCCGGCGTCGGGGTTTTTCTTCGCCCAAATGCAGGGAGCCGAACAGAAAAAAGGCCCGGAGCAGATGCTCCGGGCCGAGTGGTACGCTGAAAGGTTCAGGGAGGTGAATCAGTATTTCCAGCGCAATCCGATAGCGATCTCGCGACCCGTGTGACGGTAGTCCGAGATGCGGTTCGTCTCATCGACATAGCGATCATTGTACTCGTCGGTCAGGTTGATGCCTTCCAGCGAGATCGTCATGCTGTCCGAGATGTCGTAGGACATCGAGGCGTCGACGTAGGTCGTTGCGTTCATGCCCTCTTCCGAGTTGCCGTTGCCGCCCGGGAACGACATCAGATAGCCGCTGCGGTAGGCCGCCGAGATACGGGCCTGGAAGGGGCCGTCCTCGTAATACAGCGTCGTGTTGAAGGTGTTCTTCGACTGACCCGTCAGGCGGTTCTTGCCGGCGGCGCCATAGTCGACCTCAGAGTCGACATAGGTGAAGTTGCCGATAAAGCCGAAGTTCGACCACAGGCCGGGCAGGAAGGTGAAGGGCTGCTGGTACTGGATCTCCAGCCCGTGCAGCGAACCGCCCTCGCCGTTGAGCTTGCGCGTGACCTGGAAGACGTCGGTCGGACGCGCGGCGCCTTGCAGCAGTTCGTCGGGCAGACCCAGATCGCTCCAGACGATCGATTCCGTCACCGAGGTGATGAAGCTGTCGATGTCCTTGTAGAAGACGGCGGCGGCCAGCAGGCCTTCGTTCTGGAAGTACCACTCGACCGACAGGTCGTAGTTGGTGGCGCGGAACGGATCCAGCAGCGGGTTGCCGTAGGACACGGTGCGCGTGGTCGGCGAGACGCCGCCGCCCGGAGTCAGGTCGCCCAGGGTCGGACGCGACATCACCTTGGCGGCGCCCAGGCGGATCACCAGGTCGTCGCGCGGTTCGATGGCCAGGTTGAACGACGGCAGGACGTCGTCGTAGTCGTTATAGGCGGTGACGTAGTCGTAGCTGGTGGTCGTGTTGCCGGCGTCATCCTTGACGGTGATCGTCTGCCAGCCCTTGGATTCGACTTCCGTCTTGGCGTAGCGGACGCCGACGTTGCCGCGCACCGTCATGTTGGCGACCTCGGTGTTGAAGTCGGCCTGGACGAAGACGCCCTTGTCCGTTTCGTCGACTTCGCGCTCGCTGCGGTTCGGCACCAGCGGGTCGTCGTAGACGCTGAGGAAGTCGTTGATCTTCGAGATGTCGGGAACGATGAAGCTCAGGTCCGACCCCGACGGCACGCCGATCTTGCCGTCGATGCTGACGATCTTGCCCAGGGCGTCCACGCCGGTGATCCGGTCAGCGCCCGCCGTAGCCGTCTGAGCCCGCGCCACGCCCCAGGTGCTGAAGCCGTAGGTGCGGTATTCGCCGCCGGCCTTGAAGGTGATGGAAGGCGTCCAGTCGTACTCCAGGGCGCCGGCGAAGACGTTGTTGTCGAAATCGCCGCCGCTGGTGGAGCGCGTGCCCTGGATCAGGGTGAAGTCCTTGCCCGAGGTGATGTCGAAGCCGTAGTCGATCATCGGCAGGCGATCGTTGCCGCGGAAGTCGATGGTGTAGCCGTTCACCCCCGCCTGTTCGAAGGCGTAGGTGACGTTTGTCGGCGTGCGAGCTTCCGATTTGTTGAGGCCCAGCTTCATGTTGCCGCGCAGGCGATCCGTGAAGTCGTGGCGGACGTTCAGCGAGGCCTGGGCGAAGGTGCTTTCATTGCGGGTGAAGCCGTTTTCCGAGCGCACCAGCATGTTGTCGAACACGCCGTAGGACAGGGCGTTCTTGCCGGCGTCGATGGCGTAGTCGCGCACGATGACGTTGTTGACGGCCGCGCGGCTGAATGCCCAGGCCTCGACGTTGGGGCTTTCCAGTTCGGAGTTCAGGCGAGACCACAGCAGGTCCAGGACGACCTCGGTGCGGTCGCTGGGGCGCCATTGCAGCGCGCCGGTCATGCCCAGGCGGTCTTCCTGGGTGTTGCCGAAGGTGTAGCGCGGGATGCGCGGATAGAAGGCGTTCAGCAGTTCAGTGCGCTGGGCCTCTGTGGTGCAGGGAACGCAACCGCCGAAGTTCTGACCAACGCCGTAGGCTTTCGTCGGGTCGCCCTTCTGCCAACGGGTCGTGTTGAAGCTCTCGAGGATCGGCGAACGTTCGGAATAGGCGATGGAGCCCAGGATGCCGAAGGTCTTGCTGTCATTCGACCAGCTCAGCAGGCCGGCCGTGCGCGGGACGGTCTTTTCCGACAGGTCGTTGTAGGAGGCCTGGACTGACAGGGCGGAGTTGAAGCCGCTGTTCGCGAAGTCCAGCGGGCGGCCGGTCTGCAGGTCGACGGTCGATCCCAGCGAGCCTTCCTCGATCTCGGCCGACTGGGTCTTGCGGACCTTGATGCTGTTGAACAGCTCGGACGCGAACATCGAGAAGTCGAAGCTGCGGTTGCGGTTGCCGCCCGACGCCGCCTGGGCCTCCAGGCCGTTGATGCGGGTGCGGGTGAAGTCGGCGCCCAGGCCGCGCACCGAGATGGTCGTGCCCTGACCGTTGACCCGTTCGATGGTCACGCCGGGCAGGCGCTGGATGGCCTCGGCCAGGTTCTGGTCGGGGAAGTCGGCGATGTCTTCAGCCAGAATGGCGTCGACGGCGCCGGCCTCGCGGCGCTTGACGTTCAGCGCCTGCTGAAGGCTGGAGCGGAAGCCGGTGACGACGATCTCGTCGACGACGGTGGCGTGCTCGCCCGTGGTCTGATCGGCGGCGTCCTGGGCCATGGCGGGCGCAACGCCCCACATCAGGGCGGTGGCGGAAGCGCCGGCGACACAGAGGGCGCGGACGTTGCGGAAGGGTCGTGCCATATTTCTCTCCCCGCACCGAAGCCCGTGGCACCGGTGTCATTTGTTGGTATGCTGTTGCGTATAGTTGGACGATACGCGTGTCACTTCTTGCAACAGCTTCCCGCTTTTTGCAACAGGCTCTTGTCGGCCTCCGTGCAAGACCGCGGTGAGCTACGAAAACAGAAACGATTTCATGAGGTTACGGAACCTGCTTCAAGGTGCCGCCGAAACAGGAAGGGCCCCGGATCGCTCCGGAGCCCTTTTTCGTAGAGGGGGAGACGGCGGGCGTCAGGCCGCCCGCGCCACCTCCACCGCATAGACGTGATTGGCGCCATGCATGTTGGAGACGAAGACGATCCATCGGCCGTCCGGCGTGAAGGTCAGGTTGGGCTCCAGCCGGTAGTCATGGTTCGACAGGTCGACCAGGCGCTGCGATCGCAGATACTCGACGCTGATCTGATCGTCCTTGTCGCTGGACGGATCCTCGTCGACGATCGGCTCGGGACGCAGCAGGACAAGCCATTTTCCGTCCGGCGCATGGGCCACCATGTCGCCGTCGCCGCCGTCGCCCGCGAATATCCGTCCGTCCGGCGAGACGTTGTAGTGCACCGACCAGTCGTTCTGTTCGACCCTGCGATAGACGCGCTTGCCTGTCTCCAGGTCCACGGAGGCGACCCAGAAGACCTGGCCGCGCGGCGTCTGCAGATCATAGAGCACCTGCCTGCCGTCGGGGCTGAACCACTCGTGGCCGAAGATCTCGAAATTCATGGTCCGCTGGTGCGTCTTGCGCAGGTCCGAGCCGTCGACCTTCATCGTCCACATGCGGTCGACCCGGTGCCAGGGGCCTTCGTGGCAGAAGATGATGCGATCGGGATCGGTCGGCGAGAATTGGGTGTGGCCGATCCATTCATTGGTCTTGTGGATCACGCGGCGTTCGCCGGTCGCCATGTCGATGACGAAGATCTCCATCGGATAGCGGGCGGCCCAGCGCTGCAGCATCCGCACGCCCTTGGCGCGAGCGAAGTTCAGCGGCTTTCCGTCCGGCCCGGCAGCTTCGTATTCGGCCTGGTCGAAGCGGCGGTTGCGCGGGTCGCCGACGCCGGGCTGGAGCGGCTGGGAATCATAGGCGACGAAGCCGAGCAGGAGGGTCTCGTCGGCATTGACCGAATTGACCTGGCCGTTGGGAATGCGGCCGATCCGGCGCACGCGCCGGGTGTCCGCATCGATGACGTAGAGGGTCTTGGCGCGGTCCATCAGCTGGGACTCGCCCGGCTCGGTGACCGAATAATAGACGTTGCGGCCCTTGCGCCCCGTGAACATCAGATCGGCGTTCTGGTCGGGAACCAGCACGCTGAGCGCCCAGGTCTTCAGGTCCACGGTCGAGATGCCCTGGGGCGTGGAGATGACCATGAGGTCGGGCGCGCCCGCCTTCGCCGGCAGGAACATGTTCTTGTAGAAGTAGGGCTTGCCGCCGCCGCCGTCGGGCGAGACCCGGCGGATGCGATGGCCTGTGCGCGGATCGACCCATTCGCGCGGGACCGGGCCCGACCATTGCGGCGCCTGGTGCGGCGTCTCCTGGGTCGACGGCGGCGCGGTGTTTGGAGCAGGCCAGGCGGGAACCTGGCCCTCCGGCGGCAGGGGTGGTTCGATCAGGGGAGCGGCGGCTTGCGGCGCAGCGGATCGCGCTGCGGTTGCGCCGGCGGGGGCCGCCAGGGCGGGGGTGGCCAGAGCGGGGGCGGCCAGCAGGGCCTTCAGGGCAAGGCGTCGGGACGTCGTCATCGGGCGTTCCTTGTGTAATCGCAAAGCAGGGTCAGGGAGCGGGCGTCAGGCCTTCGACCCGCACGGTCCAGCCTTCCTTGGGGAAGCCGGGCGCGTGGCCGGTCGCACCGTCCCAGCCGCCGGCCATCAGGCCCACCGCCATCAGCAGGGAGCCGTTGGAGGGGAAGTAGGTCTCGGCCGCCCGGCGATAGCCGGCGCCGTCGGGGTTGACCGCCATCTCGACGCCGCCGGCTCCGGCCGAGACCGGCACCAGTTCGTCGGCGTGCTCGTCCAGGTGGACGCGCGGGGTCATGCCGGTGACGCCCCACTGGTTGTTCTTCAGATCGGCGAACAGCCAGTCGACGGCCTTTTCCGGTTCGCCCAGGCGGGCGGCGGTCATGGCCATCATGGGGAAGTCCCAGCCCCAGGTCTGACGCACGTCCCAGTTCCGCTCCACCGCCTCGAAGGTGCGGCGCATGGCGTCCGGGTCGATGCGGGCGCCGGGAATGAAGCCGTAGGCCATCAGGAAGGAGGGATGGTCGCGGTTCTTGCACTGGGCGGCCGCCGCGTGCTTGCGGCAGGCGTCGGACATGGCCGTCTCCCAGAAGTCCGGCACGCTCTCGACCGGCAGGTAGAGGCCGTCCTTCATCGCGGGCGGGGCGATCTTCGCCAGGGCCTGATCCCAGTCGGCGCGGCGGGGCTGGCCCTGACGAACGCGCCATTGCTGGGCGGTCTCCAGCGCCCAGCGGAAATACTCGACCTCGAAGGTCGGGTTGATCGTGGTCAGGGGATCATAGTTTTCCTGGGCCGGGATCATCGGCGCGCCGAGGTTCAGATGGCCGTTCGCCTCGATCGGCCAGGAGGCCAGCAGGTCGGCGGTAGCCTCGACCAGTTCGGCGTAGCGGCCCAGGACGGCAGGGTCCTTTTCCGATCGCCAGATCAGTTCAGACAGCAGGATCGGGTGCGGCTGCTGCCACATGATGAAGGGCGAGACCAGGCTGGGGCTGTTGCGGCCCTCGGGCCCGACCATCTTGGGCCACCAGGCGCCCTTGACCCCGTGACGCGCGGCCTCGGCGCGGGCGTTGTCGAGGTTGCCCAGATACCAGGGCAGGCTGCGCTCCAGCATTTCGGGGCGGCCCCACATGGCCTGCCAGCCGGCGTGCCAGGGGTGCATCTCCAGGTGGAACTTGCCGTACCAGGAGTTGGAGAAGAGACCCTCTTCCTGTGGCGGCAGCTCGCCGGCGCCGTTCACGGCGGACAGATACTGCGACAGCACCACGCGACGCTCCAGCTCATGAGCGCGCGGATCGGTCGAACCCGAGAAGTCGACGGCGCCGCCCTCGCTCCAGAAGGCGTTCCAGTGCCGGGTGACGGCCTCAACGCTGGCGGAATAGGCGGGCGCGAGAGTCTTGTCGGCCTGTTGATCGAAACGGACCATGACGGTCAGCCGGTCGCGGCCGTTGGCGACGACGCTGAAGCTGTCGGCCCCGCTCTGTTCGATCTTTCCCGAGCCGATGATGCCTGAATAGTAGACGGTGTCGTCCAGCGTCCGACGAATGCGGACGTCGCCCGTATCGAAGGCGACGACCTCAAGGCCCTGGGCGCCCGTTGCTTCGAAGCTGGTGGGATCGGGGTTGATGGCCGGGTTCACGGCCGGATAGCGGACCTGAACGCCCAGGCCCTGAGACGCGACCAGAGACGAGGAGATCTCGACCATCACCATGTCCAGGGTCGGATGGACGCGGCTCACGACCTCGACGGGCTGGCCGTCATAGGTGAAGCGGCTGGTCAGGGCGCCGGTCCACAGATCCAGCGTCTGGCGCGAGACGGCCACCTTGGCGAAGTCCAGCGTGCGGCCGTCATTGAACGTCAGGCCGATGCGGCTGAGCGAGATGCGATGCGGATTGGCCCGCAGCCAGGTGTAGGCGGGGTTGGTCTCTGCATCCGCCCAGGACTTCATCCAGGCGTAGGGCTGCTCGCCCCGGCCGGGGACGGGGACGTTCACGAGGCCGTCCTGCTCGGTATAGCCCTCGGGATTGGGGAAGCTGTGCCAGCCCCATTGGGCCATGGTCAGCAGGGGGGCCAGTTCGGAATACTGCTCCGGGAAGGTCTGCAGGCCGGTGATGTCGGCGGTGAAGCCCAGATCGCCATTGCCCAGCATGATCGGGGCGTGACGATCCACGCCGGTCAGGACGACGTTGTGGCGCGTGACCAGGGCCTGCCGGTCGATCGGCGTCGCAGGCGCGACCGCGGCGACGGGCTGGACTGTCTGGGCGCAGGCGGCCAGCGGAGCGCCGGCCAGGAGGGTGCAGGCGAGGAGGGCGGAGCGCAGACGCATCACGAGGCCTCCGCCTTCAGGCCCAGGCCCGCGCCCTTCCAGCCGTACCAGGCGACGACGGCGAAGCAGGCGGCGGGCAGCAGGAAGGCGATGTTGGCGCCGTACAGGTCCGCCAGCTTGCCCATGGGCCAGGGCAGCAGGACGCCGCCGCCGATGGCCATGACCATGAGGGACGACGCCTTCTTGGTGCTGGCCCCCAGGCCCGTGGTGCCCAGGGCGAAGATGGTGGCGAACATGGTCGACATGAAGAAGAAGACGGCGATCAGGGCGATGGGCGACACCTTGTCGATGCCCGCCGAGACGATCAGCGTCAGGATGACGTTGATGACGCCGTAGGTGGTCAGCAGGGCGCGCGGCTTGACCTTGAGCAACAGGCCCGTGGCGGCGAAGCGCCCGACCAGATAGCCGATGGCGGCCAGCGACAGCATGTAGGCGCCCTGTTGCGACGTCAGGTCCTGCCAGTTGTGGGTCACCAGATTGATGAAGTAGGCGCCGATGCCGACCTGGGCGCCGATGTAGAGGGCCTGGGTCACCACGCCGGCGATGAAGTGAGGCTGCTGGGACAAGGGCTTGGCCGGGGCGTCGCCCGCAACGGACTCGCCGTGGTCGGCCAGGCCGGTTTCGGGCAGGCGGGCGCGCCAGACGACGGCGGCGAACAGCAGGACGGCCACGGCGATTAGACCGTAGACGATCTGGATCGAGCGGGTGGCGCCGCCCAGGGCTTCGGTCGTCGTCGGGCTGAAGAAGACCGCGCCGCCGATCATCGGGCCGATGAAGACGCCCAGGGCGTTGAACGACTGGGCCAGGTTCAGGCGCTGCGAGGCCTTGGCCGGGTCGCCCAGAACGTTGACGTAGGTGTCGGCGGCCGTCTCGAGCACGCACAGGCCGGCGGCCAGCACGAACATGGATCCGACGAAGGGCAGGAAGGCGCCCGCATTGGCCGCCGGGATGAAGAGCAGGGCGCCGATGGCGGTGACGCAGAGGCCAGAGACGATGCCGAACTTGTAGCCGCGCGCGTTCAGCAACATGCCCGCCGGCAGGCTGAGCAGCAGATAGGCGCCGAAATAGGCGATCTGCAGCCAGGAGCTGTCCGCCTGGCTGATGCTGAGCGTTTCCTGGAAGTGCTTGTTCAGCACGTCCAGCAGGCCATAGGCCAGCCCCCAGATCAGGAAGCAGCCGATGGCGAAAGCCAGCGGTCCGCGCAGGTTTCCGGCGGGCAGGGCGAGGCCCCCGGGCGTGTGGGCGGCGTCGGTTTCGATACTCATGTCGTCCTCTCGGGCTTCCTCGGTCCGGCTCCGTCTTGCTGCGGGCTCGGCGAACGATGGATCAGATGCGGTAGATCGCCTCGGCGTTTGCGGCGAACAGGCGGTCGCGTTCCTCGGCCGTGAAGTCGGCCGTGATCGCGTCGAAGGCGGAATAGAAGGCGTCGAACGCGCCGTGGACTCGCTCGACCGGGAAATCGCTGGCGAACATCGCCCGGCGGGCGCCGAAGATGTCGATGCACTCCAGCACGACCGGTCGGATGCTATCGGGCGTCCAGGCGCGGTCGGTGATGCCGAGGCCGGAAATCTTGATCGAGACCTGGGGGCGTTCGGCCAGAGCCTTCAGCCCGGCGCGCCAGACGGCCATGCCGGCCTCGTCGCGATCGGTCGGCAGACCGGCGTGGTTGATGATCAGGGGGATGTCGGGATGGGCGTCGGCCAGTTCGACCGCCTCGGCCATCTGCGACGGATAGAGCTGCAGGTCGAACGACAGGCCGTGGCGGGCCAGCTTGCCGAAGCCCGCGCGCCACGCGGGGTCGAGCAGGGGGTCGGTTGGATTGTAGGTCTTCTTCGGATCGACGTGCCAGCAGACGATCTGGCGCACGCCCCGGACGCTGGACCGGGCGGCGTGGGCCTCCAGCAGGGCGTCCAGATCGGGATCGGTCAGGTCCGCCCCGGCGACTACGCCGTGCGGATAGCCGTAGTCGTCGGCCATGGCCTGAAGCCAGTCCGTCTCGGCCAGCTGCGCGCCGCGCGGCTGGCCGGCCTCGACGTGGACGATCTTGTCGACGCGCCAGTTCGCCGTGTCGGCCAGATAGTCCTTCAGCAGGTAGTCTTGGTGGGCGATCGGGGACATGTCCCCCGCCGGATTGTTCGGCAGGGGATCGTCCTGCAGCCAGCCGTAGCGAGCGCGCGACAGGTCCCACAAGTGGACGTGGCAATCGACGATGCGAAGGTCGCGGCCCACTTGCGGCGCTCCTTTAATAGGTGGTGCGGCCGCCCGACGTATCGAACGTCGAGGCGGTGGTGAAGCTGCATTCCTCGGAGGCCATGAAGCAGATCATGGCGGCGCTCTCCTCGACCTCGCCCAGACGGCCCATCGGAATCTTGGAGCGCATGTAGTCCACCTGGCTCTGCGGCAGCTGTTCCAGGATCGGGCTTTCGAAGGTGGCGGGGGTCAGGCTGTTGGCGATGACGCCCTTGCCGGCCAGCTCCTTGCCCAGGGACTTGGTGAAGCCGATCACCCCGGCCTTGGACGCCGAATAGGCGCTGGCGTTGGGATTGCCTTCCTTGCCCGCGACCGAGGCCACGTTGACGATCCGGCCGTAGCCGCTGTCGAGCATATAGGGCGTGACGGCGCGGCAGCAGTAGAAGACGCCGTTCAGATTGATGTCGACCACGCGCTTCCAGCTGTCGACCGGGAACTCCTGCACCGGAACGGTGGCGCCGGTGATGCCGGCCGAGGCGACCAGGATGTCGATGCGTCCGCCCAGGATCTTGTGCGATTCGGCGGCGGCGGCGGCGACGGCGTCAGGGTCGGCGACGTCCAGGGCGACGACCCCGGCCGCGCCGATCTCTTCGGCGGCGGCCTTGAGCGTCTCGGCGTTCAGGTCCCAGAGGACGACCTTGCCGCCTTCGGCGATGATGCGGGCGGCCGAAGCCTTGCCCAGACCCGAGGCCCCGCCGGTGACGACGGCGGTGCGGCCGGCGAAACGTCCTTCATAGGCGCTCATGCGGCGGCGTCCTTCGACCAGGCGACGACCTGCTGGCGTTGCACGCCCAGCTTCTCGATCCCCAGCTCCATGACGTCGCCCGCCTTCAGATAGAAGGGCTCGGGCTTCTGGCCCAGGCCGACGCCGGGCGGGGTGCCCGTGGTGATCAGGTCGCCCGGCTCCAGCGTCATGAACTGGCTGACGTAGGAGACGATCTCGGCGACGCCGAAGATCATGGTCTTGGTGTTGCCGGTCTGCATGCGCTTGCCGTTCAGGTCCAGCCACATGTCGAGTTGCTGCACGTCCCCGATCTCGTCGGCGGTGACGATCCAGGGGCCGACCGGGCCGAAGGTGTCGCAGCCCTTGCCCTTGTCCCAGGTGCCGCCGCGCTCGGTCTGGAAGGCGCGCTCGGACACGTCATTGATCAGGACGTAGCCCGCCACGTGGTTCAGGGCGTCCGCCTGTTCGACGTAGGAGGCGCGCTTGCCGATGACGATGCCCAGCTCGACTTCCCAGTCGGTCTTTTCCGAACCACGAGGAATGACAACGGTATCATTCGGGCCCGTCAAACAGGAGACGGCCTTGGTGAAGACCACGGGTTCTTCCGGAATCGGCAGGTTGGATTCGGCGGCGTGGTCGGCGAAGTTCAGGCCGATGGCGATGAATTTGCGCACGCCGTTCACCGGCACGCCATAGCGGGGCGAGCCCTCGACCAGAGGCAGGCTCTCGGGATCGACGGCCTTCAGCGCGGCGAGGCCTTCGCCCCACAGCTGGTCGGGCGTGATGTCGGCGACAATGCCGGACAGATCGCGGATGCGGCCCTCTGAATCGAGAGTGCCGGGCTTTTCCTGGCCCACAGGGCCGTAACGCAGGAGTTTCATGGGGAGGCCTTATTATCGGGCGTAGGGGCGGTGCAGGGCGATGTCGCGGTTCAGCTCGACGCCGAAACCGGGGGTGTCGGGAACTTTCAGCTTGCCGTTCACCGGAACGGGCTCGCCGATCAACTGCGGATGGAACATGGGCACGACTTCGTCGGCGCCCGGAGCCATCATCAGGAACTCCGCGAACGGGCTGTTATGGCGCGTCACGACGAAGTGGTAGGAATAGACGGACGATCCGTGCGGGATCATCAGCACGCCCTTGGAGTCGGCCAGGGCGGAAATTTTCTGCAGTTCGGTCACGCCGCCGCACCAGCCCACGTCGGGCTGGATGATGTCGCAGCATTCCATCTCCAGCAGCATGCGGAAGCCCCAGCGGGTGGCTTCATGCTCGCCGGTGGTGACCAGCATGCCCTTGGGCGCGTTCTTCTTCAGCGCCTGATAGCCCCAGTAGTCGTCGGGGCTGAGGGCCTCCTCGATCCACTTCAGGCCCAGCTTGTGGGCCTCATGGGCCAGGCGGGTGGCGTAGTTGAGATCGAGCGCCATCCAGCAGTCGAACATCAGCCAGAAGTCGTCGCCGCAGGCGTTCCGCATGGCCTCAAGCTCGGCCAGGTTCTTGCGCAGGCCCTCTTCCCCCTCGGCCGGGCCGTGGTGGAGGGGCATCTTGCCGCCGATGAAGCCCAGTTCCTTGGCCTTATCCGGGCGCGCGCCGGTTGCGTAGAAGGTCAGTTCGTCGCGCACGGCCCCGCCCAGCATGGCGAAGACCGGCTCCTGACGCAGGCGGCCAAGCAGATCCCACAGCGCCAGGTCCACGCCGGAGATGGCGTTCACGACCAGCCCCTTGCGGCCGTAATACTGGGTCGAGAAATACATCTGGTCCCAGATCTTCTCGACCTCGGACGGATCGCGGCCCTCCAGGAAGCGGGCCAGGTGCTTCTCGACGATATAGGCGGCGGGTTCGCCGCCGGTCGTCACCGCAAAGCCGACGACGCCGTTGTCGGCCTCGATCTCCACCACCAGGGTGCCGAGCACATTGATGCCGAAGCTGCGGCGGCTCTGACGGTATTCCGGATACTTCGCCATCGGGGTGGCGATGTGGTCGTCAATCCAGTGGCCGTCGCCCTGGTCGTGATAGTCGGCGCCGCCGCCCTGATTGGCGCCTGTGCCGTCGTTTTTCACGACGAAGGCGCGGACGTGCTTGATCCTGGGCAGGCGGCTCATCGGGCATGCACCATATTTCGGCACATAACTCCCATAATGCGGGATTTCACTGGCATTCCTCCGAGCGTGGCGTCAAACTCGATCCCTGTTGCGGGGATCAGCTTGCGTCTTTTGCTACATTCTGGGAATGAGGATTACGAGATGGGACGAATGGCGTCAATCAAGAGCGAACAGGCGGACGGCGAAGCGGAGGTCGGGGCGAAGGCCTCCGGCAGCCAGACCCTTCTGCGCGGCTTGGACGTGATCGACGCCCTGATCGACGGCTCCCTTCCGTTGGCGGAGCTGTCGGAAAAGCTCGAACTGACGCGCAGCACCACCCATCGCCTAGCCTCGGCCCTGGTCGACCGGCGAATCCTGTCGTTCCGCCCGCGCGAGGGCTATTCCCTGGGACCCAAGCTGCTGGAGCTGGGCCACGCCGCCAGCCAGCAGATGCATCTGCCGCGCGTCGCCCGGCCCTATCTGGAGCATCTGTCCACGGTGACCGACGACACGGTGCACCTGGGCGTGCTGGACGGTCGTCATGCGCTTTACCTGGACAAGGTCCCCGGTCGTCGCCGCGTGAATATCGGTTCGCGCCTCGGCGAGCGTCACCCCATCGCCTCCACCGGACTGGGCAAGGCGCTGATTCTGGACAAGAGCGAGCCGGAATGGTGCGACTTCTACGCGCCAGAAGGGGCCGAATTCGACGCCGCCTCGCGCGCGGTCTGGCTGGAGCGGATGCGCAGCTACGCCGAGAAGGGCCACGCCTTCGACCTTGAGGAGAACGAGGATCAGGTCCGCTGCGTCGCCGCGCCGATTCGGTCCGTCGACGGGCATATCGTGGCCGCGATCAGCGTCTCGTCCGCCGCTCAATACATGTCCGACGCCCGAATGGCCGAACTGACCAAGACGGTCACCGACGCCGCCAACGCCATCAGCGGCGACCTGGGCTGGACCCCTAAAACCTGAACACGCTTACTGTACGGAGCCTCCATGCTGCTTAAAGACAAGGTCGTCCTCATCACCGGGGGATCGCGAGGCATCGGGGCCGCCGTGGCCGTGGAAATGGCCAGGCAGGGCGCGGACGTCGCCATCAACAGCCACTCGGGCGGCTCTGCTGCGGCCGAGGTGATCGCCGCGGTCGAGGCGCAGGGGCGCCGTTGCATCTCGGTCGAGGGCGACGTGGCCCTGCCGGAAACGGCGGCCGCCTTCGTCGAGGCCGCCGTCGAGGCCTTCGGCAAGGTGGACGTCTTCGTCTCCAACGCCGGCATCTGCCCGTTCCACGCCTTCCTCGACATGCCGGCGGAGACGCTGAAGCGCACCATGGAGGTCAACCTCCACGGCGCCTATTTCATGACCCAGGCCGCCGCGAACCAGATGGTCAAGCAGGGAAACGGCGGCGCCATTGTCGCCATCAGTTCGATCTCGGCCCTGGTCGGCGGCGAGTTCCAGACCCACTACACTCCGACCAAGGCGGGCGTGCACAGTCTGATGCAGTCCTGCGCCATCGCCCTGGGCAAGCACGGCATCCGCTGCAATTCGGTCCTGCCCGGCACCATTCTGACCGACATCAACAAGGACGACCTGGCCGACCCGAAGAAGCGGGAATACATGGAAGGTCGCATCCCGCTGGGCCGTCTGGGCCAGCCCGAGGACATCGGCGGCGCCGTGGCCTTCCTGGCCTCGGACATGGCGGCTTATGTCACCGGCGCGGCCCTGCTGGTCGACGGCGGCGCCTTCGTGAACCTGCAATAGGCCGTCCAGCATGAAGGCGGCCTCCATCTCCGACTATCGCGAACTGGCGCGTCGCCGCCTGCCGCGATTCCTGTTCGAATACATCGACGGCGGCTCCTATGCCGAGACGACGCTGGGGCGGAACGTCAGCGACCTGCGCGACGTGGCCCTGCGTCAGCGGGTGCTGCGCGACGTGTCGGACATCGACCTGTCCACGACCCTGTTCGGACAAGAGGTCAGTTTGCCGGTCGCGCTCGCGCCGGTCGGTCTGGCGGGCATGAATGCGAGGCGCGGCGAGGTTCAGGCCGCCCGCGCCGCCGCCGCCTTCGGCGTGCCCTTCACCCTGTCCACGGTCGGCGCCTGTTCGATCGGAGAGGTGGCGGCGGGCAGTCCGACGCCCTTCTGGTTCCAGCTCTACATGATCCGCGATCGCGCCTTCATGGCCGACCTGCTGGATCTGGCCGAACAGGCGAAATGTCCCGCTCTGGTCTTCACGGTCGACATGCCGGTGCCGGGTTCGCGCTATCGCGACTATCACTCAGGGTTGGCGGGGGCGTCGGGCTTCTTCGGCGACATGCGTCGCGCGTTGCAGGCGGTCGGCCGACCCGCCTGGGCCTGGGATGTGGGCGTCAACGGCGGCCCCCACTCGCTGGGCAATGTCGCGCTGGTGCTGAAGGGCAAGACGGGCATCGACGACTTCTTCGCCTGGATGCGCGACAACTTCGATCCCACCGTGACCTGGGACGACCTGGCCTGGGTGCGTGAGCGCTGGAAGGGGCCGCTGATCATCAAGGGCGTGCTGGACGCCGACGACGCTCGGCGCGTGGCCGATCTCGGGGCTGACGGCTTGGTGGTGTCGAACCACGGCGGGCGTCAGCTGGACGGCGTCCTGTCCTCGACCCGCGCCCTGCCGCCGATCGCCGAGGCGGTCGGGGGGCGGCTGACGGTCCTGGCCGACGGCGGAATCCGCAGCGGCCTAGACGTCGCGCGAATGCTGGCTCTGGGCGCCGACGGCGTGCTGATCGGACGGGCCTGGGCTTATGCCCTGGCGGCGCGGGGAGAGGCGGGGGTCAGCCACGTCCTGAACCTGATGGCGGCCGAGATGAAGGTGGCCATGGCGCTGACCGGCGTCACGCGCGTGGATCAACTGGACCGCAACGCCCTGGCCTGATCCGGGCCGGTCGCGGCTTCTTCAAGAAAAAGGCGCCGGCGAATGGATCGCCGGCGCCCAGGTTTCACCGCTCAGGAGGGCGGTGGAAAGCGTCAGAACTTGTAGCGGGCGCCCACGAACACCTGACGGCCGGTGTGGTGGTAGACGTAGGTGCTGTCCCGCACCCCATCGAGCTCGCCGTGGTTCTGGCGGTTGGCCTCGTCCGTGAGGTTGATGCCCTCGAGGGTCAGCGTCAGGTGGTCGGTGACGTCGAACGAAGCCGAGGCGTCGATGCTGAGCGTCTCGGTCTTGCCGGTGGCGACGATGCCGCGCGAGCCGCCGTTGGAGGCCGGCACCTGCTGGTAGTAGGTGTCGCGATAGGCCGCCGACACCCGGGCGTTGAACCGACCGTCGTCATAGTAGAGCGTGGCGTTCCAGGCGTCGGGCGACAGGTTCACCAGATTGGCCGTCACATAGGCGGTGCAGGCGGCGGTGGTGCAGTAGTCGATCTCCGACTCCACATGGGTGAAGTTGGCCTGGACGCCCAGGTTCGAGAAGGCGCCCGGCAGGAAGGTGAAGGGCTGCTGATAGCTGATCTCGAAGCCCTTCAGCGGGCCGCCCGGCGTGTTGGTCGGACGGCTGAAGACGTAATCTTCCGCCGGGGGACGGTCTGCGGCGGCGGGGAAGGCTTCCGGGTTCATCGCCGTCAGTTGAGCATAAGTCAGCCGTTGCTGGGTCGTCTGAACGTAGGTCGAGATGTCCTTGTAGAAGAACGCCAGCGACAGCAGGGACTCCGGCGCGAAATACCATTCCAGCGACAGGTCGAAGGTGTCGGCGCGGTAAGGGTCCAGGTTCACATTGCCCAGCGACGCCGTGCGGTTGGCGGCGTTCGGCGCGCTGAGCGAGAAGACCGGCACCAGGCTGGTCACGGGCGGGCGCGCCATGACGCGGGCGGCGCCGAAGCGGACCATGACGTTTTCGACCGGCTCGATCGACAGGTTCAGCGACGGCAGGATGTCGTCATAGTTGTTGGCGCCGGTGATGCGCGTCGTCACTCCGCTGAGAGAGGAGTAGCCGGCGGCCTCGATCTCGGTGTTCACCCAGCGCGCGCCGAAGTTGCCGCGGACCGGCATGCCGACCCATTCGGTGTTCCAGTCCAACTGGGCCCATAGGCCGGTGTCCTTTTCCGTCACGTCGCGCCAGCTGCCCAGAGCCGTGGACCCGTTTTCAAGGCCCAGCAGACGGAAGTCGCCGCCAGCCACGCCGGTGTCGCACAGGCAATCGGCTCCATAGGCTTTCACGATCGCGTCGAGGTTCGGCGAAATCCAGGCGGTGGCTGAGCCTGCAGGCAGATCCAGATTCCTGCCGAAGCCGTCGAGCAGATAGGTCAGGCCGCCGATCGAGGCTCCCCCCGGTATGGCGGGCGCGGTGTTGGTCTTGCGAGCATAGCCTGAGCCTTCAGACTGATACTCCTTGTAGCTGGCGCCGACCTTGAACGTCATGCGGTCGTCGATGTCGAACTCGAAGGCGCCTTCGAAGGTCGTATAGGTGTTGCTCTGCGAACTGGATGACATACGCAGTTCTGAGAGGGGCTGGACGCCGGCCGGACCGGTGATGGTCCATTGGTTGGGATCCGTGACGTCGAAGCCGTAGTCGATCTTGGGCAGGTCGCGATTGTCGCGGAAATCGATCGACCAGCCGGCGCCGTCCTGATGGTCGATGATGGCGTTGACCTGGAGGGGGTTGTCGAACGTCGACTCGGAACGACCCGCCACGCCCCTGAAGCGCACGCTGTCCGAGAAGTCGTGTTCGATCTCCAGCGTATACTGCGAGAATTCGCTCTTCAGCTCGTCGAAGCGCTCTTCCGTGCGCATGTCCATGCCGTCGAGGAGCAGGTAGACCAGTTCGCCCGTTTCTGCGTCGGCGACGGCGTCGACGATCGTAACTCCAGGCTTGCCGCCCTGGCTGGCGTTGCGGCTTAACGACCAGGCCTCGAGGAAGTTCTCCTGACGGGTCGAATCCAGCTTGGAATAGAGGCCGTCCAAGCTGATCGTCGTGGCGTCCGAGGGGCGCCATTGCAGAGACAGGGTCGCGCCCAGACGCTCCTGCTCGTGGCTCAGACGGCCGTAGCGCGGAATGCGCGGGTGGAACAGGCCGCCGGCCGCATCCTTGCCGCCGGGCAGGGCCTCGGGGTTCAGGAAGCCGTTGTCTCCATTGGCCGGACCCCAGCGCACCGAGCTGAAGCCTTCCTCGATGGAGCTCTTGTCGCTGTAGGCCAGCGACAGCAGGGCACCGAACTTGCCGTCCATCCAGGTATTGGAGATCAGGCCGGCGAAGCGCGGGCTCCAGTTCTCCGACAGGTCGTTGTAGCCGCCCTGGACCGAGGCCACGGCGTTGAAGCCTGAATAGTCGAACGGCCGGGCCGTGCGCAGATCGACGGTGGCGCCCAGGGAGCCTTCCTCAACCTCGGCCGAGGCGGTCTTGCGCACGGTGATGTTGTTGAAAAGTTCGGAGGCGAAGACGTTGAAGTCGAACCCGCGGCCGCGGTTCACGCCGCCCGAGGAGTCCGTGGCGCCGGTGGTCGCCTGAGCTTCGATGCCGTTGATGCGGGTGCGGGTGAACTCCGAGCTGAGGCCGCGCACCGTGATGGAGCGGCCTTCGCCCGCGTCGCGGTCGATGGAGACGCCGGGGATGCGCTGGATCGATTCCGCCAGGTTGGTGTCGGGGAAATCGGCGATGTCTTCGGCCGAGATGGCGTCCACCACCCCGGCTTCCTTGCGCTTGATGTTGAGCGCGTTCTGCAGGCTGGCGCGGAAGCCGGTGACGACGATTTCGTCGACGGCGGTCGGCTGGTCGTCGGCTGGCGTCGACTGAGCCTGCGCCGCGCCGGCGAAGGTCAAGACGGCGAGCGAGGCGCCGAGCAGCAGCGAGGCGCGCGCAGGGGCGGCGTGATAGGGCATATGGTTCTCCTCCCAGTTGGACCCGCCAGGGAACGCCCGTCCCAGTTCAGGTCGCCGCTTTCGCGGGAACCGGTGTCAATTGCTGTTTGTCAGCGAGTTCCACCGGTGTCATACAGAGCTACGCACGTTTTTTATCCTGTGGCAAGATGATGGCGAAACGCTCCTCCGGCTAAGGTTTGAACCCTGCGAAACAACAACCGGAGCCGGCGCCTGACGTCCCCCGGCCCTTGAGGGAGACATCGTCAGCGCCGCCCAGGCGGGCGTTTTCATGCCTGTCGCCGTCTCCCTTCTTCTCCGCCCGATTCGCTTCGCTTCCGTTCCGATTTCGAGTTTCAGATGACCCAACCGCTTCGCTTGAATCCTGATCGTCTTCTGCCGGCCGATCCCGACACCCGCGCTGTCGCGAGGCGGCTGTACGCCGAGATCAAGGCTCTGCCGATCATCAGCCCGCACGGCCACACCGACCCGTCCTGGTTCGCGGGGAACGCCACCTTCGCCAATCCGGCCGAACTGCTGATCACGCCGGATCACTATGTCTTCCGCATGCTCTACAGCCAGGGCATGGCGATGGAGGATCTGGGCGTTCCCCGCGCCGACGGCGGGGCGGTCGAGACGGACCCGCGCAAGATCTGGCGACGGTTCGCCGAGAACTATCACCTGTTCCGCGGCACGCCTTCGCGGATGTGGCACGACTGGGTCTATGCCGAAGTCTTCGGCCTGGACGTGCGCCTGTCGGCTGAGACGGCGGACCACTATTACGACGTCATCGACGCGGCCCTGCAGACCGAAGCCTTCCGGCCGCGCGCCCTGTTCGACCGCTACAATATCGAGGTGCTGACCACGACTGAGTCGCCCCTCGACACCCTCGAGCATCACAAGGCGATCAATGCTTCGGGCTGGAAGGGGCGGGTGCTGACCGCCTATCGTCCCGACCCCGTGCTGGACCCGGACTATGAAGGGTTCCGCGACAATCTGAAGGTCCTGGCCGAACAGACCGGCCGGGACACCCTGTCGTGGGACGGCTACCTGCAGGCGCTGCGCGATCGGCGTGCCTTCTTCATCGAGATGGGCGCCACCTCGACGGATCACGGCCACCCGACCGCCTTCACCGCCGACCTGTCTCGCGCCGAGGCCGAGGCCCTGTTCCAGCGTGTTTCGACCGCGCCGGCCAGCGCCGAGGACGCTGAACTGTTTCGCGGCCAGATGCTGACGGAGATGGCGGCCATGTCGGTCGAGGATGGTCTGGTGATGCAGCTGCACCCCGGCTCCTTCCGCAATCACAACGGCTTCGTCTTCGAGCGCTTCGGCCGCGACAAGGGCGCGGACATTCCCACGCGCACCGACTATGTGCGCGCGCTGAAGCCCCTGCTGGACCGGTTCGGCTCGGACAACCGGTTGACCCTGATCCTGTTCACCCTGGACGAGAGCGTCTATGCGCGCGAACTGGCGCCGCTGGCGGGCCATTATCCGGCGCTGAAGCTGGGCCCCAGCTGGTGGTTCCACGACAGCCCGGAGGGGATGCGCCGCTTCCGCGAGAACGTCACCGAGACGGCGGGTTTCTACAACACGGTCGGCTTCAACGACGACACCCGCGCCTTCCTGTCCATTCCGGCGCGGCACGATGTGGCCCGTCGCATGGACTGCGGCTTCCTGGCCCGCCTGGTGGTCGAGCATCGGATGGAGGAGGACGAGGCCCATGAGGTGGCGCGCGCCCTGACCTATGATCTGGTCAAGGCGGCCTACAAGCTGTGACCCGCCTCGATGAAGCGGCCCTGACGGGCTTGCCGGACGACGTCGTGCGGCCCGGCTATGATCGTACGGCGGCCAGGACGGGCGTCGTGCACCTGGGCATCGGCGCCTTCCACCGGGCGCACCAGGCGGTGGTGTTCGACGATGCGCTCAAGAGCGGCGACCTGCGCTGGGGCGTGCTGGGCGCGTCGCTGCGGTCGCCCGGCGTGCGCGATCAACTGAACCCGCAGGACGGCCTCTACACCCTGGTCGTGCGCGACGGCGAACGCGAGGACCTGCGGGTCATCGGCGCCTGTCGCAGCGTGATGGTGGGGCCCGAAGACCCTGCGGCGCTCGTCGCGGCCATGGCCGACGCCGATGTCCACATCGTCACCCTGACGGTGACCGAGAAGGGCTATCGCCTGGACCCGGCCAGCGGCGAACTGCTGGTCGAGGATCCGGACGTCGCGGCCGACATCGCGGACATCGAGCGTCCTCGCACGGCCCCCGGTTTCATCGTCGCCGCCCTGCGCGCCCGGCGCACTGCGGGATTGGGGCCCTTTACGGTGATTTCCTGCGATAACCTTCCGCACAATGGACGGCGGATCCGCGCCGGGGTGCTGGCCATGGCCAGGGCGGTGGATTCGTCGCTCGCCGAGTGGATCGCGGCCGAGGGCGCCTTCCCCCAGACCATGATCGACCGGATCGTGCCGGCGACGACGGCTGAGGACGTGGTTCGCCTGACGGCCCGCCTCGGCGTCGAGGACCAGGGGATGGTCAAGGCCGAGCCCTTCACCCAATGGGTGATCGAGGACCGCTTCGCCGGCGAACGGCCTGATTTCGCCGCCCTGGGCGTGCAGTTGACCGATGCGGTCGAACCCTGGGAGGACGCCAAGCTAAGGCTGCTGAACGGCGCCCACTCGGCGGTCGCCTATCTGGGCGCGCTGTCGGGTCATGAGCACGTTCACGAGGCGGTGGCCGTTCCGGCGTTTCGCGCCTATGTCGAAGCTCTGTGGGACGAGGCGCAGACGACGCTGAACCCGCCGCCGGGCCTGGACGTGGCCGCCTATCGCGCCGAACTGATGGCGCGGTTCTCCAACTCCGCCCTGATGCATCGCACGCGTCAGATCGCCATGGACGGTTCGCAGAAGCTGCCGCAGCGCCTGCTGGCCGGCGCCGCCGAGCGCCTGGCGGCGGATCAGGGGATCGAAGCCATGGCCCTGGGCGTCGCCGCCTGGATGCGCTGGCAGGAAGGCGTGACGGAGCAGGGAGAGACCGTCGTGGTCGATGACCCGCTGGCGTCCCGAACCGCCGAACTGATCGAGGCGTCCGAGACCGACGAAGCCCAGGTCCGCGCCCTGTTGGGCCTGTCGGCGGTCTTCCCGGCGTCGCTGGCCGAGGAGCCGCGCTTCGTCGAGGCGGTGACGGCCGCCTTCCTGGCGTTGAGAGAGCATGGTGCGGTCGAGGCCGCACGCCGCGTGACGGAGTAGAAGATGAGCCGGGTCCTGATCCTGAACCCCGCCGATGACGTCGCCATCGCCCTGGACGACATTGCTGCGGGCGAGACGCCAGAGGGCTTGGAGACGCCAGCGCGCGCCGCCGTCGCCACCGGCCACAAGATCGCCCGGCGGGCGGTGGAGAAGGGCGGCCTGGTCCGCCGTTATGGCCAGGTCATCGGCCGGGCGCGTGAAGCCATCGCCGCCGGGGACCATGTCCACGTCCACAATCTCGCCATGGCTGAGGACGGACGCGAGGCCGAGGTGGGCGCCGACGTCCGCCGCCCGGCGCCGCTGTCCGGCGCGACCTTCAACGGCATCGTGCGGCCGAACGGCAGGGTCGGCACGCGCAACTACATCGGCGTCCTGACCAGCGTGAACTGCTCGGCCACGGTGGCGCGCCGCATCGCCGACGCCTTCCCTGACGCCAGCCTGCCCGACGGCGTGGACGGCGTCGTCGCCTTCACCCATCAGGGCGGTTGCGGAGGCTCGTCGCTGTCGAGCGACGTGACCCTGCTCCAGCGGACGCTGGCGGGTTACGCCCGGCATCCGAACTTCCATTCGATCCTCATCGTCGGCCTGGGCTGCGAGGCGAACCAGATTCCGGCCTGGCTGGCCAATGAGGGGCTGGAGGCGGGGCCGACCTTGCGCGCCCTGACCATTCAGGAGGCCGGCGGCACGGCCCGCGCCATCGAGGCTGGGATCGAGATCGTCCGCGAACTGGCGGCCGAGGCCGCCAAGGTCGAGCGTCAGCCGGTGTCGGCCTCGCACCTGACGGTCGGTCTGCAATGCGGAGGCTCGGACGGCTGGTCCGGCGTGACCGCCAATCCGGCGCTGGGCGCAGCCGTGGATATGCTCGTCGCCCACGGCGGTTCGGCCATGCTGTCGGAGACGCCCGAGATCTGGGGCGCCGAACACCTGCTTCTGCGGCGTGCGGCGTCGCAAGGGGTGGCGGACAAGCTGAACGCTCGCCTAGCCTGGTGGCGCGCCTATGCCGACAGGCACGGGATGGAGCTGAACAACAATCCGTCGCCCGGAAATCTGAAGGGCGGCCTGACCACCATTCTCGAGAAGTCGCTGGGAGCGGTGGCCAAGTCCGGCTCCACGCCGCTGAACGACGTGATCGGCTATGCCGAACCGCTGGCCGCCAAGGGGCTGAGCTTCATGGACAGCCCTGGGTATGATCCCTGCTCGGCGACGGGCCAGATCGCCTCGGGCGCCAATCTGATCGTGTTCACGACCGGACGGGGCTCGGTGTTCGGGGCCAAGCCCGCGCCGTCGATCAAGGTCGCCTCCAACGCCAGGCTGGCCAGGTGGATGGACGAGGACATGGACATCGACGCCTCGCCGGTGCTGACGGGCGCGTCGATGGAGGCGGTCGGGCAGGCCATCTTCGAGCGGATGCTGGCCGTGGCCTCGGGCGAGCCGTCGAAGTCCGAGGCCCTGGGCATCGGCGATAATGAGTTCGTGCCCTGGCAGGTGGGCGCCTATCTCTAGGCGCCCGCCTCCAGGCTGAGTTCAGCCCTCCAGCGCCTCGATCAGTTCGCCCATGTTGCGGATGAAGACCTGGGTCGAGACGCACTCGACCGGGTAGTCGGTGGTGTAGGGCGAGGTGTCCCACAGGTCGCCGACGCGGGTGGTCTGATACTCTCCGCCCGTCACCGCCGCCGGCGCCTCCCCGATGTAGGGGTTGGAGGTCGTGGTCATGAGCGAGGGCCAGTAGCCGCGCGCGTTCAGCGTCGTCACCAGCTGACCCGCACGCTCCGCGGCTGGCCGGGTCAGGCGTCGGGCGTCGGTGGACATGTCCCAGACGTCCACGTCCTGAAGCGTGAAGTATTTCGGCAGTTGCAGCGCGCCCGGACGGGCCTTGAGCGGGGAGTTGCGGCTGACCTCGTCCGGGGTCTGGGACGCCAGCGCCTCGTACTCGCGGCGCAGGGCGGCGGTGTCGACGTTGCGGAACGAGCCGTAGTGGACGATCAGGTTGTTGGGGTTGTCGTCGTAATAATACTGACCGTTGGTGATGTTCGACCCGCGCCGGTGGATGTAGACGGGCGTGTTCGATCCCTCGAGGATGAAGGTCGGGTGGGTGCGCCCCGGCGCGATCAGGTTCTGGGGCGTCTTCACCTGATCCAGCCAGTCCAGGGCCTCGGGCAGGCGGGCGATGTATTTGCGCTCGCCGGTCAGACGATAGAAGCCCATCATCGACTTGATGTTGGTTCCCGTGGCGTGGGTGGCGAAGGCCTGGGGCTCGATGGTTCGGGCGCCGGCGGGCTTCAGCGTGTCGGGGAAGTGCTGCAGACCCCATGCCGGCTGGGGCAGGGGCTGCTGGGTCTTCACGAAGATGTCCATGCCGCGATGGATGGCGTCCAGCACCCGCGGGTCGCCACGGCCGTTCGTCGCCAGCCCGTGATAGGCGTAGAGCAGGAACTCCAGGTTCTCGCCCGCCACATCGTCGTTGAAGGTGATGTAGGGGGTGTAGTCCTCATGGCCGTGCAGGCCGCCGTTTTCGACGAAGGGATAGCGCTGGGGCCAGCCGCCGTTCGGATACTGGGCGTCGAGAACGAACTGGATCGCCTTGTCCAGGGGCGCGCGGTACTTGCGCTCGCGCTTCTCCAGATAGATCCGCAACAGCAGTTGCGAAGCCTCGGCCGTTCCCGCGTCGTCGAAGGTGGCGTTGCCGTAGTAGCGGTGGAATTCCTCCATCCGCCAGGCGTTCTTGCCGTAGGTGGCGTACCAGCGCTTGAGCGACTCCTCGCCCGCCATGTCGATGACGTAGTTCCAGCCGCCGGCGGGATGCTGGCCGCGGATCAGGGCGTCGGCGGCGGACTTGGCGGCTTCATAGAACTGTTCATCGCCGGTGGCGTGATAGGCGTCCAGGAAGACGTGGCCGACCGTGGCGGTGCCGGGCGGCTGGACCCAGATCATCGTCGGCGAGGCTTCCAGTTCGCCCCAGCGGCGCGAGAAGTCCGGCAGGACATTCCACACATAGCCGCCACCGACGGCGGCCTCATCGGTCATGAACCGGGTCGCCCGCTTCATCGTCGCCACGATGGCGGCGCGATCGGGCGCGGTCTGGATCATGCTCTTGGCTAGGGCGGGGGCCAGGGCCGGGGCGGAGGCGGCCGTGAAGGTCGCGGCGGCGCCGGCGGCCAGCAGGGCGCGGCGATTCATGGATGTTGCGGACATGGTGTCTCCCTCGGATGCGTCGCCTCGCAGCTCTGACGGCTGCTTGCAGGCGAAGCTAAACACGAATGACACCGGTTTCCTAGTGTTTGAGCGCGACTGTGACGGCGCGCGGTTTCACGAAACCGTCAGCGGCGGATGTCGAAGCCCCCGTCGCCCATCGCCGCGCGGACCTCGGCGGCGGTGAACAGGTTGAAGTCGCCGGGCACCGAGTGTTTCAGACCGGCGGCGGCCAGACCGAAGTCGAGCGCCTCCTGGTCCGACCAGCCGCTCCACAGGCCGAACAGCACGCCGGAGGCGAAGGCGTCGCCGCCGCCCACCCGGTCGACCACGCCGGTCATGTGGATGGCCTCGGCGGCGGTTTCGATCACCTCGCCGTTCGCGCCGCGCGTCAGCATGACGGCGGACAGGGCCTGATCCGCGACGCTCTCCTGAACGCGCAGGGTGCAGGAGATTCGCTGCAGGCGCGGAAAGGCCTCAAATGCGGCGGCGGCGGCCAGGCGGCGGCGCGCGCCGGGGTCGGCGTGATCGAAGCGGCGGCCGAGCACCAGGGCGAAGTCACGGTCATCGGCGAAGGCGACCTCGGCCCCCGCCAGCATCCGGCCCAGGGTTCCGGGGGGATCGCCGTTCCACTGTTCCCACAGCTTGCCGCGGAAATTGCCGTCGTAGCTGATGCGGACGCCCTTGCGGACGGCGGCTTCGACCAGTTCGACAGCCGCGCGCGAGCCGTTGGGGCCGGTGGCGGGCGTCACGCCCGAGACGTGCAGCCATTCATAGCCGTCCAGCAGGGCGTCCCAGTCGAAGGCGTCGGCGACGCGTTCGACGAAGGCGGAGCCGGCGCGGTCATAGAGGACTTCCGACGGTCGCCGCACGGCGCCGGGCGTCAGGAAGTAAAGCCCCATGCGGCCGGGCGAGAAAACGATGGGGGAGGCGTCCACGCCATAGCGACGCACTTCGTCGCGTGTCGCCTGTCCCAAGGCGTTGTCGGGCAGGACGGTCGCCATCGCCGCCGGCGCGCCGAAGCGAGCCAGGGCGACGGCGACATTGGCCTCGGCCCCGCCCGGACGCACGGTCAGGGCGGGGGATTGAAGCAGCAGCTCGTTCTGGTTCGGGCTGAACCGCAGCAACATCTCGCCGAAGCAGAGAAGCTTGCCGCCGTTCGCGGTTTGAGGCCCGGGGGCTGCTGGGTGGTCGTCGCTCATGGTCTGGACGCTAGCGCGGGATCAGCGCGCCAGCCAGCCGCCGTCGACCGGCAGGGTGATCCCCTGCACATAGTCGCTGGCGCGGCTGGCCAGGAAGACGGCGGCGCCGCCCAGGTCGGCCGGATCGCCCCAGCGGCCGGCCGGAATGCGCCCGAGGATCTCCTTGGAGCGCACCGGGTCGTCCTGCAGCGCCTGGGTGTTGTCCGTGGCGAAATAGCCCGGTGCGATGGCGTTGGCGTTGATCCCGTGCTTGGCCCACTCATTGGCCATCAGCTTGGTCAGCCCCGCCACGCCGGATTTCGACGCGGTGTAGGACGGGACCCGGATGCCGCCCTGATAGGACAGCATGGAGGCGGTGTTGATGATCTTGCCCGGACGGCCGCCCGCGATCATCCGCTTCACCGCCGCCTGGCTGAGGAAGAAGAGGACCTTGAGGTTGACGTTCATCACGTCGTCCCAGTCCTGCTCGGTGAAATCCACGGCGTCGGCGCGGCGGATGATGCCGGCGTTGTTCACCAGGATGTCCACCGGGCCGAGCGCGGCCTCGGTCTCGTCCAGAATCCGCTCGATCGGCTCCATGGAGGTCAGATCGGCCTGGATGGAGACGGCCTTGCGGCCCTTGGCCAGGACCTTGCCCACGGTGTCGTCTGACGCCCGGCGGGCGACCGAGGCGACGTCCGCCCCGGCCGCAGCCAGGGCCAGGGCGATGCCCTGACCCAGGCCGGTGTTGCCGCCGGTCACCAGGGCGACCTTGCCCGTCAGATCGAAAGGATCAGCCATGCCCTGGTTTCCCTTACTTCAGCTGACAGATGTCGAGCTTGTTCATGTCGGTGTAGTCGAGGTTCTCACCGCCCATGCCCCAGATGAAGGTGTAGTTCGACGTGCCGGCGCCCATGTGGATCGACCACGGCGGGCTGATGACGGCCTCGCCGTCGGCCATGATGATGTGACGCGCCTTGTCCGGCTCGCCCATGAAGTGGAAGACGCGGTCGTCTTCGCCCAGGCCGAAGTAGAGATAGGCCTCCGAACGACGGTCGTGCAGGTGCGGCGGCATGGTGTTCCACACCGAGCCGGGCTTCAGCACGGTCACGCCCAGCAGCAGCTGGCAGGACTTCACCTTGGCGGGGACGATGTACTGATAGATGGTGCGTTCGTTCGAGGTCTCGAGCGAACCCATCTCCAGCGGCACAGCCTCGGCGATCGAGATCTTAGCCAGGTCGTAGCGCGTGTGGGCCGGGGTCGAGATCAGGTAGTATTTGGCCGGATTGGCGGCGTCCTTCGAGGTGAAGGAGACGTCGGCGGCGCCCATCGGGATGTAGAGGCCGTCACGGAAATCCAGGTCCAGGGTCTCGCCGTCGACGGTCACCGCGCCGGCGCCGCCGATGTTGACCACACCCAGTTCGCGCGCGACCAGGAAGGGCTGGCCGGCCAGCGACGGCGGCTCGGAATGGGTCGGCAGGCTCAGCGCCGCGTCGGTCGGCATGGCGCCGCCGATGATCATGCGCTCGTTGTGCGAATAGTTCAGGCTGATCCGGCCCGCCTGGAACAGGCCGCCGACCAGATAGCGGTCGCGCAGCTGTTCGTTGGAGGCGCCCTCCATCATGTCCGGATGGGTCGCGTGATAAACCTTGTCGTACACCTTGTTCCTCCAGGATTCCGCAGGCCGGAATCATTCATCGGCGGGATGATCCGCCTATGTCGTGTCCAGTTTGGTAACCGGTGTCAGTGCTTTGGGCAAGAGGAGGCCTTTTGTCGCGGGCGCGTCGGCTGCGCGCAGGCGGACGGCCTAGACCTGGATGGCGGAGCGACGCACCACGAGGGAAGGGCGGATTTCGGGTTGCTGCAGCCTGGCGGGATCGACGCCGCGCATGGGCGCCAGTAGTTTTTCCGCCGCCATCCGACCCATGTCGCGGATCGGCAGGCGCACCGAGGTCAGATTGGGCCAGATATGCGCCGCCATCGGCAGGTCGTCATACCCCACCACCGACAGGTCGCGCGGCAGTTCCAGCCCCCGTTCGCGCGCGGCCTGCATGACGCCCAGGGCCATGTCGTCGTTCAGGGTGAAGATGGCGGTGGGCGGTTCGGGCAGGGACAGCAGGGCGTGGGCGGCCTCGCGTCCCGAATCGAAGGTGTAGGCGCCCTGGATGTCATAGGCGGGCGGCAAGTTCACGCCGCGTTCCTTCAAGGCGTCGATGAAGCCCTGGCCGCGCACGACCGATGAGCGGAAGGAGGCCAGACCGCGCACCAGGGCGATGCGCCGATGGCCCAGATCCACCAGGTGCCGGGCGGCCTCGGCGGCGCCGATCCAGTCGTTGGTCACCACCATGTTCTGGGGCTGGTCCAGGGCGATCGAGGCGATGCGGACATAGGGGGTGTCCAGCTCGCGCAGCAGTTCGATCACCGTCTCGTCCTCGGACACCGAGGGCGGCATGATGACGCCGAACAGCCGCTGGCGTTCGACGAAGCCGCGAATGTCCTTCAGCAGGGTGGGGGAGGTGCGGCTGCACGGATGCACCACCAGTTCCAGGCCCGATCCCTTCAGGGCGTCCAGGATGCCCTGCTGCATGTTGACCACATAGGTAGGGCTGGGCTGATCATAGATCATCCCGACCAGGAAGGACCGGCGGAAGGCCAGGCCGCGCGCCTGCGGATCGGGCACGAAGCCCAGTTCGTCGATCGCCTCCTGAACGCGGGCGCGGGTTTCCTCGCGCACGAACGGAGACTGGTTGATGACGCGCGACACGGTCTTCTTGGAGACCTGCGCCACGCGGGCGACGTCATTGATGGTGGCGCGCTTGCCGGATTTCGCCGGTTGCGAATCCCGTTCTGACAAAGGCGTCCCCCTTTCCTGGTTCCTGGACCAGCCATAGCCGCGCCTGGCGTCAGACGCCACGGTTCATTGGCGATGAATGATTGACACCGGTTTCCATGAGCCGCCATTATCCGGAGCTTTCAATCGGGGCGTCACATTGATCCATCAGATTCTATCTTCGGAGCGCGGCCTGTGACGGCGGCGACGGACCCGGCCGCCGACCTGGCCGTAGCGCAGGCTTTCGTGGACCATCGGCTGGCGGCGCGAGCCCTGCCGGATTATCCGGGGGCGACGCCTGACGCCCTGAGCCGGTCCTACGCCATTCAGGATCAGGCGATCGCCCTGTTCCCGGACCAGGTCGTCGGCTGGAAGGTCGGCGGCGTCCCGCCGGCGCAACAGGCCGTGCTGGGCGCGCACCGGGTGGCGGGCGCCATCTTCGCGGCCAACGTCTGGACCGCAGGCGGGCAGCCGACGGACCTGCCGGCCATCGAAGGGGGGTTCGCCGCCGTGGAGGCCGAGTTCATCGCCCGCATCGGCGCCGACGTCGATCCGAACCGAACGGACTGGACGCTGGCGGACGCGGCCGATCAGATCGACGCCGTCTTCATCGGGGTGGAGCTGGCCGGCAGCCCGCTGTCCAGCATCAACGACCTGGGCTCGGCCGTGGTGGCGTCGGACTTCGGCAACAACGGCGGACTGGTGATGGGTCCCGAACTGACCGACTGGCGCGCGCGGATGGAGACCATTGAGGTCGAGACCCTGATCAACGGCCAGAGCGTGGGCCGGGGCGGCTCGGCTTCGCTGGCCGGGGGCGCGCTGGAATCGGTCCGCTTCCTGCTGGAGCACGGCGCGCGCCGCGGACGGCCGTTGACGGCGGGGACTCTGATCTCGACAGGCGCGGTCACGGGCGTCCACCGCGTGGACATCGGCGATGAATCGGTCTGCCGTTTCGCCGGCGCCGGCGAGGTTCGCTGCCGCATGGTGAAGGCCCGCCCGCAACACGATCCGAGAGGCTGACCGATCGGCTGACACAGGAAATCAGGCGCCCACCCGTCCGCAGAGGGATGCAGAAGACGGGACGCGCCGAGGAAACAAACGGAAAAGGACGCCTTCGATGACCGAGGCTTCGCAGACCGCCGAAAAGGGAGGGCCGATCCGCGTGACGGCCCCTCCGGCCGGCAAATACCGCTGGATCGTCATGTGGCTGTTGTTCGCCGCCATGGTGATCAACTACGTCGACCGTCAGATGATCGGCTTCCTGAAGCCGACCCTGTCGACCGAGTTGGGCTGGTCCGAAACAGATTACGCCGACATCGTTTTCTGGTTCCAGGCGTCCTACGCCGTCTTCTACCTGATCTTCGGTCGGGTCATGGACAAGATCGGCGCGCGCTGGGGCCTGGGGGTCGCCTTCTTCATCTGGCAGATCGGCCACATGATGCATGGCGCGGCTCGCGACCTGTCGCACTTCATCATGGCCCGCATGATCCTGGGCGTCGGCGAGGCCGGCGGCTTTCCCGGCGGCATCAAGGCCGTGGCCGAGTGGTTCCCCAAGAAGGAACGCGCCTTCGCCACCGGCCTGTTCAACGCCGGCACCAATATCGGCGCCATCGTCACGCCGTTGCTCGTCCCAGTTCTGGTACTCAGCTTCGGCTGGCAGATGGCCTTCGTCATCACCGGCCTGCTGGGCCTGATCTGGCTGCCGATCTGGCTGATCGTCTATCGCCGTCCGCGTGAAGTGAAGAAGCTGTCGACGGCCGAACTGGAGTGGATCGAGCAGGACCCGGCGGACCCCGTCGAGAAGATCGGCTGGAAGAAGCTGCTGACGGTCAAGGAAACTTGGGCCTACGCCGCGGGCAAGTTCCTGATCGATCCCATCTGGTGGATGTTCCTGTTCTGGCTGCCCGACTTCCTGGGCAAGACCTACGGGCTGGATCTGAAGACCTTCGGCCCGCCGATCGTCGCCATCTACCTGCTGTCCGACGTCGGCTCGGTCGGCGGCGGCTGGCTGTCGGGACGCTTCATGAACCGCGGCATGAACCTGAACAAGGCCCGCAAGCTGACCATGCTGATCTGCGCCCTGTGCGCCGTCCCGGTCGCCTTTGCGGCGTTCGCCTCCAACCTGTGGATCGCGGTACTGATCATCGGTCTGGCCACGGCGGCTCACCAGGGCTTCTCGGCCAACCTCTACGCCTTCCCCGGCGACGTCTTCCCGCGTGGAGCGGTAGGCTCGGTCGTCGGAATCGGCGGGATGCTGGGCGGCATCGGCGGCATGATCATGGCCAAGTACGCCGGCTTCGTGCTGGACAAGCTGGGCACCTACACCCCGATCTTCGTGGTGGCGGCCTCGGCCTATCTGGTGGCATTGCTGGTGGTCCACATCATCTCGCCCAGATACGAACCGGCCAAGGTCTAAGGACCCGACGCCGAGAGGGGCGCTCGTCTGAGGGGGCGGGCGCCCCTCTTCAATTCCACCGGGAGGGTTTCATGAACATCCATCGCCGCGCCCTGTTGAGGGTTGGAGCCGCCGCCGGCGGCGCGTTCGCCGCGCCGGGCGTCGTCCTGGCGCGCAATCAGGCTGTTGCGCCGCCCGACCCGACCGAGACGGTCCGCCTGTGGCCCGCCGGCGCGCCAGGCGGCGAAGGCGTGAGCGTGGTTCCCATCGTGCCGGAGCGATCGACGGACCCGAGCTATCGCGACCGCTACGCCCAGTACACGACCGATCCCCTGATGACGGTGGTGCGGCCCGCCCGGCCGAACGGTTCGGCCATGCTCCTGATTCCAGGAGGCGGCTATCGCTGGTCCGTTCTGGACAAGGAGGGCTTCGACGTGGCCCGCGTCTTCGCCGCCAGCGGGACGACCTGTTTCGTGCTGCGCTATCGGCTGCCGGCTGACGGTTGGGCGGCGGGACCGGACGCGCCCCTGCAGGATGTGCAGCGGGCGATCCGGCTGATCCGCAGCCGCGCGGCGGAGTTCGACGTGCGGCCGGATCGCGTGGCGGTGCTGGGCGCCTCAGCCGGCGGCCATCTGGCGGGTTTGGCCAGCGCCCGGACGGACGCCGCCTACGCCTCGACCGACAGCGCCGATACGGCGTCCCTGCGGCCGGACCTGACGGTGTTGCTCTATCCCGTCGCAACCATGACGGACCCCTACGTCCACGCGGGGTCCCGCGCCCACCTGCTCGGCGCCGCGCCCAGCGCCGAGGCGATCACGGCCTATTCGCTCGAGCAGATGGACTGGTCGGGCGCCGCGCCGGTCTTCCTGATCCATGCGATGGACGACGCCTCGGTGCCGGTCGAGAACAGCCTCATGCTTCTTTCCAGCCTGAAGGCGGCCGAGGTCAGGACTGAAGCTCACCTGTTCCAGGAAGGCGGTCATGGTTTCGGAACGCGCCTGATCGCCGGCCGACCGGCCGACGCCTGGCCCGAGCTGACGCGGCGCTGGGCTGCCCGGCTGGACTTCGCTCTTTAGAGGCTAGATCCGCTCCAGCGGCAGACGCATCCCGGCCACGATCAGACAGGCCGCGTCGGCGACGGCGGCGATGCGCTGGTTCAGGCGGCCGGCCTCGTCGCGAAAGCGTCGACCCAGCGGGTTGTCGGGGACCAGGGACCAGCCGACCTCATTGCTGACGACCCACAGCGCGGCGGGGCAGGCGGCCAGGGCCTGGGCCAGGTCGTGGACGGCGGCGGCCAGGTCGCGCTCGGCCAGCATCTGATTGCTGAGCCACAGCGTCAGGCAGTCGACGACGGCGACGTCCTCGGCCGACAGGGCGCGCACGGCCTCGGCCAGATCCAGCGGCGCCTCGACCTGACGCCAGCCCTGGCCGCGTTCGGCCTGATGGCGGGCGATGCGGTCGCGCATCTCGTCGTCGAAGGCCTCGGCGGTGGCGATGAAGACGGGCGAGCGGCCCGCCGCCTCGGCGGCCCTCTCGGCCTGTCGTTGGGCGTAGCCGCTCTTGCCGGAACGGGCGCCGCCGAGAACCAGCGTCAGGGTCATGCGTCGTCTCTCCGGTTGACCTGAACCGCGCGCGGTCCTACTGCCACGGTCGCGTCAGGTTCCCCGAAAGGGGATTGAAAGGGAACGGAGTGTGAAACTCCGGCTGTTCCCGCAACTGTAAGCGGCTAGCCCGCGCGTCATACGCCACTGGCGGTCCGGAAGGCCACGGCCTGAACGACTTCTGGGAAGGCGACGCGCACCGGCCTTGATCCGCGAGCCAGGAGACCTGCCTGTCGCCGTCGTTCTCCGTGCGGTCGGGATGTGCCGGGCGGTCGAGGCAACTCGTGTGACGACAGTCGTAAACCAGCCGCGTCAGCGGCCGCTTTCGCTCATCCGGGCGACGGGCGGTCCGGCGCGGCGTCGTCATATGGAGACCCGGAATGAACCGGACCGCATTCGCTACCTTGGCCGCCGCCAGCCTTCTGGCCGCCGCGCCCGCCTTCGCCATTGAAACCGTCGATCAACAGGCCGCCGCTCCCGACGTGGCGGGTCGCGCCGGCGCCATCGCCGTCGAGGACGTGGTCGTCACCGCCAACCGCTCCGCCCAGCCGATCGAGCGCGTCGGCGCCTCGGTCACTGTCCTGACCCAGGCTGCTATCGAGGCGCGCCAGACCCCGGCCGTGGTCGAACTGCTGGCCCAGACGCCGGGCGTCAGCTTCACCCGCAACGGCGGCGTCGGCGCCTCGACGGGCGTCAACATCCGCGGCGCCGAGAGCCAGCACACCGTCGTCCTGATCGATGGGGTTAAGTTGAATGATCCGTCCTCGACGCAGGGTGGTTTCAACTTCGGCAACCTGCTGATCGGCGACACGGCGCGCATCGAGGTGCTGCGCGGCGCCCAGTCGACCCTGTGGGGCAGCCAGGCCATCGGCGGCGTGGTCAACATCGTCACGGCCGAGCCCACCGAAGCCCTGCAAGGCAGCCTTGACGCCGAGGCCGGCGCGCACGGCACGACCTATTTCCGCGGCGGGATCGGCGGCGCCAACGAGCGCCTGAGCTGGCGTCTGGCGGCCAGCCGTTATGACACCGACGGCTTCTCGGCCTTCGCCAAGGGGACCGAGGACGACGGCTATACCAACACCGGCCTGTCGGGCCGCCTGAACGTCAAGGTGACGGACGCTGTTTCGCTGGACCTGCGCTCGGTCTGGTCCAGCGGCCGCAACGATTTCGACGCCTTCAACGGCGACAGCCGCGAATACGGCAAGACCCAGGAGCTGGTCGCCTATGCCGGTTTGAATTTCGACCTGCTGGACGGCCGGTTCCGCAACCGCATCGGCTACGCCCACACCGACACGGACCGTCGCAACTTCAACCCGGACAACAAGGTCCAGGCCCTGACCTTCGACGCGGAGGGCCAGAACCGCCGCTGGGAATATCAGGGCGCCTTCGCCTTCACTGAGGCCCTGAACGCGACCTTCGGCCTGGAGCACGAAAAGTCGGAGATGAAGACCCGCTCGCCCGGCGATTGGGATCCGAACCCGGCCTTCGGTCGGGGCGAGGCCGAGCTGAACAGCGCCTATGGCCAGCTTCAGTGGACGGTGCTGGACGGCCTGACCCTGACCGGCGGCCTGCGCTATGACGACCACGCCCAGTATGGCGACAACCTGCTGGGCCAGGTCGCGGCGGCCTGGGCCCTGAACGAGGGCGATACGGTGGTGCGCGCCAGCTGGGGCCAGGGCTTCCGCGCGCCGGGCCTGTATGAGCTGTACAGCGAGTACGGCAACCTGACGCTTCAGCCCGAAGAGTTCGACAGCTGGGAGATCGGTGTCGAGCAGCGCCTGTTCGACCGTGCTGTCGTCTCGGCGACCTACTTCAATCGCCAGGCGGACAATGAGATCCGCTACAACGGCTGCTCGACGCCCTCGACGGACCCGCTGTGCACCGTCAACGGCGCGGGCCGCTGGGGCTATTACCGCAACGTCCAGAAGACCGAGGCGCAAGGCGTCGAACTGGTCGGCCGCGTGGATGTGACGGAGCGCCTGAGCGTCAGCGCCAACTATACCTGGACCGACGCCATGAGCGCCTCGGGCGCCACGGACGGCAAGCGTCTGACGCGCCGTCCCGAGCATATGGCGAACTTCGCCGCCGACTACGCCTTCGCCTTCGGCCTGAAGACGGGCGTGGCGGTGCGTTACGTCGGCGAGACGTTCAACAACGACACGAACACGGTGAAGGTCGGCGCCTACACCCTGGTCGATCTGCGCGCCTCCTACCCGATCAACGACAACCTCGAAGTCTACGGTCGGATCGAGAACGCCTTCGACGAGGACTATCAGACGGTCCTGAACTACGGCGCGCCGAGCCAGGGCGTGTTCGGCGGCGTTCGCGTCCGGTTCTGATGTGATGAAGGACGCCGCGTTCCTGACGACGGCGACCCGGCACGGCGGCGGCCTGATGACGGCCGCCGCCGCCTATCCCGACGCGCCGCAGCCCTGGCTGGACCTGTCCACGGGGATCAATCCCGAGCCGTGGCGGGGACCGCGCGCGTCGGAGGAGGCGCTGAACCGTCTGCCCGATCCCGCCGCCCTGGCGGCGCTGGAGGCCGTCGCCGCAGCCGCGTTCGGCGCGTCGCCTGAGCGGACAGCGGCGGTCGCGGGGGCCGAGGCCGCGATCCGTCTGCTGCCCCTGCTGCTGGGCGTGCGGGCGGTCGAGGTCGTCGGCCCGACCTACGGCGCCCACGCCGAGGCCTGGCGGGCGGCGGGCGTGGCGACGCGCCTGATCGCGCCCGATCAGGCGGCGGCCTCGCAGGCGGGCGTGCTGGTCGTCGTCAATCCGAACAATCCCGACGGCCGCCTGATCCGGCGGGCCGATCTGATCGCCATGGCGCGGGCGCGCTCCAAGGCGGGTCGTTGGCTGGTGGCGGATGAGTCCTTCATCGAGTGCGCGCCCGGCGACAGCGTGTCGGACTTGGCCGAGCCGGGGCTGATCGTCCTGCGCTCCTTCGGCAAATTCTACGGTCTGGCCGGGGTGAGGCTGGGCTTCATGCTGGCCGCGCCCGAACTGATCCGGCGTCTGCGCGCGTTTCAGGGCGATTGGCCGGTCGGCGCCGACGCCCTGACGCTGGGGTGCGGCGCCTACGCCGACGAGGCCTGGCGGCGCCGGACCGAGGCGGCCCTGGCCGAGCGGGCCGATCGGCTGGACGACCTGCTGGCGCGTGCGGGGTTCCAGATCATCGGCGGGACCAGCCTATTCCGCATGGCGCGCACGCCCCACGCCGCGCGCTGGTTCCAGCACCTGTGCCGGGCGGGCATCCTGACCCGGCCGTTCGACCACACGCCCGACGCCCTGCGCTTCGGCGTCCCGGCCGATCGCGACTTCCCCCGACTGCAACGCGCGCTGGAGACCTTCGGATGAGGGCGACACGGCGACAGGCGCTGGTGGCGGGTGCGGGGGCCATGCTGGTCGCCGGACCGGCTGCGGCCGACGCCGCCCCGCGTCGCGTGGTGTCGCTGAACGCCTGCCTCGACGCCATTCTGGTCCACGTCGCCGACCGGAGGCAGATCGTCGCCCTCAGCCACTATGCGCGCGAGCCGGTCGGCTCGACCATTTCCGAGGTAGCCAAGACCCTGCCCTTCACCTGGGAGACAGCGGAGGAGGTCATAGCCCTGCGCCCCGACCTGGTGCTGACCAGCCGCCACAGCGCCCTGGCGACGCGCAATGCGCTGGGCCGCATGAATATTCAGACCGAGCTGTTCTCGGTGCCCGACAGCGTGGCAGCCAGCCTGGACCAGGTGCGCGAGGTCGCCCGTCTGGTCGGCCGTCCGGCGCGGGGCCAGGCCCTGATCGCGCGCATCGAGGCGGCCATCGCCGCCGCGGCCCCGTCGCCCGGATCGGCGCCGCTGACGGCCCTGATCTATCAACCCAACGGTTTCGCCGCCGGGCGCGGCACCTTGATGGACGAGATGATGACCCGCGCCGGGTTTCAGAACGTCGCCGCCCGTTATGGCCTGGGCAAATGGGGCAATGTGCCGGTCGAGCGCTTGCTGGCCGACCCGCCGCAGGTGCTGCTCAGCGGCGTGCCGGTGCGCGGCTCGCGCACCTGGGCCGACCGGGTGATGCGTCATCCGGCGCTGAAGTCCCTGTCCGGCCGGATGGTGCAGGCGCAGCTGGAAGAGAAGCTGCTCTATTGCGGCGGGCCGGTGCTGATCCAGACCGCCGCCGCCCTGGCGCGCGCGCGCCGTACGGCGCTGGAGGCCCTGACATGACCCTGCCGCGTCCCCTGGTGATGATCGGGCTGCTGTTCCTGATCGCCGCCCTGTCCGTCGCCAGCATGAGCGCGGGCCGCGTCTGGATTCCCTGGAGCGACTGGGCGGCCCAGCGCGGCGATCCGGCCTGGGCGATCCTGTTCGAGCTGCGCCTGCCGCGCACGGTGCTGGCCCTGATGGTCGGGGCGGTGCTGGGCCTGACCGGGGCGGCGTTGCAGGGTTACACCCGCAATCCTCTGGCCGATCCGGCCATCCTGGGCGTCTCGACCATGGCGGCGCTGGGGGCGGTGCTGACCTTCTATCTGGGCGCGGCGGCCGGCGCGCCGTGGGTCTTGCCGGTCGCGGCCATGGTCGGGGCGGGGATCGGCGTCTTGCTGTTGCTGGCCCTGGCGGGGGCGACCAGCAGCGTCGTCACCTTCATCCTGGCCGGGGTGGTGATCCAGAGCATGGCGGGGGCGGGCGTCGCCCTGGCGTTGAACCTGGCGCCCAACCCCTGGGCGGTGAACGAGATCGTCAACTGGCTGATGGGGTCGCTGGCCGACCGCAGCGTGGTCGAGCTGAGGCTGGCGGCGCCGGGCATGATCCTGGGCTGCCTGCTGCTGTTGACCCAAGGCCGGACGCTGGACGCCCTGACCTTGGGCGAGGCGGGGGCGCGATCGCTGGGCGTGCGGCTGGATGCTGGGCGCATGATGCTGGCGCTGGGCGCGGCGCTGGCGGTCGGCTCGGCGGTGGCGGTGACGGGGTCGATCGGCTTCGTCGGCCTGATCGTGCCGCATCTGCTGCGGCCGTTGATCGGCGCCCGGCCCAGCGGCCTGCTGCTGCCGTCAGCCCTGGGCGGGGCGGCCCTGACGCTGGCGGCGGACATTCTGGTGCGGCTGACGCCCGCCGCGACCGAGATCAAGCTGGGCGTGGCCATGGCGGCCCTGGGCGGCCCCTTCTTCCTGGCCCTGCTGATCAGCATGAGAAGGAAGCTGGCATGAGCATCCTGTGCTCGGAGAACCTGACTGTCCGACTGGGCGACAAGGCGGTGCTGAACGGCATCGACGCGGCCTTCGCGCCAGGGCTGGTGACGGCGATCGTCGGACCGAACGGAGCGGGCAAGTCGACGCTGCTGGACTGTCTGTCCGCGCTGCGAAAGCCTGACGCCGGACAGGTGGCGCTGGACGGCCGAGCTTTGCGCGATCTGCCCGTGCGCGCGCGATCGCGTCGCATCGCCTACCTGCCTCAGAACGCTGAGATCGCCTGGGCGGTCGAGGGGCGCACCTTCGTCGGCCTGGGCCGCACGCCCTACGTCGGCGCCTGGGGCCTGAGGGCGGACGACCGCGCCGCCGTGGCCCGCGCCATGGCCGTGGCGGGGGTGGAAAGCTTCGCTGACCGCATCGTCTCGACCCTGTCGGGCGGCGAGCGGGCGCGCGTGCTGATCGCCCGCGCCCTGGCCGGAGAACCGCAATGGCTGCTGGCGGACGAGCCGCTGGCGGGCCTCGATCCGGGCCATGTGCTGGACGCCTGCGATCTGTTCCGGCGGCTGGCGGATGAAGAGGGGCGGGGCGTCGTCCTGACCCTGCATGATCTGGACGCGGCCCTGCGCGTGGCGGATCGGGTGATCGTTCTGGCCGAGGGGCGGGTGCTGGCCGACGCCGCCCCGGCCGAGGCCCTGTCGCCTGAGGTGCTCAAGACGGCATACGGCGTCGAGGCGCGCACTCTGGACGGCGCGCGCGGCCCCGTGCTGGAGATGGTCGGCCGTGCCCGTTAGCAGCCTGCCCACGCCCTGGATCGTCGCCGGCGCTTTGCTGGTCGAAGGCGTCGTTGGCTGGCCCCGGCGCCTGTCGCATCCGGTGGCGTGGATCGGCGCCCTGATCGCGGTGCTGGAACGGCGCTGGAACAGGGCGGAGGGGCCGGAACGGGCGCGCCGCATCCTTGGCGTCGTCACGGTGCTGATCCTGATCGCCGTCGCGGGCGGCGCGGGCTGGGGCGTGCAGGCGCTGGCCGCCGTCTCGCCATTGTGGCCGGGGGTGGCGCTGCTGCTGGTCTGCGGCGCGACGGGACTGGCGGCGCGCAGCCTGTTCGATCACGTCCGCGCCGTGGCCCGGCCGCTGAAGGCGGGCGACCTGCCCGCCGCGCGTCTGGCGGTCGGCATGATCGTCGGACGGGACGTCGAGGCGATGGACGAGGGCGAGGTCGCGACCGCCGCCCTCGAAAGTCTGGCCGAGAGCTTCTGCGACGGCGTGGTCGCGCCGGTCTTCTGGTTCGTGATCGGCGGCCTGCCGGGGCTGTTCGTCTATAAGGCGGTCAACACCGCGGACAGCATGATCGGCCATATTGAGCCGCGTTGGCGGGCTTTCGGCTGGGCCGCGGCGCGGACCGACGACGTGATGAACTGGATACCGGCGCGGATCGCGGGCGCCTTGATCGCCCTGGGCGGCGGGCAGGGCTGGCGCATCATGTGGCGCGATGCGGGCAAGCACGCCTCGCCTAACGCCGGATGGACCGAGGCGGCGATGGCGGGCGCCCTGCGGGTTCGACTGGGCGGACCGGTCCGCTATGACGGCGTTATGACCGACCGACCTGTCTTCGGCGACTGGGCGCCGCCGTCCGCCCACGACCTGAAGCGAGGGCTGAAGGTCTATGGCGTCGCCTGCGCCCTGTTGCTGATGCTGCTGATCTGCGAGGGCTTCGCATGGCCGCGCTGATGATTCAGGGTTGCGGCTCGGACGTGGGCAAGTCGGTGCTGGCCGCCGGTCTGTGCCGCGTCTTCGCCAATCGCGGCCTGACGGTGCGGCCGTTCAAGCCGCAGAACATGTCCAACAACGCCGCCGTCACCGCGCCCGATCAAGCTGGTCGCACCGGCGAGATCGGCCGCGCCCAGGCGCTTCAGGCGCTGGCGTGCCGTACGCCG
Organism: Brevundimonas olei; assembly: GCF_037055245.1. Lineage (GTDB taxonomy): Bacteria > Pseudomonadota > Alphaproteobacteria > Caulobacterales > Caulobacteraceae > Brevundimonas > Brevundimonas olei. Next base: position 1,034,111 of record NZ_CP146369.1, read on the forward strand.
GCGACGGTCGACATGAACCCCGTCCTGCTGAAGCCGCAGAGCGACACCGGCGCTCAGTTGGTCGTGCGCGGTCAGGTCGAGGGCGTCTGGCAGGCCAAGGGCTATCAGGACCGCAAGGCCGCCCTGCTGGACGTGGTTCTGGACAGCTTTCGCCGTCTTCAGGCCGAGGCTGATCTGGTGATCGTCGAGGGGGCGGGCAGTCCGGCCGAGACCAACCTGCGCGCCGGGGACATCGCCAACATGGGCTTCGCCCGCGCGGCGGACGTGCCGGTGGTGCTGGTCGGCGACATCGACCGGGGCCATGTGATCGCCTCTCTGGTCGGCGCCCATGCGGTGCTGGACGACGAGGACCGGGCCATGATCCGGGGCTTCATCATCAACAAGTTTCGCGGCGATCCGGCCCTGTTCGATCAGGGCCGGGCCGAGATCACGCGGCGCACGGGCTGGGCGGATCTGGGCATGGCGCCGTGGCTGGCGGAAGCACGATCGCTTCCGGCCGAGGACGCCGTAGTGCTGGAGCGGTCGGGCGACGGGCGCGGCGGAAAGGTGCGGATCGTCGCGCCCATGCTGTCGCGCATCGCCAATTTCGACGACTTCGATCCGCTGCGGCATGAGCCGGGCGTGGACTTCGGCTTCGTGCCGCCGGGGCAGGCCCTGCCGGGCGATGCGGACCTGATCATCCTGCCGGGGACCAAGGCGACGCTGGCCGATCTGGCCTTCCTGCGCGCGCAGGGCTGGGACGTGGACATCGCCGCCCATGTGCGGCGCGGCGGGCGGGTGCTGGGCGTGTGCGGCGGCTATCAGATGCTGGGTCGGACGATCAGCGACCCTGACGGCGTCGAGGGCATGGCGGGTTCGGCGCCGGGGCTGGGGCTGCTGGATGTCGAGACGGTGCTGGCGGGGGCCAAGACCCTGCGCCACGTCGAGGGACGGCTGACGCCCTCGGGCGCGGCGGTCGAGGGCTATGAGATTCATATCGGCCGCACCGACGGCCCGGATACGGCGCGGCCGGTCGCCATGATCGACGGGACGGCGCACGGCGCGCGCTCTGGCGACGGGCGGATTACGGGCCTTTACGTCCACGGCCTGTTCAATCGGGCCGAGGCGCGGGCGGCGCTGCTGGCGGAGGTCGGCGCGGCGTCCGACGGCGTGGATCAGGGCGCGCGGGTGGATCAGGCGCTGGACCGCATCGCCGCCGTTCTGGAAACCCATTTCGACATTCCGGCGCTGGCCCGGATCGCAGGACTGATATGACTGAGCTGACCGACCTTTTCACCGTTCCGGCGCTGGATCAGGGGCTGCGCGCGCCGCTGCGGCAGGCGCTGGACGGCAAGGCCAAACCGGTCGGCGCCCTGGGGCGGATCGAGGATCTGGCCCTGACGCTCGGGCTGATCCAGCAGACTCTGCGTCCGGCTGTGGTGCGGCCCGTGCTACTGGTCTTCGCCGGGGATCACGGGCTGACGCGCTCGGGCGTGGCGGCCTATCCGGCGGGCGTGACGGTGGCCATGGTCGATACGCTGTTAATGGGCCGGGCCAGCGCCAACGCCTTCGCCAAGGTCGTCGGCGCGCAGGTGCAGGTGATCGACGCGGGCGTCGCCGCCGACCTGTCGGACCGCGCGGGCCTGGTCCACGCCAAGGTCGCGCCGGGCACGAAGGACGCCTCTACCGAACCGGCGATGACGCCCGATCAGGCGCAGGCCGCCCTGCTGGAAGGCGCCGCCATGGTGCGGGCCGCCATTGATGACGGCGCCGACATGATCGCTCTGGGCGAAATGGGCATCGGCAACAGCGCCTCGGCGGCCCTGCTGATGCACCGGCTGGCGCCCGCGCCGCTGATCGACTGCGTGGGGCAGGGGGCGGGGCATTCGCCCGAGGGCATGGCGCGCAAACAGGCCGTGCTGGCGCAGGCCGCCGCCCGCTCGGACGCGACGGCGCCGCTGGAGGTGCTGACCCAGTTCGGCGGCTTCGAAATCGCCATGATGGCCGGGGCCCTGTTGGGCGCGGCCCGGGCGGGCGTTCCGGTCATCGTCGACGGTTTCATCGGCTCGGCGGCGGCCCTGCTGGCGATCCGGCTGGCGCCGAACGCGCGCGACTACTGCATCTTCGCCCACGCCTCGGCCGAGGCGGGGCATCGTCGGATGCTGGAGGCCGTCGAGGCGCAACCCCTGCTGGGCCTCGACATGCGGCTGGGCGAGGGGACGGGCGCGCTGCTGGCCGTGCCGCTGTTGAAGGCGGCCTGCGCCCTGCTGTCCGACGTGGCCGAGCTGAAGGACATATTGGAGGCCGCGCGATGATCGGGCGCGAGGCGCGGCTGTTCATCTGCGCCCTGCAGTTCCTGACGCGCCTGCCGACGCCGCCGCTGCGCGATTTCCAGCCCGAGTGGATCCAGCAGAGCGCGCGCTGGTTTCCGCTGGTCGGGCAGGTGGTGGGCCTGATCGCGGCGGCCATCCTGTATGGCGCGGCCCAGGTCTGGAGCCCGTGGATCGCGGCCCTGCTGGCCGTGGCGGCGGGCGTAGCGATGACGGGCGGCTTCCATGAGGATGGGCTGGCGGACACCGCCGACGGTCTGGGCGGCGGCCAGACGCGGGCGCGTCGGCTGGAGATCATGAAGGACAGCCGCCTCGGTTCATACGGCGCGCTGACGCTGGGGCTGACGCTGGCCCTGCGGGTCGCGGCGCTGGCGATGCTGGTCGCCGTGTCGCCGTGGATGGCGGCGACGGCGCTGGTCGCGTCACACGGGCTGGGCCGGGCGGCGGCGGTCGGGGCGATGGCGCTGATGCCGTACGGCGGCGATCCCGGCATGGCCAAGGAGGGCAGGCCGGATCGGGCCTCGGTCGCTGGACTGGCGGTCGCTGTTGTGGTCGCCCTGTGGCCGCTGGCCCTGCTGCCGATCATGGCGGGCGTGGTCGGCGTGGCGGCGGGTCTGGTCGTTGGCGCGGTTCCGGCGTGGCAGGCGCAGCGGCTGATCGGCGGGCGCACCGGCGACGTGCTGGGCGCGGTCGAACAGATGTTCGAGGTCGGCTTCCTGCTGGCCGTCGCCGGGTTACTGGCGGCATGAGGCTGATCGTCTCGCCCCTGCCGCAGGTCGAGCAACTGCTGGTCGAGCATCAGCCGTCGCATCTGGTGACGCTGGCCTCGCCGGGGGCTGAAGCGGCTTTTGACGCCGAGCATCGGCTGGACCTGCGCTTCAACGACATCGCCGCCCCGCGCGAGGGTCTGGTCGCGCCTTCGATGGAACACGTCGAGGCCCTGCTGGCCTTTGCGGAAGGCTGGACCGGCGCGCGGCCCCTGCTGATCCATTGCTGGGCGGGGGTCAGCCGCTCGACGGCGGCGGCCTATGTCATCGCCTGCGCCCGCACCGCGCCTGGGTGCGAGGCCGCGTGGGCCGCGCGTCTGCGAGACGCCGCGCCGACGGCCACGCCCAACCCCCTGATCATCGCGCTGGCCGACCGCCTGCTGGATCGCGGCGACGCCATGGTTCGCGCCGTCGAGGCCATCGGCCGGGGCGCCGAGACCGACTGGGGCGACCCTTTTGAACTGAACCTGACCTCTGAAGGAGCCAGACGCCGATGACCGATCCGCACGACGCCGAACTGAACGCCCGCCACGCCGAGAAGATGAAGCGCGTTCAGGCCGCCCGCGCCCGGATGATGCAGTCCAAGACGGTCGAGCGCGGCCTGGTCATCGTCCACACCGGCACGGGCAAGGGCAAGTCGACGGCGGCCATGGGCATGGTCTGCCGCATGATCGGCCACGGGATGAAGACCTCCATCATCCAGTTCATCAAGGGGGCGATGGAGACGGGCGAACAGACCCTGTTCGACAGCTTCCCCGATCTGGTCGAGATGCGGCCGATGGGCGAGGGCTTCACCTGGGACACCCAGGACCGCGCCGCCGACATCGCCAACGTCCGCCGCGCGTGGGAGGCCGCCAAGGCCCGCATCATGGACCCGGAATGGAAGATGGTCGTCTGCGACGAACTGAACATCGCCCTGCGCTACGACTACCTGCCGGTCGAGGAGGTGCTGGAGGTCCTGGTCGACCGCCCGGCCGACACCCACGTCGTCATCACCGGCCGCAACGCCCCGGACGCCCTGATCGAGGCGGCGGACCTCGTCACCGACATGCAGATGGTCAAGCACCCGTTCCGCAGCGGGGTGAAGGCGCAAGCCGGGGTGGAGTTCTGATCAAGAAGGATGGCGGACAGAGAGGGATTCGAACCCTCGATAGAGTTGCCCCTATACACGCGTTCCAGGCGTGCGCCTTCAACCACTCGGCCACCTGTCCATTCCACCTGGGCCCGGATGCGTCCGGGGCGGAACCGTCGGGAGCGGACCGACGGGAGGGGCTGATTAGAGCATGACGTCCCCATGGGCAAGCGCCCTTGAAGCCTCCATATAGGCGAAGACGCTGTTTTCGCGGAGTTCGCGCCATGTTGTTGAAGAAGACCGATGAACTGCCCACGCCTGAGACGGCTCTGCCGGGTCGGGCCGAGGCGTTGCCGACCGATGAGACCCACTTCGTCCTGGGTCATGCGCTGAAGGGGCCGCATCCGGCGGGGATGGAGACGGCCGTGTTCGGCATGGGCTGTTTCTGGGGCGTGGAGCGGGTGTTCTGGCAACTGCCGGGCGTGTGGACGACGTCGGCCGGCTATGCGGGCGGGATCACGCCCAATCCGACCTATGAGGAGGTCTGTTCGGGCCGCACCGGCCATGCGGAGGTGGTGCAGGTGGTGTTCGATCCGACCAGGATCACCTACGGCGACCTGCTGAAGGCGTTCTGGGAGAACCATGATCCGACGCAGGGGATGCGCCAGGGCAATGATCTGGGCACCCAGTATCGCTCGGCGATCTATACGCTGAATGATGCGCAGCAGGCGGAAGCCGAGGCTTCGCGCGACGCCTATCAGGCGGCGCTGAGCGCGGCGGGGCGAGGCGTGATCACGACCGTGATCGAACCGGCCGGGCCCTACTACTTCGCCGAGGATTACCACCAGGGCTATCTGGCCAAGAACCCGGCGGGCTATTGCGGCATCGGCGGGACGGGCGTGGTCTGCCCGATCGGCCTGGGCGTCGGAGCCTAGGATGGATCGCGCGGGGGTGGGAGAGGTCTGCCTGGCCTTGCCGGCGGCGACGATGGATCACCCGTTCGGGCCGGGCCATGACGCCTATAAGGTCGGGGGCAAGATGTTCGCCCTGATCGGGGCCGAAGGCGGGCTGTCGTTCAAGGTCTCCGATATCGCCTATGCAGTGCTGACCGAGGAGGGGCGGGCCGCGCCGGCCCCCTATCTGGCGCGGGCGAAATGGGTGCATCTGGCCGATCCGGGCGACTGGCCGGACGATGAACTGGCCGATCATCTGAAATCGGCCCACGCCCTGATCGCCGCCAAGCTGACGAAGAAGGCGCGGGCCGAACTGGGGCTTTAGGCGGCGGCGTTCCGCGACCGGAACCACAGGTAGAGAATCCCCAGGGGCGCGATGAAGATCGAGAAGCCCCACAGGAAGAGGTTCACGATCAGCTTCAGGAACATCAGGATGAAGGCGTTCATGAAGAAGACGGTCTCGCCCATCATCACCCGCTTGATCTCGTCCCAGACCAGCTTGGAGAAGGGGAACAGCAGGGAGCCGACGCCGAAGACGGCCAGGGTGGCGGCGCGGTCATGCAGGGGCTGGGCGCCGCCCGCCGACAGCGTCATCCAGACCATCAGCGCCATGAAGGCGGTGCTGAGCACATAGGCGCGGATCAGATAGCGCGGCTGCACGGAGCCGAAGATGCGCTTGATGAAATTCATGTCGGAGGGACGCTTTCTTACTGGGAGGCGGTCTTCTGTTCGGCGATCCAGCGATCCATGCGCGCATCCAGCAGGGCCAGGGGCAGGGCGCCGTCGACCAGCAGGGCGTCGTGGAAGGTCCGCACGTCGAAACGGTCGCCCAGTTCGCGCTCAGCCTTCTGGCGGATCTCGCGCAGGCGGATCTCGCCGATCTTGTAGGCCGTGGCCTGACCGGGGTCGCCGATGTAGCGCTGCAGTTCGGTCTCGATGTTGTGCGCCGACAGGGCGGAGTTGTCGCGGAAGCAGGCGCGGGCCTGTTCCTCGCTCCAGCCCAGCCAGTGCAGGCCGGTGTCGGCCACCAGGCGGCAGGCGCGCCACATCTCATAGCTGAGGCGGCCGAACCGCTCATAGGGCGTGCGGTAGATGCCCATCTCCTCGCCCAGGAACTCGGAATAGAGGCCCCAGCCTTCGCTGAAGGCCGTCACCGAGGCGCGGCGGCGGTAATAGGGCTGGTCGGCGGCTTCCTGCTGCAGGGCTATCTGCAGGTGGTGGCCCGGAACGGCCTCGTGCACCGTCAGGGCGGGCAGTTCATACAGGGGCCGCTGGTCCAGCTTGCCGGTGTTGACGATGTAGCCCCCGGCCACGCCCGTCGCCATCGAGCCGGCGTTATAGCGGCCGGTGGTGTAGGTCTCCTCCATCTCGATCGGCACCGGACGCACGCCATAGGGCAGGCGCGGCAGGGTGGCGAACAGGGACGGCAGGCGGTCATCCGAGCGTTTGGCGATCTCCGACGCTTTCTCCAGCAGTTCTTCGCGCGTCTGGGCGTAGAATTGCGGGTCGGTGCGCAGGAAGGTCAGGAAGCCGGCGAAGTCGCCGGTCCAGCCGGCGGCGCGCATCTCTGTCTCCATGCGGGCGCGGATGCGGGCGACTTCCTGCTGGCCGATCTGATGCACCTGATCGGGCGTCAGGTCGGTGGTGGTGTGGCTGCGGACCAGGAAGGCGTACAGGTCGCGACCGCCGGGGCGGTGGACCAGACCCGGCTCTTGCGGGGCTTTCGGCGCATACTCATCACGCAGCAGGTCGCGCCAGGCGGTGCGGCGGGCGGTGATCGGTCCCTCGACCAGGGCGCGGGCGCGGGCACGGAATTGTTCCTGCTGGGCGGTGGGGATGGTGGCGGGCAGGGCGTTGAACGGACGCAGCAGGACGTCGCCCGCCTCGCCCGGCGTAAGGTCGCGCTCGGCCTGGGCCAGGGCGCTGTCGACGACGGAACGGGCCTGGATCAGGCCGGTCTCCAGCCCGCGCCGGGTGTTGGCGATCCCGGCGTCGTAATAGGCGGGCGCCGCCTGCAGCCGGGCCAGCCAGGCCTCGGCGTCGGCCGCCGTGGCGATGCGCGTGGCGGGGGCCAGATAGGCCAGAAGCTGGCCGGGGCCGCCTTCGGAATCAAAGGCCAGACGCGACGGGTCCAGTTCGATCCGCTCCAACTCGCGGCCGATCAGATAGCCGACGAAGGCGTGATTCAGGCGGTGGGCTTCGTCCAGAGAGGCCGGGTTGATGGCCTCCAGCCGCGCCTTCAGGGCGTTCAGCGGGGCGCGGCGGGCCAGTTCGCCCGCACGGCTGGCGTCGGGCAGACGCGACAGGGCGGCGCGGTCGCCGTCCATGCTCGAACCGATGGGATCGTTCTGGCGCAGATACGCCTCATAATCGACCAGCAGGGCGTCCAGCGCGGCGGCGGGCGAAGGGCTTTGAACGACGGCGGCCTGGGTCGGCAGGGCGGCGGCGCCTGGAAGGCTCGACAGGCCGATCCCGGCGGCGAGAAGAAGATGACGCATGAACTAAAGCCCTCCCAAGAACGGGCGGGGAGGGGAGCGGACGTCGCCGCTGCGGTCAAGCCTTCAACGACACAACTCCAGGAAACGCGCCGCACGGCCTTCCGAACCGGGCTGGGCGGCCATCATCGCGCGCTGGTCGCCGTCCCACACCGCCAGCCAGCCGAGGCGGTGAAACCGCTGGAAGACAGGATCGGAGGCGGGAGCGGAGGCGATCAGGTGGACGCCGTCGTGCACGTCGGCCGCTTCGACGCGTGCGGCGTAGGTTTCTGTGTCGCCGCCCGATTCCAGGGTGATGGAGCGGCGGGCGGGCGCCGGGTCCGCAGCCAGGGACAGGCCGATCTTGCCCGAACCGGGCGCGCACATGAGGCTGAGCGGCACGTCGTCCGACTGGGCCAGGCCATAGGACAGGCGCGGCTCGTCCGGATCTTCGTTCAGGAACCAGTCGTAGCCCGCGACGGGCACGGGCGCGCCGTTCGTCTTCAGCGAGGCGACGCTGGGCGCGCAGGCGCTCAGGGCGGCGGAAAGGGCGGCCATGAGGGTGAAGGCGGCGGCGGTCGGCCAGCGGGTAGGGCGCATCCTCGTCCTTATCCGGTGCACAGTTCGGCGAAGCGGCGCAGCTTGGACAGATTCGCCCGATCGATCTCGACGGCCTTGGTCTGGTCGCCGAGGGACAGGGTCAGCCGTCCGGAGGCCAGGAAGGCGGCGAAAACGGGATGGTCGGCGCGCAGGGTCGCCTCCAACCGCCCGCGTCGGGCGCGCGCCTCCACCTCGGCCGAGGCGGCGCCGGAGCGGATGACGGCGAAGCCGTCGGCGCCCGGCGCGTCATGGAAGGCCAGTCGCACGACGCTGGAGCCCGGCGCGCATTCCAACGTGGTGCGCAGGCGCGGCGTATCCGGGATCTCATTGGCCAGGACCAGAGGGCCGTCGCCGCTGTAGAGGGTCCAGGTCCAGCCTTCCGACGCGCGCGTCGATCGAGCGGGCGTCGCCGCCTGAGGCCGTTCGGCGGGCGGTTGCGCGCCGTTCTGAGGGGCCGCCTGGACGGCCAGGGCGAGCGCCATGGCCTGGGCGAGGCCGAGCAGTGAGGTCATGTTTCAGCCCCCGCTGAGGAAAACGGGGGGACTGTGGTCAGGCATGTCCCGAAGCGCAATAGCTAAGAAACCCCTGCACCATGCGCCGCTCGGCGCGGGTGGCGGTCAACTGGCGGTCGCCGGCCTCGGTCTGGACGGTCATCCGGCCGCCTCGCGCCAGGCCGGTCAGGGCCGCGTCGCCGATCGGCAGGCGCGCCTCGAAGGCCTCGCCGTTCGACAGCGGATCGATGAGCTGCGGCCCGTGCGAAGCCAGAATCAGGCCCGCGCTGCGCGGCTGGACGTCGCCATAGACCACGGCGGCGCCGTCGCCCGGCGCGCAGGTCAGCATCAGGGCCAACTGGTCTGAATCCGGCAGGCCATAGGCCAGTTTGGCCATCGGCCCCTCGTGCAGCATGTGCCAGCCGGCGGCGGCTTCGCCGCCGTGGCGGGGCGAGGACGGAACATAGGTCGCCGCGTGGGCCGCAACGGCGGCCAGGCCCACGGCGGCCAGGATGGGAAAGACGGTTTTACGCATGACAAGCTCACTCGCGTTCGACAGAACAAACGCGGGTCGCTTGTTAAGAGTTCACGGCTCCGCTGGGCCGCGCGCGATTCAGTGATGCGGTGCGGCCGGAATCACACGTTTCGGTGAACGCAGGTCAGAACGGGCTGAACCGCTCGACCAGGGACTGGGCGGCCGGCGTCGCCTGCATCCGGCTGATGTCGCCGCGCCCGCCGTAGCTGATGCGCGCCTCGGCGATCTGGCTGTGGCGGATGGTGTTGGCGCTGGAGATGTCCTCGGGCCGGACGATGCCGGCCACGGTCAGCTCGCGCACCTCGCGGTTGGTGCGCACTTCTTGCCGACCCTGGATGACCAGGTTGCCGTTGGGCATGACGGCGGTGACGACGGCGGCGACCGTCAGGTTCACCCGCTCGGAGCGGTTGACGCTGCCCGAACCGTTGGCGTTCACGGCCCCTTCCGTGCCGATCATGTTTGCGGCGTCGAAGCCGCCGGGGAAGGCGCGGCCCAGGCTATTCTCCAGACCGAAGAAGTTGGTCACCCCGCCCGAGGCGCTGTTGGTGCGGTTGCGCTGGGTGGTGTTCTGGGTCTGGGCGCGGTCGTTGATGTCGATGGAGACGGTCAGGATGTCGCCGACGCGCCGCGCCCGCTGATCGCCGAAGAAGCTGCGCGCGCCGGTGCGCCACAGGCTGTTGGCGCTGGCCGAGGTCGGTTCGGGCAGATAGGCCTGCTCGACCGGGACCAGGGCGGCCGGATAGCCGATGGGCGCCAGCTCCGGTCCCTTCACCGCCTCGATGGCGGTGGAGCAGGCGGCCAGGCTGAGGGCGGACAACGACAGGGCGGCGACGGTGATGGGGCGCATGATGGAACTCTCGCTCAACGGGCGGCGAACTGTTGCGGGTTGCGGCGGGCAATCTGGGCGGCGGGACCGGCGACGGCACGGCCGGGGGCGACCGCCACGGCGTCGATGGTGCGGTTGGACTGGACGTTCAGGATCGGCACGGCCTCGCCGGCCGAGGCGTTGCGGGTCGCCTTGCCGGTGACGGTCAGCTCGACGCCGTCGTTGATGTAGGCGACCTCGACCATGTCGTTGCGGGCGATCACCTGGGGCGAGGCCAGGTCGCGCGGACCGACGGGCGTTCCGGCGCGCAGGGCGCGTTTGGCCTCGAGGCCGATCACCGCCTCGGCGTCCTGCGGCGCGCCGGCGGGGGCCAGGTGCGACTGGACCGAAGCCCAGATCACGTCTTCGGGCTGGATCACGTCGCCGGCCGCCAGACTGCGGGCGTAGGTCAGAACCTCGACGTTGACGCCTGCGCGGGCCGACACAGGGGCTGGGGCGCCGACGCTGGCGGCGGCGGGACGGGCCGAGGCCTCCGCCGGGATCGCCCCGCCTTCGCGCACCACGATGCGGCGCAGACCGTTGGGGTTGCTCCATTGCAGTCCGGCCCGGCGGGCGGCGATCTGCACCTGTGAGGCCTCCAGAACGGCCGTGGCGCCGACGCGGCGGCCGACCACCACGCCTGAGGCGGCGCCGGCCTCGTCGAACAGCTCGCCCAGGGTGATGCGGCCGTCGTCGTCGACCGGATCGGGCAGCAGATTGACCGGCCCGGCCCATGCGGGGGCAGCCAGTGCGGCGATGGCGGCGGCGAGGATCAGGGCGCGCTTCATGGCTTAAGGCCTTTCCCTAGCTCTTCAACTGGGTCGAGACGGACAGCATTTCGTCGGCGGTGGTGATGACCTTGGAGTTCATCTCATAGGCGCGCTGGGCCACGATCAGGGCGGTGATCTCGCTGACCGCGTCCACGTTCGACGCCTCGGTATAGTGTTGCAGCAGGGTGCCGTAGCCGACCTCGCCCGGCGCTCCGACCGTGGCCGGGCCCGAGGCCGCCGTCTCCAGCAGCAGATTGTCGCCGATGGCTTCCAGACCCGCCTCGTTAAAGAAGGTCGCCAGTTCGAGCTGGCCTACGACCTGGGGTTCGGGCTGGCCTTCGGTGGTCACCTGAACCTGGCCGGACTTGGAGATGGAGATGTCAAGGGCGTCCTGGGGAATGGCGATGGCCGGCTCGACCGCATAGCCGTCGTCGGTCACCAGCTGCCCTTCGCCGTTGACGGTGAAGTTGCCCGCGCGGGTATAGGCCAGCTCGCCCGAGGGCAGGGTGATCTGGAAATAGCCCTTGCCCTGGATGGCGATGTCGTAGGTGTTGCCGGTGCGGTTCGGGCTGCCCTGTTCGGTGATGCGATAGACGCTGCCCGCCTTCACGCCCGAGCCGATCTGGATGCCGGTCGGCACCACGGTGCCCTGCGTCGAGGACTGGGCCCCCATGCGCTCGACGTTCTGATACAGCAGGTCCTGAAACTCGGCCCGCTGACGCTTGAAGCCGACCGTGTTCATGTTGGCGATGTTGTTGGAGATGACCTCCACGTTCAGCTGCTGGGCGGCCATGCCGGTGGCGGCGGTACGAAGCGCGCGCATGTCTCAGCTCTCCCTTACGAAACCCGGCCCAGCCGCTCGACGGAGCGGCGTGACAGGTCGTTGGCGTTCTCGATCATCTTGGTCACGCGCTCATAGGCGCGGTTGATCTCGATGAGGTTGGTGATTTCCACGAGGGTGTTGACGTTCGAGCCTTCCAGCATCCCCTGGCGGACCTGGGCGTCGGTCGCGTCCATCGGCTGGGCGTTCGAGGCGTTGCGATACAGGCCCTCGCCGGACTTCTGCAGCACCGACAGGGCGTCGAAACGCACCACGGTCAGGCGGCCGACGGGCTGGCCTTCCTGGCTGATCGTGCCGTCGTGGGCGACGCTGGCGGGGCCGCGCTGCGGGTCCAGCACGATTTCAGCGCCGTCGGCCAGGACGGGCAGGCCCTGCTTGGTCGTCAGACGGCCTTCGGGATCGGTCACGAAGGCGCCGTCGCGGGTATAGGCGGGGCCGGTCGGGGTCTGCACCGTGAAGAAGGCGCCTTCGCCCTCGATGGCGAAGTCCAGGTCGCGACCGGTCTGCTTCAGCGAGCCCTGGCCGAAGTCGCGGCCCACCCCCTTGTCCAGCACGAAGCTGGCCGAGGGGCGGATGGCGTCGTTGCGGGCGCGCTGGCCGATCTCGGTCCCGACCATCAACTGCTCGACCTTGAAGCCGGTGGTGTCGGCGTTGGCGACGTTGTTGGCCACGATGTCCAGCTCGCGGCGAAGCGTCATCTGGCGCGACAGTCCGATATAGGCGGCGTTTTCCACGAGGCGGCTCCTTTCGCCGTTGTGCGTCGCAACGACCGTGCCAACAGGGTTAACGCCCATGGAATGGGGCTTTGAGCGGTTTTCGACGGTTCGGCGCCCGGCAGGATTTGCCGATCGTAAACGCCTCGTTAACCAAAATCGGCCCACACCCGGCATGTGAGGATCGGGGCGGCTTACGCATGCTGAAACTGAAGCTGGGCAAGAAGAAGAGCGAGGCGCCGGCCGGCGACGACGCGAACCTGCCTGCCGTGAGCGACGGCGCCGAAGGCGCAGGCGGCGATGACGGCGCGCCCGTCAGGAAGAAGATCCCGCTGCTGTTCATCATCATCCCGGCGGCCCTGGTGGTGCTGGGCGGCGGCGGCGCGACCGCCTTCCTGATGATGAAGCCCAAGCCCGCCGAGGCGGCCGGCGGCCACGCGGCCCCCGCCAAGGAAGAGAAGAAGGGCGGGCACGGGGACGGCGGCAAGGAAGGCGAGGCGGCGCCCGGGGCGGGCAAGGTGGCGGCCGGACCCGACGGCGTGACCTTCTACACCCTGCCCGACATGATCGTGAACATTCAGTCGGTCGACGGCCGCCCGACCTATCTGAAGCTGCGCCTGACGCTGGAGATGAAGGACGCCGCCGTCGCCTCGCACCTGCAGGCCGAGGCCCCGCGGATGCAGGACATGTTCCAGGGTTTCCTGCGCGAACTGCGCCCTGAGGATCTGGCCGGCTCGGCCGGGTCCTATCAGCTGCGCGCCGAAATCCTGCGTCGGGTCAACCTGATCGCCGCGCCGGGCAAGGTCGACGCCGTGCTGATCGAAGAGATGCTGGTGCAGTAGGGATGACGGACACCCTGGCTCCCGAGAACGAACTGGACCCCTTCGGCGGCGAAGCGGACCTGGGCGCCGATCCGGGCGCGACCCTGTCCGAACGGGTGCTGAACCAGGACGAGATCGACAGCCTGCTGGGCTTCGACATGGGCGGCGGCGACGACGCCGAGCGCAGCGGCATCCGCGCCATCATCAACTCGGCCCTGGTCTCCTACGAGCGCCTGCCGATGCTCGAGATCGTCTTCGACCGCCTGGTGCGGCTGATGACGACCAGCCTTCGCAACTTCACCTCCGACAACGTCGAGGTCAGCCTCGACACCATCAGCTCCATCCGCTTCGGCGACTATCTGAACTCCATCCCGCTTCCGGCCATCCTGGCGGTGTTCCGGGCCGAGGAGCTGGACAACTACGGCCTGCTGACGGTCGATTCCAACCTGATCTATTCGATCGTCGATGTCCTGCTGGGCGGGCGTCGCGGGACGGCGGCCCTGCGTATCGAAGGGCGGCCCTACACCACCATCGAGCGGGCGTTGGTGCAACGGATGGTCGAGGTCATCCTGAATGATGCGCGCCAGGCGTTCGAACCCCTGACCCCCGTCCACTTCAACCTGGACCGGCTGGAGACCAATCCGCGCTTCGCCGCCATCGCGCGTCCGGCCAACGCCGCCATCCTGGTCAAGCTGCGCATCGACATGGAAGATCGCGGCGGCCGGGTCGAGCTGCTGCTGCCCTATTCGACGCTGGAGCCGATCCGCAAGATGCTGCTGCAGCAGTTCATGGGCGAGAAGTTCGGCCGCGACAACATCTGGGAAGGCCACCTGGCCACCGAGCTCTGGACCACCGAGACCGAGGTGCGCTGCGTGCTGGACGAGCAGCAGATGCCCCTGTCCAAGGTGCTGGACCTGAAGGTCGGCGACACCCTGATGCTGAACGTGAGCCCTGAGTCCGAGGTGTCGGTGCGGGCGGGCTCCATCCCGCTGACGACCGGCCGCATGGGCCGCAAGGGCCAGCACATCGCCGTCCGCGTCGAGGGCCCCATCAGCACCGACGCCGCCGCCCGCATCGCCAGAGGGAACAGCTGACATGACCGGCATCATCCTCGACTCCATCCTCATGCTGCTGCTGGTCGCCGCCATCGGCTACGGCATCAAGCTGGAGCGCAAGCTCAAGACCCTGCGCGAGGGCCAGCTGGCCTTCGCCGCCGCCGTGACCGAGCTGAACAGCGCCGCCGGGCGCGCCGAACAGGCCCTGGCCACCCTGCGCGCCTCGGGTCAGGAGACGGACCTGCTGCACGACCGCATCATCAAGGCCCGCGCCGTGAAGCAGGAGCTGGAGGTGCTGATCGCCCGCGCCCCGGCCCGCCCGGCCGACAGCCGTATCGAGACGCGCGAGGACGAACGCCGCGCCGCCGCCCGCGCGCCGGTCGAGATGGAGCCGGTTGTCGAAGCCGAATCCGTCCGCACCTCTTCGGTCGCCCCCCTGCTGGACGATGAGGCGCGCGCGCGTCGCATGGCCTCGCTGATGGAGCGCATCGAGGGCGCACGCGCGGTCATGAAGGCGCCGTCGCCGAAGCCCGCGCCTGTCGCCGAGCGCGCCTCGCCGGTGATGCAGGCCCTGGCCGCTAACCATGCTGCGCAACAGAGCCTAAACCGCGCCCGCCGTAGTCTGGACGACGACCTTTTCGCTGCTTGATGCTTTTAAGCGCCCTATGTCCGACACGCGGTGTCGGACGACTTGAGGGGCGAAGTTTTTCCTACCCGGCGTGTTTGGCGCCGAACCGTTCGCTGAGTTTGACCGATGAGCAAGCTGCCCCGCCTTCTGCCCCTGATCGCCGTCGCCATCGGCGGCGTCGTGGCCGTGCGCGCCGCGGGCGTGGCGCCGGACCTGTTTCAGGGGGCGACCGCATGGGCTCAGGAGGCGGTCGCCGGGGAAGGCGAGGGGGCCAAGGCCGATGCCAGGCCCGCCCCCGCCGTCTGCGCTCTGACGCCCGAACAACTGGCCCAGCAGGCGGGCATTTCTCCGGCTGAACTGCGCATCATCCAGTCCCTGTCCAAGCGCCGGGACCAGCTGGACGCGCGCGACGCCGACTTCGCCACCACCCTGCCGCTGATGGTCGCCGCCGAGCAGAAGCTGGACGCCAAGCTGCAGGCGCTGGAGGCCCTCAAGGGCGAGATCAGCGCCCTGGTCGGCCAGGTGGATGAGAAGGAAAAGGCTGAGGCCGACCGTCTGGTCGCCGTCTATTCCGCCATGCGGCCCAAGGAGGCGGCGGCCGTATTCGCCACCCTGGACGACAGCGTGCGTCTGCCGGTCGCCTCGGCCATGCGCCCGCGCACCCTGGCCGCCATCATGGCCCAGATGCAGCCCGCCGCCGCGCGCGAACTGACCGAAAAGCTGGCCAAACGCTTCCAGGCCCAGCAGTACGCCGCCCGCGCCGCCGCCGTGGCCGCGCCGACCGAGGCTGCGCCCGCTCCGACGCCTGCCGCCCAGCCTGCCTCTCAGCCTGCCGCCGCCCCTGCGCCCGCGCCGACTCGCGCTGCGCAGCAGACCGCGCCGCGTCGCGCCCCGACGCCCGCGGCCGCTCGCCCGGCGGCGCAACCCGCGGCCAAGGCGCCGGCGCCCGCTGAGACCGGCCCGCGCCCCTATGCGGCGGTCGCCGCCGACGCCCCGGCCGCCGCGCGCCAGTCGGTGCAATAGGCGACGGTTGTCGCACAGGCCTTGCGCGGCTATTCAGCCCGCTTCGATTTTTCGCGAGACCTCTCCATGTCCGACGCCCTGCCTGACCGCCTTTCGGTCGATCCCGACAGCCCCTTCCACGACGCCGACCTCTTGGCGCGCGGCGTAGGCATCCGCTTCAAGGGCGAGGAAAAGACCAATGTCGAGGAATACTGCGTCTCGGAAGGCTGGGTGCGCCTGGCCGTGGGCAATCGCGTCGACCGTCGCGGCAAGGCCCTGACCGTCAAGCTGCAAGGCCCGGTCGAGCCCTTCATCAAGGGCGAGTGATTTCCGTCCTGGCGGCGAAGCTGAGACTTTCGGTCGCAGGCTTCGCCCGCTAGGGTCCGCGCCTCATTGTTGAGTTGGGGAGGCGCACTTGTCGTTCAATGCTCGTCTTATGGCCGCCAGCGCTGTGGCGCTCGGCCTGATCGCCACGCCGGTCCTGGCCCAGGACGCCGGGACCATCCGCGCCGCCGAACAGGTGCGCGACCAGGCGCTGAAGGGCAATATCGCCCTCGACTACGTCACCCAGATCACCACCCGCTTCGGCCCGCGCCCGGCGGGCTCTCGCGCCGAGCAGGACGCCTCCGCCTGGGCCGCCGACTACATGCGCGCCCACGGCTTCCAGAACGTCCGCATCGAGACCTTTCCCCTGATCGGCTGGGAGCGGGGCGAGGAGAGCGCGGAAATCCTGGGCGCCCGTCCCCAGAGACTGGTCGCCGCCGCCCTCGGCCACTCCATCGCCACCCCCGCCGAGGGAATTGAGGCGGACGTCGTCTTCTTCGACGGCCTGGATGCGCTGCTGGCGGCGCCCGCCGGATCGCTGAACGGCAAGATCGCCCTGGTCGACGGCGGCCAGATGGTGCGGATGCAGGACGGCTCGGGCTATGGCCCCCTGTCGCGGCTGCGCAGCCAGGGGCCGTCCGAGGCCGCCAAGCGCGGCGCGGTCGCCTTCGTCATGCGCTCGGCCGGGTCGGACGAACACCGCATGCCGCACACCGGCACCACCCGCTATGTCGAGGGCAAGGTGCCGCTGCCGTCCTTCGCCCTGAGCGCCCCGGACGCCGATCAGGTGGCGCGTCTGGTCGGCATGGGCGAGACGGTGCGCCTGCGCCTGAAATCTACCGCTCACACCTATGAGACGGTCAGCCAGAATGTGATCGGCGACATCGTCGGCGCCTCGCGTCCGGACGAGATCATCGTGCTGGGCTCGCACATGGACAGCTGGGACCTGGGCACAGGGGCCATCGACGATGCGGCGGGCGGCGCCATCACCCTGGCGGCGGCCAAGCTGATCGCCGAACAGGGCCGACCGGCCCGTACGGTCCGTGTGGTCCTGTACGGCTCTGAAGAGGTCGCCCAGCCGACCGATCACGGCAACGGCGGCGGCGCCTATGTCCGCAACATCGGCGCGGGCGTCGAGAAGCATGTCGTCGCCGGCGAGAGCGATTTCGGCGCCGACCGCGTCTACGCCCTGGGCCTGCCGCCCGGTTCGCAGAACACGGACTTCGCCAGGATCGCCCTGCGGGTCCTGCATCCGCTGGGCGTGCTGCCGGGCGAGGCGGAGCTGTTCGGCGGCGTCGACATCGGCCCGCTGGCCCAGGCGGGCGTTCCGGTCTTCGGCCTGCGCCAGGACGGCACGCGCTATTTCGACCTGCACCACACGGCCGACGACACTCTGGACAAGATCGACCCGGCCCAGATGACCCAGAACGTCGCCGCCTGGGCGGCCCTGGTGCGTCTGATCGCCGATTCAGATGTGGACTTCCGGGCCGCCCGTGCGGCACAGGAGGCGAAGCGCTGAGGCGCACGCCGCGAGCGTGGCGGAACTGGTAGACGCAAGCGACTTAAAATCGCTCGACTTCGGTCGTGCGGGTTCGATTCCCGCCGCTCGCACCATTAATGTTTTCAATGGGTTATGCCCGTTGGGGCGGTCGAAGAGGGCCTCTGGGTCTCTTTTCGGCACCCCATTGAATTGTCACAACTTTCCGACACTTTCCGAGTAATCCTGAACGCTCCGAGCGCCGCGAGAGCGCCGCAAGGTTCTTCAGACGTTCCCTTGGCGTGGAACGAAAACTTGGTCTTGCAGACCTCATCGCCCCAGACCGCAGCGGACACGCAGCAGCTATCTGAAACCGAGCCGCAGAGCGGCTTGGGGCGAACCCTTTGACCGCATTGCCCATAGCGGCGATATGTGGGATGGGTTGCTGATTAGAAAGAAAGGGAGGTATTGAGTATGAAGCGTTTTAATTTAAGCCAAATTCGAGGCGCTCTCGCTGTTTCTGCCGGAATATTTGCAGTTACTGGCCTGTCAGGTGCGGCTGTAGCTGTGGAGCCAGAGCTCTACTATCAGTACTATTTCTATAGCGATGCTTCGCATTCTGAGATCGTTGGCGAAGTGCGCCAAGTTTGTCAGAACAGCACCTACATTATCACGCCTTTAGTGATTGGTACCGCGACGCCTTACTATACCATGGAAGCGATTGGGTACTGCCCAGGAAATGGGGACTGGTAGCTTTTCCAGAGGCGGAATCCGCCTATTTTGGAGCGTAAATCAAAGGCCCCAGGCGTCGCTCGGGGCCTTTTCGTGCCGCCTCAACAGGTGAAGGCCTCAAAGGTCTGATGAACCGTCTTGGTCCCATAGGGGCCGCGGATAGTCCTTTCACACTCAACGATCCTGTATGAGGCCGTTTCAGCGCCTGCGTTCGTGAACGCAGGCGTTTTGCGTATTCGGCCGGGCCGGGGGCGGCGCCGCAAGCCAGCGGGGGCGCTGCTCTGCCGACGCTGGATGAATACAGCTTTCGTCCTTTGCCGAATTCTTCATGCTGATTTGGTATTCATTGCGATAAAAGTATAGATTATCATGAATATGATTTCAGTCGATTTTCAATGCCTTTGAGATCGTGATAAATGATCGTGAGTTTCTCCTCCTTTCATTTTGGTGAAATGAGCCGAATTTCTGTCAAGCCTACCGCATTGCACAAAAACTTTATCTCGGCTTTGCCGTTGGTGTATTAAGATCTCTTCTCGTGGCTTGAGGGGTTTGGCCGCGCCGGCGCGCTCGACGCGCCTTTCATTGCGCCGGGCATTCATGTCGGGCGCGAACGCAACCGTGACATTCCGTCTGCCTGCGCCTGTGGCGCGGCGGCGTCTTTGCGGGTGCGCGGATGGCGGGCCGGGGGCTCGCCGGAAGTAGAAGAGACAGGAGCGCAGGCGCGCGTGGACGACGTACAACTTCAACAATTGGGCGGGCCGCTGACGGTCGGCCTGCTGGTGCTGTTTTTCGGCTTGACCATGCTGATTTCTCTGAGGATCAGCCGACGCAAGGAAAACGCTGACGCCTATATGACGGCCGGCAACGGCATCGGTCTGGGCGTTTCGGCTGCTTCGATGACGGCGACCTGGATCTGGGCGGCGTCGATGTACGCCTCGGCCACCTCCGGCTACGTCTACGGGATATCGGGGCCGATCCACTATGGGCTGTGGGGGGCGTTGATGATCCTGTTCATCTACCCCTATGGCCGCCGCATCCGCGCCGTGGCGCCGCGCGCCCACACCCTGGCCGAGGTCATGTACGCCCGGCACGGCCGCTCCAGCCAACTGATGCTGGCGGGGTCCAATATCCTGGGCAGCGTCATCAGCCTGACGTCCAACTTTATCGCCGGCGGGGCCCTGATCGCCATGCTGTCGCCGTTCAGCTTCAGCCAGGGCATCGTCGTCATCGCGGGCGGCGTGCTGCTCTACACCCTGTGGTCGGGGTTCCGGGCCTCGGTGCTGACCGACTTCATTCAGGTGTGCGCCATGCTGGGCGCCGTGGTGGTGGTCATCCCGGCCATCTTCTTCGCCATGGGCGGCCCGGCCGTTTTTGTCGAAGGCGCGTCCAACCTGACGCCGCAGCAGACCAGCTTCTTCTCGTCCGACGCCTTCCTGAACCAGGGCGCGCCCTATATCGCCGCCGTCCTGGCCTACGCCATCGGCAACCAGACCATCGCCCAGCGCCTGTTCGCCGTGCGCGAGGACCTGATCAAGCCGACCTTCATCACCGCCACCATCGGCTATGGGGCGACGATCATCGGCATCGGCATGCTGGGCGTCGTGGCCCTGTATGCGGGGATCAATCCGATGGAGGGCGACCTCAACAACCTGATCCCGCAACTGGCCGGGACCTATTTCGGGCCGGTGCTGCTGAGCGTCTTCTTCATCATGATCATCGGGTCGCTGGCCTCGACGGCGGACTCCGATCTGTCGGCCCTGTCGTCGATCATGATGGCCGACGTCTATGGCCGGGCGGGCAAGCGCAAGGCCGATCCGCGCCTGATGCTGACCGTGGGGCGGGCGACCATGGTCATCGCCACCGGCGCGGCCCTCTATTTCGCCGGAGCCCGCATGAACATCCTGGACCTGCTGGTCCTGGTCGGCGCCATCTGGGGCGCGCTAGTCTTCCCCGTCATCGCCAGCTTCTATTGGGAGAAGGTGACCAACAAGGCCTTCACCGTCTCGGTGCTGGCGGCGCTGGCGCTCTTCTTCCCCGTGCGGTTCGGCTGGATCCCGATGGACGGCGCGGTCGGCTATGTCTTCGATGTGATCGCCGTGGTCGGCGTCGGCGTGGTCGCGGGCCTGATGACCTTCGGCTTCTTCGGCGCGCGCCCGGCGCGGATCGTCGGGGTGATCGCCGCCCTGGTCGTCGCGCCCTTCGCCATCGGCTTCCTGCATGACTACGCCGTGCTGAGCGGTTCGCTGATCGCCTATGCCGTCAGCACCGTGGTCTGCACTGTCATGTCCCTGTCCAACCGGACGGGCTTCGACTTCTCGCGCATCGCTCGCATGACCGGGGACTTCGACGTGGAGGAAGGCGAAGACCTTGCGACCGCGTCGGCGCGCGCAGCGATCGGCGCCGAACAACAGCTTCCTCAATCCCGCTAACAGGAGATCGCCATGAGCGCCTTTTGGCTCACCGCCTATGTTCTGATGTGGCCCGTCATCGTCGCGGGCGTGCTCGCCTTCATCGCCCGCGCCTTCTTCCGGGAGTGGCTGGAGGCCCGCCGGCGTGGCGAGCCGATGATCTGAAGTCCCGAGGGAGGCTGCGGCCTCCCTCTTTTTTCATGGCCGCGCTGTCTTGGCCCCGTCATGGCGGCGGCGTAGGGGTTCGATGACTTTATGCTTCGCTTGGTGTTTCCGATGATCCGCAGCCGCCTTCTCGCCTCCGCCCTGGGCCTGACCTTGGGCCTCGTCGCCGTGAACGCAGCCGCGCAGGCGACGGAGACGGCGGCCCAGCCCGCGATCACGGCGCCGGCGGCCGAACGGGCCTCGCCCTCGCTGATCGTCACCGTGGTGGTCGACCAGTTGAGCGCCAATCTGTTCAATCAGTACCGCAGCCAGTTCACCGGCGGGCTGAAGACCCTGGCCGATCAGGGCATGGTCTCGATCAACGGTTATCAGACCCACGGCGTGACGGTGACCTGCGCCGGGCACTCGACCGTCCTGACCGGCGCCCATCCGGCACGCAGCGGCATTCCGGCCAACGACTGGATCGACACGACGACGGGCAAGACCACCTATTGCCTAGCCGCTCCGCAGAACACCCTGGCCCACGGCAAGAACACCGACAACGGCCCGGTCGGCCCCGAACAGCTGAGCGCCTCGACCCTAGGCGACTGGCTGAAGGCCGTCAGCCCGGAAAGCCGCGTCTATGGCGTGTCGGGCAAGGATCGCGGCGCCATCAACCTGGCCGGGCACAAGGCGGACGGCGCCTTCTGGCTGACGGACAATTTCGGCTTCACCACCTATGTCGAGCCGGGCCAGTCGGCTGAGGCGCGTCTGGCTCCGGTGACGGCCCTGAACGCCCGCATGATCGACCGCTTCACGCGAGAGGCGCCCAACTGGACCTATTCCAACGCCGCCTGCCGTCGTCTGGAAGGGCGGTGGACCATCGCGGGCCAGACCTTCGATTCCAAGGTGCCGCCGGCCGACTTCCGCCTCGACAACTCGCCCATCCTGGACGAGCTGACGATCGAAGGCGCGATCGAACTGCTGGACAGCCAGCAACTGGGCCGTCGCGGCGCCACGGACATGCTGGGCGTCAGCCTGTCGGCCACGGACCGGATCGGCCACAGCTACGGCACCCAGGGGCCGGAGATGTGCGAGCAGATGCTGCGTCTGGACGCGGCGCTGGGCGTTTTCCTGGACAGGCTGTCGACCATTCCGGGCGGCGCCATCGTCGTTCTGACGGCCGACCACGGCGGTTCGGACTTTCCCGAGCGTTCGGCGGTCGAGGGCTATCCGGACGCCGGCCGAGTGGACCGCGCCCTGCAACCGCGCGTCAACGCGGCGCTGAAGGCCCGCTTCGGTCTGGACGCCGATCCGGTGGTGTCCTCGGCGGGGGGCTTCGTCATCGTCGACAAGGACCGCAAGTCGCTGGCCGAGCCGCTGCGTTCGCAGGTTCTGGCCGCGGCGATCGAGTTGCTGAACGGCGAGCCGCAGGTGGCCCTGGCCGTAGCCCGCGACGAACTGCTGGCCGAGCCGGTTCCGGCCTCCGACAATCCCGAGGAGCTGTCATTGCGCCAACGCCTGCGCCTGTCGGCCGTGGCGGACCGTTCGCCCGACATCCTGCGCGCTTGGCAGCCGGGCCTGACCGGCCAGGGCCGCGTCGGCGGCGCCATCTCCAGTCACGGTTCGCCCTGGGATTACGACCGCCGCGTGCCCATCGTCTTCTGGTGGCCGGGCGCCGAGGGGCAGGAGCGCTTCCTGCCCATGCGCACCATCGACATCGCCCCGACCCTGGCCAATCTGATCGGAGTCAAGCCGGACGCCCCGATCGACGGCCGCTGCATGGATCTGCCCCAGTTCGCCAAGGGCCGCTGCGAGACGAAGTAGGCCGGAGCGCGGCCGTAACTTCGTGTTTCGCGGTCATAAACTCGTGTTTCCGCGCCGGGGGCCGCTCTTACGCCTCCCGCGTTTCATTGGCACAAAGGGCTGAGAAGCGCTTCTGAGGGGAGGCGCCGGCCGTCAGAGCCATAAGAGGAAACCCGTTCATGCAAAGAGCCCGCCGCGCGCGCATCGTCGCGACCCTTGGACCCGCCAGCCGCGCGCCGGGAACGGTCAAGGCGCTGGCCCAGGCGGGGGTGGATGTCTTTCGCCTGAACTTCAGCCACGGCTCGCACGACGACCACGCCGCCGCCTTCAAGGCCGTGCGCGGGGCCGAGATGGCCCTGAAGCGGCCGCTGGGCGTCTTGGCCGACCTGCAGGGGCCCAAGCTGCGCCTGGGCCGCTTCGCCGATGTCGAGATCGAGGTGAAGCCGGGCCACACGATGCGTTTCGACCTGAATCCGGCTCTCGGCGACGAGACGCGGGTGCAGATGCCGCATCCGGAGATCTTCAAGGCGCTGCGGCCCGGAATGCTGCTGCTGCTGGACGACGGCCGGGTGCGGCTGCGCGTGGGCGAGCGCACCGACGAATGGTGCGACGTCACGGTCGAGAGCGGCTCGAAACTGTCGGACCGCAAGGGGGTGGCGGTGCCCGAGGCGGTCATCCCGGTCTCGGCTCTGACGCCCAAGGATCGCGAGGACCTGGCCTTCGCGCTTCGTCTCGGCGTCGACTGGGTGGCCCTCAGCTTCGTGCAGAAGGCCGAGGACATGGCCGAGCTGAAGCAGATCGTCGACGGCCAGGCCGCCTGCCTGGCCAAGATCGAGAAGCCCCAGGCGCTGAACGACCTGGAGAGCATCCTCGACTACTGCGACGGCGTCATGGTCGCGCGCGGCGATCTGGGGGTCGAGATGGACCCCGAGGAAGTGCCGGTCGCCCAGAAGAAGATCCTGCGCGCCGCCCGCCAGCGCGGCGTGCCCGCCATCGTGGCGACCCAGATGCTGGAGTCGATGACCAGCGCCCCGGCCCCGACGCGCGCCGAGGCCTCGGACGTGGCCAACGCCGTCTATGAGGGCGCCGATGCCCTGATGCTGTCGGCCGAGACGGCGGCGGGCGACTATCCGCTGGAAGCGGTGACCATCATGAACCGAATCATGGAGCGGGTGGAGCGCGACCCCCTGTGGCCGGGCCTGATGGATGCCGATCATGCGGGCATGGACATTCACGACGTCGACGCCCTGGTCGCGGCGGCGCGAAAGGCGGCCGAGGCCTCCTCGACCGCCTGCATGGTCGTGTTCACCACCCTGGGCGGCACGGCGCGGCGGATGTCGCGCGAGCGGCCCCTGCAACCGGTCCTGGCCCTGACGCCCAAGCCGGAGACGGCGCGCCGCCTGGCCTTGGTCTGGGGCCTGGAGCCGCGTCTGGGCGACCAGCCGACCTCGCTGGAAGGCCTGACCGATGACGCCGTCGAGGCGGCCATGCTCTATGGCCTGGCCGAGCCTGGGCAGCGCATCCTGATCCTGGCGGGAACGCCTTTCGGCGCGCCCGGCGCGGCGAATCTGTTGCGTCTGGCCCATGCTCCGGCCCATGCTGCGCCCCGCAGCGGACAAGGGGCGAAGCGCGCCCGCAGGACCTGACGGGACGGAATGATCAAATACATCGGCTCAAAGCGCGCGCTTCTGGGCCAGGTGATCGGCGCGGTGCGAGCGGCTCAGCCGCAGGGCGGGACGGTCTGCGACCTGTTCTCCGGCACCGCGCGCGTGGGCCATGCGCTGAAGCGCGAGGGGTTCCGCGTCTGGTCCAATGATCACAACGCCTATGCCCACGCCCTCGCCACGGCCTATGTCCAGGCTGATCGCGAGACCTGGGCCGAGCGGGCCGAGGCCGTGCTGGCCGAACTGCGCGCCGTGGCGCCTGCGCCGGGCTGGTTCACCAGGACCTATTGCGAGGAGGCCCGCTTCTTCCATCCCGACAACGGCGCCCGCATCGACGCCATGCGCGAGCGGATCGAGGTCATAGGACTGGAGCCCGAACTAAAGGCGGTGGCGCTGGTCGCCCTGATGGAGGCGGCTGACCGGGTGGATTCCACGGCGGGCCTGCAGATGGCCTTCATGAAGCAGTGGGCGCCGCGCGCGCTGAAGCCGCTGGAGCTGCGCCTGCCGGACCTGTTGCCCGGCGTGGCGGCCGGGCCGTGCCTCGCCACCCAAGGCGACGCGGTCGAGATGGCGGCCGAGGTCGAGGCGGACCTCGTCTATCTGGACCCGCCCTATAATCAGCACTCCTACCTCGGCAACTATCACTGCTGGGAAAGCCTGGTGCTGTGGGACAAGCCGGAAACCTATGGCGTGGCGCGCAAGCGGGTCGATGTGAAGACGCGCAAGTCCGCCTTCAATTCCAAGCCCGGCATCGGCCCGGCCCTGCAGACCGTCATCGAGCGGCTGAGGGCGCCGAACCTGATCGTCAGCTTCAACGACGAGGGCTATCTGACCCGCGACGACCTGACAGCCATGCTGTCGGCGCGCGGCCATGTGCAGGTGGTCGAGATTCCGCGTCCCCGCTACGTCGGCGCCCGCATCGGCATCCACAATCTGAAGGGCCAGAAGGTAGGTTCGGTCGGTCGGCTCAGAAATGTGGAATATCTCTTCGTGGTCACCCAGCAACCCGTGGAGTTGCCGGTCGCGGCGTGACGGGAACGAAAGCCGGGCGCTCGCCGTTTTGGCCGTATGCGTACGCTTTCCGGTCTTCCTCCCGCCGTTTCTCGCTTTGATTCCCGAGGTTTCGACGCCCGAGGCGAGACCTTGCGTCCGGCTCGCCCGTCGCTTCGGCGCGGCCGCGGGCTGGACAATTGGACCATCCTGCTGATCGGCGCGATCGTGGCCGGCCTGATGGGGATGCTGCTGGGCGGAGCCCTGTCGGTCTGAGTCTTCCGCCTACGCCGCGTCCAGCAAGGCCTTGATCGGCGCCCAGCTGCGCCGGTGTGCGGGGCAGGGACCCAGCGTCTGCAAGGCCTTCTGGTGGATCGGCGCGTTGTAGCCCTTGTGGCTGGCGAAGCCGTAGCCGGGATAGACCGTATCCATCTCGATCATCAGCCGATCGCGCGCCGTCTTGGCCAGGATCGACGCCGCCGCGATGGACAGGGACAGGCTGTCGCCCTTGACCACAGGGGTCACGGCGCAGGGCAGCTTGAAGCGATAGTTGCCGTCCACCAGGGCGTGCGCCGGCGGATGGGCCAGGGCCTCGACCGCCCGCCGCATGGCCAGGCCGGTGGCGTGCAGGATGTTCAGCTCATCGATTTCCTCGACCGAGGCGAAGCCGACGCCCCAGGCCACGGCGCGGCTCTTGATCTCGACCTCCAGCGCCGTGCGGCGCTTTTCCGTCAGAGCCTTGGAGTCGTCGATGCCCGACGGCAGGTCGTCGGCGTTTAGGATCACCGCGGCCGCCGACACCGGCCCGGCCCACGGCCCGCGCCCGGCTTCATCCACCCCGCACACGTGACCGTTCCAGGTCGCACGCGCCTCCAACTCCAGCATCAGGGTGGGCAAGGGGCGGTCGGTCTTGGCGGCGGCTTTGGGCGAACTCATGGCGCGTCAGTGCCACGAACCGGGACGGGGCGGAAGACGGGGATGACCCACGAACGCCCGGCATGGAACCGACGCGCGAACCCTTACAGGCCGAAGGTGACGAAGCCTTGCGGATCGATCGGCCAGGCCGGGTTCCAGGCGATCTCCCAGGCGTGGTCGTCCGGGTCGGCCACATATCCCCTCGGCCCGCCCTGGGGCGGAGCGTCGGCTTGACGAAGCAGTCGCCCGCCGAATGCGCCCAGACGATCCAGCACGAACTGCACCTCGTCTCGCGAGCCGACATTGTGAGCCAGGCTGAAGGCGCCGGGACGAGACAGGTCTGTTCGCTGCATGTCGGCTTCAAGCCCGCCCTCCAACCAGGTCCCCAGCATAAACCCGTTCATCTGATAGAAGATGATCTCCTGGTTTTCGAAGACCGGCCGCCACCCGAAGCCCTCGGCGTAGAAGCGCTTTGAGCGGCCCAGATCGCCTACGCTCAGGGTCACGACCGAAATCTGCTGTTGCATATCCAACGTCCTTTGCTCGGCGCCGCCCGATGCGACGCCGTTGAAGGCCGTGGGACTCACCGCAGGGTGCGGCGGACAGACCCGCTTGCGCGAGGACCGGGCTAACCACACCGATCCGCCTTTTTCGACGGAGCGAGCATGGCGCCGGGGCGGCGGCTCCGCAATGGCCTGTAACGGCAGGTCCCGGAGCGGCGACTGTCGTCGGGCCTTGGCGCGGGGCCTTGAGTGTTAAGGGGCGCTGACCTCTCCATGCCGGAAGCACGTCGTCTGGTGGTCGTTCACCATGCCCACCGCCTGCATGAAGGCGTAGGTGATGACCGGCCCGCAGAACTTGAAACCGCGCGCCTTCAAGGCCTTGGCCATGGCGAGGCTTTCGGCGGTCTGGGTCGGGGCCTCGCGGAAATAGCCCCACTGGTTCACCAGCGGTTTGTCGCCGACGAAGGACCACAGCCAGGCCGAGAAGTCCTCGCCCTTGTCGCGCATGTCCAGCCAGATTCGGGCGCCGCTGACGGCCGCGTCGATCTTGGCGCCCGAGCGGATGATGCGCGGGTCGGCCAGCAGGCGCGCGCGGTCGGCCTCGCCGTAGCGGGCGACGATTTCGGGATCGAAGCCGTCGAAGGCGTCGCGCATCCCCTCGCGCTTTCGCAGGATGGTGATCCAGGCCAGTCCGGCCTGAAACCCGTCCAGCACCAGCTTCTCCCACAGGGCGCGGGGATCGTACTCCGGCACGCCCCATTCGGTGTCGTGATAGGCGATGTAGAGCGGGTCCGTCGTCCCGCACCAGCCACAGCGCCCTTCGGCCTTTTCGGATTCGGTCATGGCGCGATGTTGCTGGAATGTTCTAGAGGCGCAAGCGAAAAGGCCCGACGTTTCCGCCGGGCCTTCATGGGATGCCGCAGGGCGTCCTACAGCCGCTCGACCGTGAACCCGCGCGCGGTCAGCATGTCGATCACGCTGTCCTGATCCATCAGATGGGCGGCGCCGACGGCGACGAAGGCCGTGCCGGAGCCTTTCATCATCGTCTCGATCTGGTTGGTCCAGTCGGCGTTGCGATCGATCAGGGCGGCGCGGTGGATGTCTTCATGCACGTCGCGGGTGTTGGCGCGGTTGAGGCGGCCCGTTTCGGCGGCGTCGCCCTCCAACCAGGCGGTCACGGTTCCATCCAGGTTGGCGACGATGCGATCGGTGTTGCGGACATAATGGTTCAGATAGGTCACCTGGGCTTCTTCGCTCATGCCCGCGATCAGACGCACCTGGATGTCGGCGGTCTCGAAGCCGTGCAGCGTCTTGCCCTGGGCTCTGGCGCGATCCATCAGCGTCTTGTCGACGCCCGCCTCGGGCCGATAGCCCGCATCGGTCGGGCCGGACATGGAGATCATGAAGGCCGCCAGCCAGGGACGATAGGCGTCCAGGGCCGCGCCCGACGCGCCGTTGGCCTGGGCGATCTTGTCGAAGGCGGCGAAGTCCTCAGCCGACAGGACGGACGACAGTGGGCGGGACGGGGCGACGCCGTACTGCTGGATCACCGGCATGACGACGGCCTGGTCGTCCTGATCGGCGATCTCGACCCAGATGTCCGAGGCGCTGGCGAAGGCGGCGTCCACCTTGTCGGAGCCCCAGGCCGTGCCGGGACGCAACAGATGCACTGTGCCGAACAGATAGACGGTGGAGTCCGCATCCTTGACCACCCACAGCGGCGGGCCGGCGCCCTCGGCGCGAGGGATGGGGGCGACGGCCGGGACAGGGATCGTCGGTTCGGCGTGTGCGGCGCCGGGCGCGGCGGCCAAGGCGGCGGAGGCGGCCAGCGCCGCCAGAAGGCCGGCGGCGAAGCGCGAGACATGGTTGGCCGATTGGCCCATGCGGTGAGCGAGGGTCATTGCAAAGTCCTTGGTTTTGAGAGGTTTGTCTGAAGGAAGGGGGCGATCAGGCGATGAAGATGGCTTCGATCGGCCGGCCGAACAGGCGGGATATGCGGAAGGCGAGGGGCAGGGACGGGTCGTAGCGACCCTTCTCCAGCGCCTGGATGGTCTGGCGCGAGACGCCGAGGCGTTCGGCCAGGTCAGCCTGGGTCCAGTCGCGCTCGGCGCGGAAGACCTTGAGGCGGTTGATGAAGGCGCTGGTCATCGGCGGGCGATCCACCAGCCGCACCAGGCGATCCCGTAGCCGACGGCCTGGGCGGCGAAGACGGCGGCGACGCCCAGGGCGATCAGGGCGGCATCCGTGTGGGGCAGGGCGGCGGGCAACAGGTTCACGTCGGCCAGGGCGGCGATGACAACGGCCGCGCCGCCGGCGACGAGGCCCAGGTTGCCGCCCCACCACCAGGCCCACTTGTGGGCTTCCCTGGCGGCCTCATCCAGGGCGCGCCACCAGTAGAGGGTGTGCAGGGCCAGGAAGACGGCCAGTCCGGCGGCCAGGACGACGACGCCGATCGACGGCGCGCGGCCCCAGGCTTCGGGCCAGAACGGCGTGGCGGCGGTAGCGCTGACCCCGACCACGGTCAGAGCGCACAGGCCGACGGTCAGGTCGTCCATCGTCTTCTTGTTGCGGGCGGCGGCTGCGCCGACGGTGATGATCTCGGTGTTCATGACAAGCTCCCCTGTCGTGTTGACAAGTGAGCTTTACCAACGATGTCGCGTTTACGTCAAGCAACTTTTACATCACGACAAGCAGATTTTCCGTTTTGCCGGATTTAGCCTTGCAAATCAGGGATCCAGTCGGGCTTCTCGACCCGCACGGGGCGGCCCTCGACGGTCAGGTCGCCGTCCATGCGGTCCAGCCGCATCAGGGCGATGGCGCGTCCCTCGGCGCCGGTCATGACTTCGCCCGCCCGCAGGTCTCCCTTCAGCACCTCGGCGCCGCGCTCGGGGGCGGGGCCGTCGAAGGCGATGGCCATCATGCGGTTCTTGATCGTTCCGCGCCGCTTCATGCGCGAGGTCGTCTCCTGGCCGATGAAGCAGCCCTTGTGGAAGTCGATGCCGTTCAGCAGGTCGAAGTCCGCCTCGATCGGATAGGTCTTGTCCATCAGGGCGTCCTGGGTCGGATCGGGCACGCCCAGGGCCAGGCGGCG
This sequence comes from Brevundimonas olei, assembly GCF_037055245.1. Classification (GTDB taxonomy): domain Bacteria; phylum Pseudomonadota; class Alphaproteobacteria; order Caulobacterales; family Caulobacteraceae; genus Brevundimonas; species Brevundimonas olei. Next base: position 1,064,061 of record NZ_CP146369.1, read on the forward strand.
GGCCTGCCAGTCGCTCTCGGCGGCGTCGATCTCGCTCTCATCGCCCCAGCGTCGGCCGCCCAGCGCGGACAGGCGGGGATCGGCGACGAAGCCGTCGGCGACATCCGTCCCCCAGGCGACGAAGACGGCGTCGGGGATGGGCATGATCTCGACCTGGGCGCGCAGCCTGTAGAGCGTCAGTCGCTGCATCAGGGCGTCGCGCCGCTCGGCCGCGACATCCAGGATGACGCCGTCTTCCTCGCCCCAGAGGAACAGATCGAACAGCAGCCGCCCCGGTGGCGACAGCAGGGCGCCGAAGCGAAGCTCGCCCGGCTGCAGGGTCTCCACGTCCTGGGTCAGAAGATTGTGCAGGAAGGGGCGGGCGTCGGGGCCGCTGACGCGGATCAGGGCGCGACTGTCGAGACGAGCGATGGACATGAGGTCAAGATAGGCAGGCGAGGCGACGTCCTCCAGTGCGGCAGGCCTCTAAGGCGGGCGAATGCGAAAAAGGGCTGCGGAAGTCTTCCGCAGCCCTTCGCGATCAACGCTTGTCCAGCTTACCAGCGGCGGCCGTTGTGGTCCCGGCGCTCATAGCGGACCTTGGCCGACAGGGCGTCGTAGCGGCGATCCAGCTCCATGCGCTCCCGGCGGTTCAGGCCGTCGCGCTGATAGGCGCGCTCCAGCCGCACCAGCTGGTTCAGCTCGTTCTTCAGGCGGCTGGCCTCGCGGACGCTGAGCTGGCGGGTGCGGACGCCCTGGTCGATGCGGCGGTCCAGATTGTATTTGCGTTGGCTGATCGACTGCCAGCCGCCATGGTTCTGCTGATAGGCGGGGGCGTGGCGATAGGTTTGAGCGGCGGCCGGCAGGGCGGCGCCGAGTGCGGCGGCGGCCGTCGTCGCGGCCAGGACGGGGATCATCAGCGTTTTGAACTTGGCCATGGTCGGGCTCCTTTGACTGGACGCAACCGGCGGGCTGCGTTGACGTCAGATGACCCTCCTGCGCCTGAGCCGCGTCTGAACGACGCGTTTCAGATAGGGTTCATCAGGATGACATCGGCGTCATGCGCCTCCTTTTCTCTCGCCGGCATGCGACGGAGATTTCATCTCCCGACGTTCCTCTTTGGACTGAACGCCGATAGACTGCGTTCAGCCGCTGTTCAGAGGCACTGGTTTAAACCGCGATCCATGATGCGTATTCGAGCCCTTCTTTTGGCTGGCCTGATCGCCCTCGTCCCGTTGACGGACGCGGCGGCTCAGTCGCGCGGCCGCGACCGGGATCGCGATCAGGATCGCCGGGAGCAACCCCGCAGCTATCCGGGCCAGGGACTGCGCGACGCGCCGCGTCGCGACAGCGGCCCGCGCGCCAACCCCGGCGACGTAGCGCGCCGAGTCCAGTCGGGCCGTCCCGGTCGGATGCTGGGCGTGCGCGAGCGTGGCGACGACTATGTGGTGCGCTGGGAATATCCCGGCGGCCGCGTCTCGGATATCCAGGTCGACGGCCGTTCGGGCCGGGTTCGCGGGGACGACTGAATGCGGGTTCTACTTGTCGAGGACGACGTCGATCTGTCGCGCCAGTTGAAGACCGCCCTGACCGACGCCGGCTACGCCGTGGATCACGCGCCCGACGGCGAGGAAGCCTGGTTCCTGGGCGACACCGAACCCTATGACGTGGTGGTGCTGGATCTGGGCCTGCCCAAGATCGACGGCGTCTCGGTGTTGGAGCGCTGGCGCCGCGAAGGCAAGGCTACGCCGGTGCTGATCCTGACGGCGCGCGGCGCCTGGTCGGACAAGGTGGCGGGCTTCGACGCCGGGGCCGACGACTATCTGACCAAGCCCTTCCACACCGAGGAGTTGCTGGCGCGCCTGCGCGCCCTGCTGCGCCGCTCGGCCGGCCATGCTGCGGCGACGTTGAGCTGCGGCGGTCTGAGGCTAGACCCGCGCGCGGCGCGGGCCACGGTCAACGGCGAGCCGCTGCGCCTGACCAGTCTGGAATACCGCCTGCTGCACTATCTGATGATGCATCAGGGCCGGGTCATCAGCCGCACCGAACTGGTCGAACACCTCTACGATCAGGACTTCGATCGCGACTCCAACACCATCGAGGTCTTCGTCGGCCGCCTGCGCAAGAAGATCGGCGCCGACCGCATCGAGACCGTGCGCGGCCTGGGCTATCGCCTGTCGCCGCTGGCCGGCGAGAGCGACGCGGCCTGAGCGCCGCATGACGGACCCGTCCGAAGGTCAGTCCGAAGGCCTGTCCCAGCCTGATCGACGCCAATGGGGCCGGTGGTTCGGCCGGCCGGGCCGCTCGCTGACGCGGCGGCTGATCTGGCTGGCGGCGGCGTGGATTCTGATCGCCCTGGCGGCGGCGGCCCTCGTGCTGACCGCCGTCTTTCAGGAATCGGCCCTGCGCCGACTGGGCAATATCCTGAGCGACACCATCGACGAGGCCGTGGTCGCCGCGACCATCACGCCCGAGGGCGAGGTTTTCGTCGGCGAGATTCAGGACGCCCGAACCCAGCGCCTGCTGTCCGGCAAATACTGGATGGTGGCCGAGCCTACGCCGCAGGGCGACCTGCAGGTCCTGGCGCGTTCGGCCTCCCTGGGGCCGGCTGAGCTGGAGTATGGCGCGGACCTGCTTAACCGCCTGCGCGCCGCCTTCGGCCAGACCATCAGCTACAACGCCGACGACGGCCCCAAGGGCGAGCCCTTGCGCATCGCCGCCAGCATGAAGCAACTGCCCGGACGCGACCGGCCGGTGGTCTTCTTCGCCGGTATCGACCGCTCGGACGTCGACGCCGACACGCGCCAGTTCGCCACCGTCACCTGGATCGCCATGCTGTTGCTGGGGGCGGGGCTGGTCACGGCGGTCTTCATCCAGGTGCAGGTGGGGCTGCGCCCGCTCTACGACCTGAGGGACGAGATCGCCGACGTTCGCCAGGGCCGCTCGCACCGGGTCGGCGGCGTCTATCCGGTCGAGATCCAGCCCCTGGCCGAACAGGTCAACCGCCTGCTGGCGCATAATCAGGAGACGGTGGAGCGTCAGCGCACCCACGTCGGCAACCTGGCCCACGCCCTAAAGACGCCCCTGGCCGTCATGCTGGCCGAGGCCGGGACGAAGGAGGGACCGCTGCCGGATCTGATCCGCCGCCAGAGCAAGGTGATGCAGGACCAGGTCGACCATCACCTGCGCCGCGCCCGCGCCGCCGCCCGCGCCGCCCACGGCCTGGGCGAGCGCACGGACATAGGCGAGGTCCTGGACGAACTGGCGGTCATGCTGGAGCGGGTGTTCGAGGAGAAGGGCGTCGAGATCGACTGGCGGGCTCCCGACGGCCTGGCCTTCCTGGGCGAGCGCCAGGACCTGCAGGAGATCTTCGGCAATCTGATCGAGAACGCGGCCAAGTGGTGCAAGCGCCGCGTCCGCATCTCGGCCGGGCCGTCCACGCCGGGCCAGATGATCGCCGTGGTCGAGGACGACGGCCCCGGCCTGCCCGCCGACCAGCGCGACACGGCCCTGAAACGCGGCACGCGCATGGACGAGGACACGCCCGGCACGGGTCTGGGGCTGTCGATCGTCGACGAACTGACCCGCGCCTACGGCGGCCGCGTCACCCTGGGCGACAGCGCCATGGGCGGGCTGAAGGTGGTGTTGGAGCTGCCGGCGGCGGAGGGGTGAAGGCGCAGAGGTACGGAAGCGGACAGTCGGAGGGCTGCTAGGGTGGGAAGCGGCCAGTCACGTGGCCAATCCGCAGGCTCGGCGAATGGCGATTTGGACGGGTGAGGGTGGCGACGCCGGGTCGAACTCACCTCGGGGAAGCAGGGGGGGCTGGGCCATGAAGCGCGGTTCAGTTCCCAGGTGCCTCTGCGCCGCATGGACGAGGAAGGGGTGGCACAGGAACACCGTGCCTGCAGGACCTGTCGCCAAGCTGACCGGGCAACCGCTGGTGGAGACAAAGTCGTCTGCCGCCAGCTGCCGCAGGGATGCACCCCGCTCACCGCAAGGCAGAAGCTCGCGTGCGATTACGGTGTGTGATCCTCGTCGTATGCGGGTCGGCGCGTCTTCTTCACCGACGTCCGACAGCAGGAAGAGCATCAGAAGCGCCCGTCCGCTGCTCTTGATATTGGCTCTCCATTCCATGAAGTCCGGTGAGTCGCCGAAGCTCATGTCGATGTGCCAGCCGTCGTCTCCCGCCGACTCCGGCGATGGAAAGCGTATCGGAAAGGTCCCGAGACCTAGTGGGGGAAGCCAGCGCCCGGCGCCAACCAGCTGATCGTAGGCCCGATGCAGCCGTGGCGTATTGGCCGCCTGGACAAAGGGCTCGGACGATTTTGACGCGACCCGGATCACCGGCCGTGTCCACCCTTTGGGGGCATGGGGTGACAGGCCGATTTCCGACCACAGCTCGTCACGGCACCGGGCCGCGAGATCGGCGCTGAACGCGTTGTCGAGTCTGACGAAGCCGTCGCCGATGAAGTCCTGGATCTGACCGTCGGTCAGACCCTCATGCTCAAGATGAGGCACAGTTGTTCTCCCTGGCCCTTTCCGGGCCGAAAAATGATCTGAGCGGCGCATACGGGCGCCGGCGCGAGTCGCCTCAGATCAGCGGGAAATGGTTGGCCTTCATCATCATCGCTCCCATTTTGCATCCAGCGGGGACAGCGGCAAGGCCAGAACCGGCAAAGGCGCGGAGCAACGTCCGCAACGGTCGCGACGAGACGTTTATTATAGGGACGAGAACCCTCATTCGGCTGGAAGGGCGATCGGGCTCGGCCGCGGATCCAGCGCGTCCTAAAATCCCCTGTTAACCCGCAGCGGGGCACCCTCGGCGTCTTGGCCGGGAATCGGTTCGGTCGGAGGAGTGGGGATGGCGGACCTGTCGGTCGCCCAGAGGGCCGCCCTGGCCCAGCTGATCGAACGGTGTCCGGACCGGGTCCTGTCGCAGCTTTCGGGGCTGGCGGGGACGATGGCGGGGGACCGGTCGGCGGCCTTGCGCGACATGATCGAGGTCGAAACCCTGGATCGGCGGCGTCGCGACATGGCCTTCGCCCCCTTGCTGGTTCTGTTCCGCCCGCGCGCCGACGGCCTGCCGGGGCTTGGCTTTCCTCCGGCGGTTCTGGGGCGGCTGTGGCGGGCGGCCACGCGCCATGAGCCCGAACTCCTGCCCCAGCTGGACCGTGACGACGACCTGTCGCGCATGATCGCCGACCGTCTGTGCCTCAGCGCCGCCGTGGCCGTGCGGGATCGGCCCGAGCAGGTTTGGCAAGAGGCGTCGCGGTCGCAGACGGCGGAGCTGGCGGCCTGTCTGGATCTGGCCGCCGTGGCGCGGCGCGCCCTGCCGCATCTTCCCGAATGGGTCGGCCGCGCCAGCCCCGAGGCCACGGCCGAGCTGAAGCTGGCCCTGCGTCAGGCCGCCTCGGTCGCGCCGGACGGCGCCAGCCGCCTGCTGGAGGTGGTCTTCGCCCATCTGGGCGACGCCCGGTTGATCCTGCGCGTGGTGGGCCTGGCGGCGCCGGGCGCGGGGCGGGACGTCAGCGCGGAAACGGCTCTGGGCGAGAGCGAACTGGGCCTGTTCGTCGACCGCGTCCTGTTCACCCTGGCGCGGCGGGCCTCGGAGGCCGCCGCCTTCGATGCGACGGCGGCCGAGGCCGACCTGGACGGCTTCAAGACCGACCTGGACTGGTGCGCCGAGACCCTGGCCGAGATCGACGTGGCCTTGCCGCTCAAGGCCGACAGCGCCTGGGGCAAGGCGGTGCGGCAGGCTCGGGTCAAGCTGGCGCTCCACCTGTCCGAACAGTTCAGCGCGGCCGAACGGGCCGTCGACGCCGTCCTGCCGGTCGAGCGGGCGGCTCTGGTCGGGCGGATGACGCGGCCGACGCCCCGGCTGGACGGCGCCATCGACCCGTCCGCCGCCCAGCGCGCGCGGGCTCTGGCGGCCCTGGTCGGCCTGGTGCGCGGCCCGGCGTCCGTCTTCGGCTGCGAGGCCGAGCGCCGTCAGACGGCCGAGGCCCTGACCGGCCGCCTGGCCGCCTGGGCCGATGAAGCCATGGAGCGCCTGAATGACGGAGAGGCCGCTGATATGGCGACGGCGCGCAAGCGCATCATCCTGACCTCGGAGCTTCTGGGCCTGATCGGCGCCCGCGATGCGTCGCGCACCGTGCGGCGGCGGCTGATGACGGCGGGTGCGGCGTCGCGTGTCTCGCCTCCGGCCGCCTGATCCGCTACAGCGACAGCCATGACGATCTTCTGGATCATGACGGCCATGGCGACGGCCCTGGCGGGGCTTGTGGTGCTGTCCAGCGCCCGGCGCGGCGCTGGGGCCGAGGGCGCCGTCGACCGCGAGGCGGGCGCCCGCGAACTGGTCGAACTGGACCGGCTGAAGGCGCGCGGCCTGCTGGACGAGGCGGGCTGGACCGCTGCACGGGCCGAGGCGGGCCGTCGCCTGCTGGCGGCGCGTCGTGCGGACTTGAGGCCCGTCGCGCGGGCGGCGGACCGCATCTGGGTGCTGGGCGGCCTGGGGCTGACGGCGGCGACGGCGCTGGGCCTTTATGTCGTGCTTGGCGTGCCGGGCATGAAGGATCAGGCTTATGAGGCGCGCGTGCGCCAATGGGCCGCGACGCCGGAAAGTCTTGAGCCGGCCCAGGTCGCGGCGGTGATGACCCAGGTGGTCAAGGACCGGCCCGGCGACCGTCTGGCCCTGACCATGCTGGGCGCCGCCCGGTTCGAGGCGGGCGACCCCATCGGCGCGGCTTCGGCCTTCCGCCGCGCCGTGGCGATCCAGCCTGACGACGCCCGCAGCTGGGCGCGGCTGGGCGAGAGCCTGGTGCGGGCCAACAACGGCGCGGTCGACGGCGACGCCGAGGCGGCCTTCCGTCAGGCGATCAAGCTGGACCCCGACCAGTTAGGCGCGCGCTTCTTCCTGGGCGAAGCCGCCCTGGCGCGCGGCGACCGGGCCGAGGCCCTGACCCTGTGGACGCCTCTGATCGCCGCCCTCGACCCGGATGATCCGCGCCGCGCCGACCTGCAACGCCGTCTGGCCGAGGCCGCGCCATGAACCGCCGGCCGCTTACGCCTTGCTTTCTTTATGCGGCGACCATCGCCGCCTTCGGACCCCTGACATGAGTTGGTTGCCCAAATCGCCCAAGGCGCGTCGCCGCCTCTGGGTCGTCATCGCCGCAGCGCCCGTGCTGGCCCTGGCCGTCGGCCTGTCGCTGTGGGCGATGAAGGACAATGTGACCTTCTTCTACTCCCCGTCGGAAGTGACGCCGCAGAAGGTGCCTGCCGGTCAGATGATCCGCCTGGGCGGTCTGGTCGAGGCGGGCAGCGTGACCAAGGCCGCTGACGGCTCGGTCGTCTTCGTCGTCACCGACAACGGGGCGACGGCGCGGGTGATCTATCACGGCGACCTGCCCGACCTGTTCCGCGAAGGGCAGGGCATTGTGGCCCAGGGCGCCTTCCGTCCCGACCGCGTGTTCGAGGCCAGTCAGGTGCTGGCCAAGCACGACGAGACCTATATGCCGCGCGAAGTCGCCGACAGGCTGAAGGAAAAGGGCGAGTGGCGGCCTGACGATGCGGCGGCGCCCGCCGTGCCTGCGCAACAGGGGGCGTAAGCGTTGATCGTCGAACTGGGCGCCTTCGCCCTGATCCTGGCGCTGGCGTTGTCGGTGCTGAGTCTGGCGCTGACCACGGCGGGGCGCCTGCGCCTCAGCCCGGTGCTGGCCGGGGCGGGGGGCGGCGCCATGCTGGCCTCGGCCGGGGCGATCGCCCTGGCCTTCGCCGCGCTGATCTACGCTTTCGTGGTCTCGGACTTCTCGGTGTCGAACGTGGCCATGAACAGCCACACCGACAAGCCGGTCTTTTATAAGGTCGCCGCCGCCTGGGGCAGCCATGAGGGCTCGCTGCTGCTGTGGTGTCTGGTGATGACGGTCTTCGGCGGGGCGCTGGCGCTGGCGCGCGGCCTGCCGTTCGGGTTGAAGACCTCGGCCGTGGCCGTGCAGGCGGGCCTGTCGAGCCTGTTCCTGGCCTTCGCCGCCTTCACCTCCAACCCCTTCTTCCGGCTGGACCCGGCGCCGGTGCAGGGCGCGTCGCTGAATCCTCTGTTGCAGGACCCGGCGTTGGCGGTGCATCCGCCGCTGCTCTACGCGGGCTATGTCGGGTTTTCGGTCTGTTTCTCGCTGGCGGTCGCCGCCCTGATCGAGAAGCGCGTCGATCCGGCGTGGGGCCGCTGGGTGCGGCCGTGGGCGCTGGCGTCATGGGCCCTGCTGACCGTCGGCATCACGCTAGGCTCCTTCTGGGCCTATTACGAACTCGGCTGGGGCGGCTGGTGGTTCTGGGACCCGGTCGAGAACGCCAGCTTCATGCCGTGGCTGGCGGGCGCGGCCCTGCTGCACTCGGCCATCGTGACTGAGCGGCGCGGGGCGTTGGCGGGCTGGACCGTCTTCCTCGCCATTCTGGCCTTCACCTTCTCCATGCTGGGCGCGTTTCTGGTGCGCTCGGGCGTGCTGACCTCAGTCCACGCCTTCGCCGTCGATCCCCAGCGGGGGATGATGCTGCTGGCCATTCTGGGCCTGGCGGCGGGCGCGGCCTTCATCCTGTTCGCCCTGCGCGCGCCCGCCATCCGTTCCGGCGCGGCCTTCGCCCCGGTCAGCCGGGAGGGGACGCTGGTGCTGAACAACCTGTTCCTGACGGCGGCGGCGGCGACGGTGCTGCTCGGCACCCTCTATCCGCTGATCCTCGAGGCGGCGACGGGGGCGACCATCTCGGTCGGCCCGCCCTATTTCAACGCCGTCTTCAATCCGCTGATGATCGTCGCCTGTCTGATCCTGCCCGCCGGGCCTCTGCTGGCGTGGAAGCGAGGGGATCTGAAGGGGGCTTTGCAGCGCCTGTGGCTGGCCGCCGCTCTGGCGATCGCCGCCGCCTTCGCCGCCTTCTTCCTGTTCGAGCCGAAGAAGGCGCTGGCCGCCGCAGGGCTGGGCGTCGGCGCCTGGCTGATCGGCGGGGCGCTGGCGGAGCTGGGCGTGCGGACCAAGGCCTTCCGCGCGCCGCTGGCCGAGACGCTGCGCCGGGCCAAGGGCCTGCCGCTGGGCGCCTGGGGCATGGCGCTGGCCCACGCGGGTCTGGGCGTCTTCATTCTGGGGGCCGTGGTTGAGACCAGCTTCAAGGCCGAGGCCGCCGCCGCCCTTCCGCTGGGCGGCGAAGTCGCCGCGGGGCCGTGGAAGGCGCGCCTGGACGCGGTGCAGGTCATCGAGGGGCCGAACTATCTGGCCGAGCAGGGCCGTCTGACCATCATGTCGGTGGACGGCCGCGCGCCTGAGCGCGTCATCACCGCCGAGCGCCGCTTCTTCCCGGCGGGCGGCCAGACGACGACCGAGGTCGGCCTCGACTTCCGCGGGCTGGACGACGTCTACGCCGTCATGGGCGATCGGGCGGCGACGGACACGGGCGAGCGCGCCTGGATCGTGCGCATCTATTACAACCCCTGGGCGCGGTTGATCTTCCTGGGACCGGCGCTGATGGCGCTGGGCGGGTTGATCTCCTTGCTGGACCGGCGTCTGCGCGTCGGGGCGGGCTCGCGCGTGAAGAAGGCCGCCAAGCGGGTCGAGCCCGTGGAGGCGCAGGCATGAGGCGCGCCGCCGCCCTGTTCGCCGCCGCCCTGCTGGCGGGAGCCGCCGCGCCCGTTGTGGCCGAGCCGCCGCCCGCGCCCGACCGGCCTCTGGCCGACCCGGCCCAGGAGGCCCGCGCCCGCGCCCTGTTCGGCGACATCCGCTGCGTCGTCTGCCAGCATGAGTCGATCGCCGACAGTCCGGCCGGCATCGCCGCCGACCTGCGCGGCCTGGTGCGCGAACAGATCGCCGAGGGGAAGACGGACGCCCAGATCAGGGACGATCTGATCCGCCGCTACGGCGACTATGTGCTGTTCAGGCCGCCGGTGCGGATCGGCACCTGGCTGTTGTGGTTCGGCCCGTTCGCCCTGGCGGCGGGGGCGGGCGTGGTGTTGGTTCTGCGGTCGCGTCGTCGTGGGGCAGGCGAGGCCGCTCCCCTGACGCCCGAGGAAGAACGCGCCCTGGCCGCCCTGACGGCGGAAGACGAAGCTGAGCGCTGAGAAGGGGCTTGCTCCTGTCCGTCTGGAAAGCCTTTCGCCGTCTTCCTGACGCAGACGCGCCACACGCCGAACGATGATCAGGAACAATCATCTCGACGGCGTGCATTGGCTTGAGCCGTAACGCCCTATATCCATGGGCGAACGGAGCTTTCCGTGAACGCCAGTAAAAGACTGCAAGGACGACGATGCTGAAACGCAAGGAGTTCATTCTGGGGGCCGCTGTCGGCCTGACCTTCGCCGCCGCCGCGACGGCGGGCGGGGTCATCACCTGGCCGGGCGCCGAGGCTGCGCCCGCCGCCAAGGTCGGACAACTGGTTCCTTCGGCCGGAGCCGGGGCGTTGGCTTTCGCCCCTCCGCAGGGCGCGCCGCTCAGCTTCGCCGACATCTTCCAGCAGGTCGCGCCCGCCGTGGTGCAGATCGACGTGAAGACCCGCGTCCAGCGTCCGCGCGGCGTGTTCCAGATTCCGGGCTTCGGCGCCGTGCCGATTCCCGGCGCGCCGGGCGGTTCGGGCGAGGGCGAGGAGGCGGACACCCAGTTGGCCGCCGGCGCCGGTTCGGGCTTCTTCATCTCGGGCGACGGCTTCATCGTGACGAACAACCACGTCGTCGAGAACGCCGAGGAAATCTCGGTCAAACTCAGCGACGGCCGTGAACTCAAGGCCAAGCTGATCGGCCGCGACGAAGGCACGGACCTGGCCGTCATCAAGGTCGAAGGTTCGGCCTTCCCCTTCGTCAGCTTTGAAGAAGCCGCCGAGCCGCGCGTCGGCGACTGGGTCATCGCCGTGGGCAACCCCTTCGGCCTGGGCGGCACGGCGACGGCGGGCATCGTCTCGGCCAAGTCGCGCGATATCGATCCGATCGGCTACAACGAGTATCTGCAGATCGACGCGGCCATCAACCGGGGCAACTCGGGCGGTCCGACGTTCGACATCTATGGTCGCGTCATCGGCGTGAACACGGCGATCTTCTCGCCGTCGGGCGGTTCGGTGGGCATCGGCTTCGCCATTCCGGCGACCACGGCCAAGGCCGTCACCGACAAGCTGATGCGCGGCGAGACGGTGGAGCGCGGCTATCTGGGCGTGCAGATCCAGACCCTGTCCAAGGACGCGGCCGCCGCCCTGGGCCTGAGCGAAGACACCAAGGGCGCCTATGTCGCCGAGGTGACGGCCGGCGCGCCCGGCGATCGCGGCGGGATGCAGATCGGCGACGTGGTCGTCAGCGTGAACGGCGAGGCGGTCGATAGCTCGACCGAACTGACCCGCCGCGTGGCGCGAGCCAAGCCCGGGGATACCCTGCGGCTTGAAGTCCTGCGCGACGGCAGGCGCCAGACGCTGAACATCCGCGCGGGCACCCGTCCGTCGGAAGCCGAGCTGAACGGCGATCAGGATTCGGGCGCCCAGCAACCCGGCGAAGACGGCGCGGTCGTCGGCCAGTCGATCGAGGGCATGACGGTGACGCCGATCACCTCGGCTCTGCGTCAGCGTTACTCGATTCCTGAAGATATGCAGGGCGTGGTGGTCACCGCTGTCGCTCCGCGTTCGGAAGCGGGCAAGATGCGGATGCCGGTCGGCACGGTAATCCAGCGCGCCAACAACCGCGTGGTCCGCTCCGAGGCCGATCTGAAGGCGGCCGTGGACGAGGCGCGGTCGGCGGGACGGCCGGGCGTCTTCCTGCTGATCCGGGTGCAGGGAACCAACTCTTCGGTGGTTCTGCCCTTCGCCAAGTCTGAATAAGGCGTAACTCACAGGATCGGCGGCGATGCGCTAACATCGCCGCCGAATCTTTTTTGGGAGGCTGCATGCGTATTCTGGTGGTTGAGGACGACGCCGAGGCCGCGACCGCCATGGTGCGCGGCCTGAGCGAGGCTGGGCACGAGGTCACCCACGCCGTGGACGGCGCCTTCGGCCTGCTGGAGTCGCAGAAGGGGGGCTACGACGTCTATGTCGTGGACCGGATGATGCCGCGCCTGGACGGCGTCGGCATGGTCGAGACCATCCGCAAGGGCGGCGACCAGACGCCGGTGCTGTTCCTGTCCGCCCTGGGCGAGGTCGAGGACCGGGTCACGGGCCTGAAGGCCGGCGGCGACGACTATCTGGTCAAGCCCTACGCCCTGGCCGAACTGGTGGCGCGGGTGGAGGCCCTGTCGCGCCGCCGCGAGACGGGCGGGGTCCAGACCGTGCTCAAGGTCGGCGACCTTGAGATGAACCTGATCGCCCGTACGGTCCACCGCGACGGGCAGGAGATCGACCTGCAGCCGCGCGAGTTCCAGCTGCTGGAGTTCCTGATGCGCCACGCGGGCCAGTCGGTGACGCGCACCATGCTGCTGGAGAAGGTCTGGGAATACCACTTCGACCCTCAGACCAACGTCATCGACGTCCACATCAGCCGCCTGCGCTCCAAGATCGACAAGGGCTTCGACAAGGCCATGCTGCAGACCGTGCGCGGCGCGGGGTACCGGCTGGAGGCGTAAACCGCGCCATCGTTCTCCCTCCCCTTCATGGGGAGGGTGGCCGGCGCAGCCGGTCGGGTGGGGAGGGCTTGCAGACCATGGCGATCATCGCCCGAGCCCGCGCCATGCGAAAAGCGCTGACGCCGCCAGAGGCGCGTATGTGGGTTCAGTTGAAGCTGTTGCGCGCTCAAGGGTTTCATTTTCGGCGGCAGGCGCCGTTTAGAGGCTATTATCTCGACTTCGTCTGCTTCAATCGACGGTTGGTCATAGAGATTGACGGCGTCACCCATGCGATCGAGGCGCGGGCGAACAGAGACAGGGTGAGGGACGCCGTGCTGGCTGGCGAAGGGTTCACGACGCTGAGGTTCGACAACGCCGCCGTTCGCGATGATCTCGATGGCGTGATGGCGGGGGTAATGAGCGCACTTGAAGCCCTCCCCACCCGGTCGCTGCGCGACCACCCTCCCCATGAAGGGGAGGGAGAAAGCTGAAGTGAAACTGCCCTCGCTCTTTCGGCGGACGCCCTTTCGGCTGACGCTGCTGTTCCTGGCGCTGTTCGCGGCGACGGCCAGCGCGGTGCTGGCCTATGTCTACGTCGCCTCGGCGTCCGAGGCGCGGGCGCGGGCCGAGGCCAGCGTCAAGGCCGAGGTCGAGGGCCTGACCGCCGTCTATCGCACGCGCGGCCGCGACGCCCTGAACCAGGTGCTGGTCGAACGCACGCTGAAAGGCGGCCCCTACCTCTATCTGCTGATGGCGCCGGATCGTTCGGTGATCACCGGCAATGTCTCGGAATCGCCGCTGGACCCGCCCAAGGCGGACGCGCCGCCGTCCACCGCGCGCTGGGACGATTTCCGACTGACCGACACGGACGAGGATGGACGCGTGCGTCGGCGCGGGGCCATCGGCGTCGAGATGACCCTGTCGGGCGGCGAACATCTGTTCGTCGGCGAGGACATCGGCGACATCGAGGCCTATCTGGCTCGCCTGACCCAGGCCCTGTGGGGCGCCATGATCATGGTGTTGTTGCTGGGCGTCGGCGGCGGTCTGTGGATCAGCCGGGGGGTCGAGCGGGCCATGGGCGGGCTGAATCGCGTGGTGACGGCGGTGCAGGAGGGCGATCTGAAGGCGCGCGTTCCGATCCGCCATTCCGGCGATGAACTGGACGAACTGGGCGAGGGGCTGAACGGGATGCTGGACCGGTTGGAAGGCTCCATGGCCTCGATCCGCCACGCCGGCGACGCCATCGCCCATGACCTGCGCACCCCTCTGAACCGGATGAAGGCCAAGATGGAGGTCGCGCTCATCGACGCCGAAGCGGGACGGACGTCGGGCGTCGACGCCCTCAGCGTGGCGCTGGACGAGGCGGACGCCCTGCTCAAGACCTTCAATACCGTGCTGGCCATCGCCCGGTTGCAGGCGGGCGGGGCGCCCGATCCGAAGGTGTTCGACGCGGCGGATCTGGCAGCCGACATGGCTGAGCTCTACGAACCGGCCGGCGAGGACAAGGGGCTGGAGTTCGCCGCCGAGATCGAGAAGGGGCTGATGATCGAGGGCAACCAGCCCTTCCTGGCCCAGGCCCTGGCCAACCTGATCGACAACGCCATCAAATATACGCCCGAAGGGGGGGCGGTGATGTTCCGCGCGCGGCGCCGCTCGTCGGGCGATGTGGAGTTTTCCGTCACCGACAACGGGCCGGGCGTGCCGGACGAGGATCGCGAACGCGTGCTGCAACGCTTCGTGCGGCTGGACAACAGCCGCACCGAGCCGGGTTCGGGGTTGGGCCTGTCCCTGGTCACGGCGGTGGCCGAGGCGCATGGCGGCCGCATTCAGCTGGACGAGGGACCGGGCGTCTATGACGGACGCGGGCCGGGCCTGCGCGTGGCTCTGATCCTGCCCGCCGCCAGCCGGACGCCCGAGGCGTGAGCGACGCTCTGGCGAGGCGATTGCAGCCGTGCGGCCCCGTGCGCGACGCGGAGGCGGCAGGGCGTCTGCATGAACGGCTGATCGAGGCGGCGGACGCCGACGGCTGGCGCGCGACGCTGGATGCGGCGTGGGCGGCGTTGACGCCGATCTTCGCCGCCTCGCCCTATCTGGCGGGGCTGGCGCGGCGCTGGCCTGAGCGGCTGCGCCGGACGCTGGACAGCGACCCTGAGGCGCGTCTGGCGGAGATACTGACTGCGACCGACGCCTTGGCCGGGGCGCCGGACGAGGCCAAGGCGCCGTTGCGTCGACTGAAGGCGGAACTGCATCTGCTGACGGCGCTGTGCGACCTGGGCGGGGTCTGGGACCTGGATCAGGTGACGGGCGCCCTGTCGCGCTTCGCCGATGCGGCGGCGCGGGCGGC